>JBBQNY010000035.1:0-23696 GCA_038330365.1 Lysobacterales bacterium | reverse complement strand
CAGTTCGTATGCTGCCGTGAGGCCGGCTGGCCCGCCACCGATGATCGCGACGGTGTTGGTGACGGTTGGCTTGATGACGTCCGCCTGGATGCTGTTCGACTGCATGTCCATTGTTCGTTGCATTTTTTACTGTCAGTTCCTTTCAACAAATCGCCGGTGGTCATCCGCCACTTTGAACGGACACTAAAAAAACGAGGGGCGGCGAATGGAACCGTCCGCACCGGAAACCGATTCGTGCTGCCTGTCTTCGCCGATGGCCAGACGGTCAGCGCATCGCGTTGTTCCCGGCGGCAGGCGCCTCGTTCGGTGTTGTCGAGGTCGGAGATCCCCGTCATCACTGTGAGTTTCCCGTCCCGCCCCTTGTGGAGTTCCTCGCCGACGCAGGTGCCTGCTGCTTCAACAGACACACAGCTCTTCGAGAGCTTATACAGGGAGACCACAGTGATGCCCAGCGCTTCAGCGCATCGGGCTCTGTGCTTGCCCGTGCGCAAGTCTCGTCCGTCGGTTGCATTTGCGCCCTCGCCGCAACGACACGCTGACGTGCTCCGCCCGGCTATGAGGAGCGCAGCACCGTGGTGCCAGATTTCGCGAGCGGGGTATAGCATCGGTAGACGCGACTCGGTACTCGAGTGCGCTCCCAGGAGAATCCGGGGCCAGTCGGTCGGGGTTACGTCGGCCAATCCGCAGGACGTTCGCAATGCCGCTCAACCGGGAAACTGCGCTGTCGCAGAGACGGGTCGCCATCGTCGGGGCGGGTCTCATGGGCTTCTGGCATGCGCACGCCGTGCGATGTTCGGGAAGCCATATTGTCGCCGTCGTCGATCAGGACGCCGACGTCGCGCGAAGAATGGCCAAGCGGTTCAGAGGGTTGCCTTACACATCCTTGAATGTCTGCCTGGCGCACGAGCGCATCGACATCGCGCATATCTGCACGCCTACCGAAACGCACGCATCGGCAATCCGGGCATGCATCGATGCCGGGGTCTCGGTACTGGTCGAGAAGCCATTTTCGGTCTGTGCGAAGTCCACCGCTGAGTTGATCGACGCGGCGACGAAACAGGATGTCCGCCTCTGCCCCACACATCAATACGCCTTTCAGAATTCAGTGGCCGAACTGGTGAGTCAGCTCCCGAATCTGGGCGAGTTGGCGACGGTCGACGTTGCCTTCCAGACGGCAGGCGGAGGGCACGACAAGGCCCGCTGGCCTTACATCGCAGCGGATGTGCTGCCCCATCCGCTGTCCATCCTGCAAAGGGTGTTTCCGACCGAAGACCTCGCAGAAGCCCCATGGTGCATGGCCGCAAACGGGCGCGGCACCTGGCAGTTGACCGCACAGATCCAGACGGCGCTTGTAAGGATTCTGCTGAGCGTCGAGGCGAGACCCACATGCGCGCGAATCGTGGCTGTCGGCGCAGGTGGCACATTCGAAGCGGATCTTTTTCACGACTATGGCATCTGGTCCCCAGGGCACGCTTCGAGGCGCTCCAAGATTTCCGCACCGGGCCTGCGTGCGGCGAAACACCTTGTCGCGTCCACGGTCAATCTGGCCTTGCGTGCCGCGCGATGGGAACCTGCGTATCCGGGCCTCAGGAATCTGGTGAAAGAATTTCACCAGCAGCATGCGAAAGGCGTTCCGATCAGCGCTGGACAGATCATGCAGGTGGCCCGAGTGCGGGACTGGTTTCTCAGTAGCGCAGCGGCTGGTCGAGCGCCAGGAACTGCCCAGGAGCGTGTCGGATGAAGCGCTCTGCTTTACCTGCCAGGGTCGTCGCAGCGTTCGAACTTTCCTTGCGTGTGAAAAAGTCACGACGTGCTTCTGGTCGATGCTCCACCGGAGCCTTGCCTACTGGTCCACCGGGCCATGTCAGCCGGCGGGCTTCGGTCCGGACCTCGAAGGTCACCGCAGAGTTCGCCCGCGTTGCGGCGGCGTCCGTCGCGTGGCCATCGGGTGGCGCGAAGCCCGCGCCGGATCCAGACCGAGACGAACGGAGTCGGCGCTCATGAGGGTGGGGGTGGATGTCTCCTGCTGGAACAATTCGCGGGGATTCGGACGCTTCTCCCGGGAAGTGCTGTCGCGGCTCTTCAAGCTCGAGACCGTCCACAGATTCGTCGCTCTCGCTGACGAGGATCTGGATTCGCGATTTGATTTTCCTCAAGTGGAGGTCGTTCAAGTCGGGTCAAGACGTCGCGTCGTTGACGTCGCCGTTGCCGACGACCGTCGAAGAGTTGGCGATGTCCTCAAGTTCTGGAACGCCGCACGATCACAGCATCTGGATGCCATCTACTATCCGGCCGTGTACTCGTGGTTTCCGCCGCCCAGAGGGGTCAAGTCCATCGTCACCTTCCACGACGCCATCGCCGAGCACTTTCCGGAGCTGGTGTTTCCGTCGGCCCGGCATCGATTCCTCTGGAATACGAAAACATGGCTGGCCCGCCAGTCGGCCACACGCGTGGTAACGGTGTCGCGGACTGCCAGATCGGAAATCGTGGAATTTCTCGGGGTTCCAGCCGGAAAGATCGACGTGATCTGCGAAGGCGCCAGCGATCTGTTTCATGCGGTGAAGGAACCCACTCTCAATGCAGAGGTCCGCGCCAAATATGCGCTTCCCGTCGATCAACGGCTCCTGGTCTATGTCGGAGGCTTTGCGCCCCACAAGAACCTGCTACGGCTCCTGGATGCGTTTGCATACGTGCTGACGCAATCAGGCGGAGATGGACTGGCTCTGGTACTGGTGGGTGACCCGGGAGGCGCCGGCTTTCATTCCGAATACCAGGCGATGATCGATCGACTGCGCCTGGCGCCGGAACTTTCAGAGAGGGTCTTCTGGACCGGTTATGCGCCGGATGAGGACCTCGCCGTCCTCCTGTCGAACGCGCTGGGTCTGATTCTGCCATCGCTGTCCGAGGGGTTTGGATTGCCTGCGCTTGAAGCAATGTGCTGTGGCACGCCTGTGCTGGGCGCGAAAGACGGTGCAGTGATGGAAGTCGCAGGCAAGGCGGGATTGGCCTTCGACCCCTTTGACCCTCATTCGATTGCAGCGAGCATCCTCGAGTTGGCGACCCGTCCGGATCTGGAAGCCAGGCTCAGACTCGCGACTGGAGAAGAGAGCGCCCGCAATACCTGGGAGCAGAGTGCCGGGCTCCTGCTGGCTACGATTGACCGGGTCCTGGCGGAAGCCTGATGCGAATTCTGATGGTGACCAGCTTCTTTCCACCTCACCATTTCGGGGGTGACGGAACCTACGTGCGTCAGCTCTTTTCAGCGCTCCAGCGACGTGGCCATGATGTCGATGTCGTCTACTGTCATGATGCCTACGCGGCTTCTGGCGGTCGCATACCCGCCACCGAAGCAGACAGGAATCCGCATATCCACTGTCTCAACAGCCGTTTCGGATTTCTTTCACCGCTCTACTCGTATGCAACCGGTCGCCCAGGCCCCAAATCCGCGGCTCTGAAGCGCCTGACGCGCAAGCCGTACGACGTGATCCATTTTCACAATATTTCGCTCATGGGCGGTCCAAAGGTCCTGTGCATGCAGGGTGCGCCAATCAAGGTGTTCACCGCTCATGAGCACTGGAGCGTATGTCCAACCCACATATTCTGGAAGAACGGCAGCAAGGCGTGTGATTCAAGGACCTGCTTTTCATGCCAGCTGCGCTCGGGCCGGCCTCCACAACTGTGGCGCTATTCCGATCTCCTGCAGGAATGCCTCCGTCATGTCGACTGGATATTCGCCCCGAGTAAATTCACCCGCGATGCACTGCAGGCCGGTGGCGTGCGCCGCCCCATGAGCGTGCTGCCCCTGTTCGCGCCGCATGGATTCGACGAACTCAGCGCGGCACCCCCGTCGCCGGGCCGGCTGAAATTTCTCTTTGCCGGGCGCGTGACCGCCTCGAAAGGCATCGATCGCCTCGCGGAGCTGTTTGTAAGTCGCCCCCACCTCGATCTCGAGATTGCCGGTGACGGGGACCTACTTCCGCGACTGCGCAAGAGATACGCCGGCACCCCCAATATCCGGTTTCTCGGCGCCGTTCCGCAGAATGACCTCAAGCGGATGTATCGCGCCGCGCACGCGCTGGTCCTGCCTTCGCTGGCACCGGAATCCTTCGGGCTGGTGGTCCTGGAGGCGTTTTCCCAGAACACGCCGGCCATCGTCCGGGACGTTGGAGGCGCCGCCGATGCGGTGCGGGAAAGCGGCGCAGGCATCATTTTCCAGACGGATAGCGAAGCGGCCAGCGCCATCGACTTGATGGCTGAAGACCTCGACATGAGAAATCGGCTCGGCGCCTTGGCGCGCGGCCACTTTCTGGAGAACGGCACGGAAAACCTGCACGTGTCCGCCTATCTGGCAAAGCTCGCTGAGCTCGGAACGAACGTCGGGGAAGCGCTAACGCCATGAAGGCGATTGTCACTTTCCACGCGATTTCGGACGACCGATCTGTGCTCTCATTTCCGCGGGCCCGATTCGTGGAATTTCTGGACGCGCTTGAACATTCCAAGACACCGGTCCTGTCGCTGGACGACCTGTTGCAGCCTTCGGTCCCGCAGGGTGTGGCCATCACATTCGACGATGGCATGGCCAGCGCATTCAAATACGCCATGAGCACCCTCGGGGAACGGAAACTTCCCGCGCATCTCTTTCTGGTCACGGGCGCGGTCGGCTCCACCAACGCCTGGGCGGGTCAACCCGCGGCAGCGCCAACCTGCGGGATGATGTCGTGGGACGACGTGCTGGCAGCCCAGCGAATGGGCATCGCCATCGAATCCCATACGCACAGTCATCCCGACCTTCGCACCCTTGGGAATGGCGCGGTACTCGCGGAGTTTGAGCATTGCAACTCGGAAATCGAGTTGCGCACCGGGCGCCGGCCCCGGTATCTCGCATTCCCCTACGGCTTCCGCAATGCCCGCGTCCAGGCACTTGCCTCGCGGATCTACCGGGCCTCGATGTCTACGCGCATGGGATACGTGTCAAAGCATGCGGCAATGGATGCGTTGCCAAGGATTGATTCCTATTATCTCAGACCGTTCTGGGTCGGCCTCGATATCGGACGTCCAGGCACGCAGGGCTATCTGGCTGTCCGCTCGGCCCTACGGGCGGTCAGGGGGGCGATATGGAATTCCAGCCACGCATGAGCGTTGTCGTTGGCGTACAGGATGCCTGGCAGAATGTCGCCAGGATTGTCGACCGGTTTGCATCGTCCGGAGTACAGGCGATCGAGGTGATCATCTGTCATGCATCTGATGACCGACCGCCTGCTGCGCTCGTCTTGCCGCAGAATTGCGCGCTCCTTGAAGGACCTGCCGAGGCGCTGGTCCCTGAACTATGGGCGCTCGGGATTCGAAGCGCGAGGGGCGATCGCGTGGCGATCCTGTCAGCCAACTGCATACCGGATGCGCAATGGATCCAGAAGGTGGCGACGCTCGACCTCGCGACGCATGTTGCCTACGGAGGCGCCATCGAACTTCCGGATTCTGCGTCGGCACGGGATGCAGCGATCCATATCCTGCGCTATTGCAGCGTCACGCCGCCGCAGCCGAAGAGGCAAATCCGGGACGTTGCTGCCGACAACTCGGTCTATCGGCGAGCCGAGATCATCAGGCATGACGATCTCCTGAGCGTCGGGTTCTGGGAACCGTCCTTTCACTCCAGGTTCCGGGCCGACGGGCTCACGATGGCTTTCGAGCCGGAGCTCGCCGCCGCGCACGTGAACACCTATTCAACCCGGGACTTCCTTTCCAGGCGATTCGAGCATGGCCAGGCATTTGGCCAAGAACGCATGGCGCGTTTCAGACCGTGGAGAAGAGTCGCGATGCTGATACTCGCGCCCTTGGCGGTCGCCTATTTCGTCGCGAAGGTCATCGGCCGCGGAATCGCTTCGCCCGGCCTGAGATGGAGGCTGCCCTCAAGCTTGCCATGGCTCCTGCTTTTCATCGGCGCGTGGAGTCTTGGCGAGCTATGGGGATACGTCGGCAGCGCATTCCGAGTTGACGGAACGCACGGTCGGAAGCGGGCCGGTGCCGGGTCAGGACCTGCTGATGAAGATGCGGCCGACCGGGGAACGGTTGCGAACCATGAGTGAGATCGAGTTTTCCGTGTTGATCGGGCGGGTCAGTACGGAGGACAGTTTTCGTGTAGTTGAAATTCTGCTTGCGCTGCGGCGCCAGGAACGATCTCCGACCCACGAGATTCTCATCGTCGACCGTCTGCAGGATGCGGTGACCGACGTCATTCGTCGCGACCACCCCGAAGTGGCTCTGTATCCCTGCGCTGCGAACACCACCCTGCCGGCGATGCGGCGCCTTGCGTTGGAACGCGCTTCCGGTCAGTTCGTGATCGTGACCGAGGACCACTGCGTTCCGGCCGATGACTGGCTCGCGTCATTTCAGGACGCGATCAATTCGGCACCGGCCGATGCCGCGGCGTTTGGCGGTTGTGTCGAGAACGGGGTTCACGACACGGCGTTCGACTGGGCGACGTTTCTCTGCGAGTACTCCAATTCAATGTCCCCGCGTCCGAACGGGTACGCAACGGATATTCCAGGCATGAATGTCGCGTATCGCCGTGAGGCGCTCGCGTCCATTCCGAGCGCGCAGCTCGACGGTGGGTTCTGGGAAACAACGCTGCATCCGGAGCTTGAACGCAGAAACCAGCGCCTGTATTCGTCAAACTCAATCAAGATCTATCACTGCAAGAAATTCAGCCTTCGACTCTTTTGTCGCCAGCGGTTCGTCTACTCACGATATTACGCTGGGAGCCGGTTTCCGAGCACGGCGCGGTTTACCCGAATGACTTCGGCATTGCTCAGCCTGGCCTTGCCACCCGTCCTGCTTTGGCGGGTCACGTGCACGGTACTGGCCAAGAACCGCCTGCGCCGGGAGTTGCTGCTGGCGTTTCCGTATCTGTTGCTTTTCTCGGTGATCTGGGCAGCAGGCGACATCGCGGGCTATGTGTTTGGATCGGGGGACGCCTTGCTGGAAATCGAATAGCGACAGGCGGCTGCTGCGTCGACTTTGGGCCGGGCTCCGGACGCGTCCTGGTTTCGTCCGACCTGTGACAAGCCCGTCCAAGTCGTGACCCGCGTACTTGCTGACGCCGCGCGGACTCGGTTGTCGTACCTTTTTTTCACTGATGCGAATGATCGGCCAGCTTCGCACCGGCAGTTCCCCGCAACACGCAGTAGCATGCTTGTCGTCAGGATATTTCGGAGGCTCGATGAAACAGCCAGGCATGGCCAGTCGCTTGCGCAGGCACCTGCGTCTCACGGGTGTGGCCCAGTCACCGGTGGAGGGAGGTACCCCGCCTTTCCTCGTGCTGTTCATCAATTCCATATGCAATCTGACTTGCGACCATTGCTTTTACTGGCGCGATCTCAATCAGCGTGACGACCTCACTTTCGACGAAATCCGCAGGCTTTCCGAGGATCTCGGGCCCATCGAGAACCTCAATCTTTCCGGCGGCGAACCCTTCATTCGCAAGGATTTCGCGGAAATTGTCCGCACCTTTGTGCGCAACAACGGGGTTAAACAGGTGTACGTGCCGACCAATGGCTACTTCACCGAACGTACGGAGGCGGCCCTGCGCCGCGTGCTCAAGGACAAGGAGCTGATGCTTTTCGCCTGCGAGCTGTCGCTTGACGGCATGCCGGAGTATCACAACAAGTTCCGGGGCAACGGCAAGTCTTTCGAAAAGGCGATGGAGACCTACGAAATGCTTGCCGACTTGCAGCGGGAAGACCCCCGCCTGCGCATCCATTCGATCTCGACCGCCACCAATCAGAACATGAGCGAGCTCTGGGAGCTGACAAGCTATCTGCACGAGCGCTGTCCGCAGATGGACCACCACAATCTCGCGATCATCCGCGGTGATCGAAAAGACCCGAGTCTGCTGACTCCGCCCATCGACCAGTACCGCGCGCTTTCGGATCATGTGCGCGCGGTGTGGCAGGACCGCGACGAAGGCCGCTTCGGCGCGATCGTTGAGCCGATGCTGCAATGGGCCAAGACCGAATCCGTCGTGCAGACCCGGCAGGTTGTGCCGTGCAAGGCAGGCGTGCTCGCCGGCGTGATCTATGCCAACGGCGATGTATCAGTCTGCGAGATGCACAAGCCGCTCGGCAACTTGCGTCAGACGACATTCCGCGAACTGTGGAACTCGCCGGCGGCGCACGTGCAGCGCGCCCAGATAAGCGCCAGGGCGTGCTGGTGTACGACCGAAGTTTTCCTTTGGCCGAGCATTGTGTTTCAGCCGTTGCATCTGGCGCGATCAATGGTCGGCGGGCGTGTGTGGGAGAAACCGCAAACACCTGCGGGCTACTCTGCAGCGAGTTTCGCCAACGGAGTCGCAGCGAAAGCTACGATTCCCTTGGTTTTGGTTGAGAGCACCGTCCGCGAGCGCGAAAGCGCGGCGGCAAGTGTCACGCCAGACTCCTGAGCCAGAGGGTGCACGCGTCAAGTCCCAGCCGGCCGCCACGCGTCTCGGTGGTGGTGGCGGCGCGCACGCTGCCCGACACCGCCGAGCAGACCCTGGCTTCGCTAGCCGTACAAACCCGCGCAGCGGAGATCGAAGTGATTGTCGCCGATGGCAGCAACGACGATCGCATGGCGGCGCTCGCGCGGCACTTTCCAGGCGCGAGGCGAGTCGCAGTTCCGGGCGCCAATCTGCCGGCCCTGAAAGCAGCAGCGATACGACACGCGCGCGGTGAATTGATCGCAGTGCTCGATCCAGTAGACGCTGCCGAACCGGACTGGATTGACCAGATCCTCACGGCCTTCGCCGATTCCTCAGTGTGCGCCGTCGGTGGCGCCGTGCTGTTATCGGGCACTCAGAGCGCAGGCAATATCGCGGCCTATCTTTTCGAGTACGGCGCCTTCAACCCGCCGATCAAGGCGGGTGATACGCAAGGTGATCTGCCCGGCAACAACGTTGCCTATCGGCACCGCATCTTGACCGAAACCTGCGCTGACATCCTCAAGGCCGAAGGTTTCAACAAACCGTTCATCCACGAGCGAATTGGCGCCCGTGGCGGACGCCTGGTGCTCTGGCCGACGATGCGCGTGCGTCATCTTGCGCGCTATGCCTTCCTGTCCTTCGGACTGCGGCGCTTCCATTACGGGCGCTGCTACGGCGCCGTGCGCGTCCGCCGCGCAACGCCCGCGAGAAAGCTGCTGTACCGCATTTTCGCGCCGGCAGTCGCGCTGATCCTGATGGTGCGACATCTTCAGCGCGCGGTGAGTCACCCCGTTAATCGCCGTCTATTGCCAAAATCAGCGCTCGCGCTCTGCGGGGTGTGCGTCTTCTGGGGCGTGGGCGAATGGCTGGGCTACTGGTTCGGCCCCGGCCAGTCCTGCCGGAAGCTTTACTAGATACATGGCACTGCGGCTCAGCGTGGTTGTCGCCGGCTCGCGGTCGCAAGGGCCTCCCGAGGCTCTATTTCGCTCGCTGCACTCTCTGCTTCAAAGTGGCGACGCAGAGTTGCTACTCGTCACCGCGCGCCCCGGAGCGCAGGCACTCGGGCCGGGAACGCGCGTCATTGCCTGTGCCGGGGGCACCACCATTCCCGCCATGCGGCTTGCCGGCGTACGCGCTGCAAGTGGCCCGCTCATCGCGCTGACCGAAGACTTTTGCGCGCCCGCCGACGGCTGGGCCGAGGCCCTGCTGGAAGCGCACGAGCGGGTGCATGCAGCGGTCCTGGGCGGCCCGGTAGCGCGTCGCAGCGGCAGTGCAGCCGAATGGGCGCTGACGTTTATCGAGTACGGCCGCTACTTCCGCCGTGAACCGGAAGGCGAGGTGGCAGACCTGCCGTCCATCAATGTCGCCTACGATGCAGAGCGCCTGCGCGCGGCGCTACCAGCGGCAGCTCAAGGCCTGTTCGAAGTTGACCTGCACACGCGTATGCGCGCACGAGGCGGATCCTTCTGGCGCGTGCCCGGTGCCCTGACGTTTGACGAGAACAAGACTTCGCTCGGGTCCGCCACGCGCGCGCAGTACCACCACGGCCGCCTTTTCGGCGGCGGGCGTGTGCAAGGACGCAGCCTGTTGGTGTGTTGCGCGCGTGCAGCGCTCGCGCCTGCGGTGCCAGCGATCCTGCTCGGCCGCATCATCCGCGAGGCGGGAGCGGCCGGGCAGCAGTTCAAGGTGCTGCGCTGTCTGCCGGCGCTGTTGCTGCTGCTCGGGGCCTGGTCCGCCGGAGAGGCCGTCGGCTCACTATTCGGTGTCGGACAGAGCGGCGCGCGATGGACCTGAGACAAGGATTCTGCATTCCAGGGAGTTCAAGAATCGGATGATCATTTTCACTGCGAGGCATCACTCCACTGGATCGTAAGCGCCGCTGACCGCTTGGAGCAAGATACGAAGCACGCTGAGATTGCCTCTGAATCCCACGATTTTGGTCGGTACGGATTCGCCAACCGGATAGCGCCTGGTGGTCGGCAATTCAACACAGCGAAACCCGAGTTTAGGAGCGCGATGCGAGAGGTAGGCCAGGAGTTCGTAACCCTGAAAGACGTCTCGAAAGGGCGCCACGCGGGGATCGAGCAAAAGCTTGCGGCTGTATCCCCTAAAACCTTGAGTCGTGTCAGTCCAGTGAAACCCCGAACAGACGCTCAATAGCGGTGCGTGGACAAAGCGGATCGCCAAGTAGCGCGCCTTCGGGGTGTTCTCTGCCCTGCCGCCGCGGATGAAGCGCGAGGCCTGGACGAAATCGTTGCCGCTCATCAGGGCATTGACGAAATCCGGGATCGGCTCGGGATCATCTTTGTCGTTGCCGTCGATGGTGACGATGCCCGCGTAGCCGTGCTGCATCGCGAACGCGTACGCACAACGCAGTTGCGCGCTCAGTCTGCCCGGCCCGGTTTTGACGAGCAGGCCCCGTACTCCGCGAGCCTGAAGGAACTCGAGTGCCAGCGAGCCGTCGGTGCTTCCCGAGTCGACGATGATGACGTCCAGGTGACGCGAAATCTCCAAGTCGGCCAGGCGTATAAGCACGCGGCGAATTCGCTCGCCTTCATTGATCACGGGGATAACCACGGCGTAGTCAGCACTGCGCTCGCGCCATAGCGGCACCTCGAAGCTAGGCACCTGCCATTTTGAAATCATCTCACTGGTGATATCAGGTGACACGGTTGCTTCGACTCCTCACTGCGCAGAGAGAGGTGAGCGCCACGCCAACCGCGCCGAAGCAGCGATGGTCACACACTGCGGCCAAATGCCGACTCCTGCCCCGCGCGACTGCGAGCGCCGGCAATCCTTGAAGCGTCACCAGGACTGACTTGGACAAACGATTAGGTGGGGGCTCGAATCGAATCCGACATCTCATCGCGCGACGTCGCTGGGGCGGCGCTGCTGTTCGGAGCGGTAGTATCGAGTGGCAACCTGTAAAGCCCGAGCAACCGACGCGAGATGCGGCTCGTTCGTGGTCGCCACCATCTCGATGGTCACCACCGACTTCGGCAGTCGCTCAGCCAACAAGCGTCCGATCAGCGCGTGATCCGCGCTCCCATCTCCCAGCGGTAGCAAATCCGGTTCGCTGGCGTGCACGTGACCCACCAGGTGGCCGAAACTCGCCAGGACCTGCGACGGCTCCTCTTCATTGATCGTCAGGGCGCCCGTGTCGAGCTGCATCCTGATTGACGGGTGCGCGACCGCAACGACGATCCGCGCAGTCTCCGGGGAGTTGGTCATGAAGTTGGCGCCGTACCTCGGCGGATTAGGCTCCAGGCAAATGCAGACCCCGTGGTCCCCGGCTATTTGGCCAAGTTCGAAAAAGAACTCGATGGCGATTGCAAGCGTATCTTCATCGCTCAAGCCAGAGCGGTCCCGGTTCCTGGGCGAGCCAAACACCAGCCGCCGCGCTCCCAGGCGGTCAGCGATGCGACAGACCGCGCGCAGATGCTCAACCAGCGCGCGCCGAACCTCGGTAGCGCCGAAGACATTCAACCCCGTAGTTCCGAACAGGAGCGCCTGCATACCGGTGATCTCGACGTTCCATCCAGCCCAGCGCGCACGCACGGCGTCGATCTCGGCAGCGGTGGCGAGGGCAGGGTTGGCGAAATATTTGGCGGGGGCGATGTCGACGGCGTCCACGGCGTGCGCTTGAAGCAGCGCGGCAACCGACTCGTCCTCTGCGGGGTCCCAGGCGATGTTGGAGGCGGCGATCCTCATGCCGAGTCCCGCTCGCGCCTGATGGCAAGTGGTTCCGACTGCGCATAGGCACGCACAGCTTGCAGTGTTTCCCGCCTGGAATACTGGTAGGCGCCGGCGCCGCCGAACAGGGCGGCGTGCCTGGATCGAAAGTCATACCTGGCAGGCGGCGCGTCGAGGACTTGGTCAAACCTCTTGCCGAATCCATACTCCGACACCTCGCACACGCTTATGGGCTCTGCGGTGAGGTGCAGCAAGCCCAGACCATTACGTTGTGCCAACTGAAGGTCGTGC
This sequence comes from Lysobacterales bacterium, assembly GCA_038330365.1. Taxonomy (GTDB): domain Bacteria; phylum Pseudomonadota; class Gammaproteobacteria; order Xanthomonadales; family Ahniellaceae; genus JBBQNY01. The sequence continues at coordinate 11,260 of JBBQNY010000035.1, read as the reverse complement.
CACAGGTTGACCATCGGATAAAATTGGTAAACGGATCGCCTATCAATCGTGTGGAGATTGTTGTCGTTCAAGAGGTCGTAGATGACGTTCTTGCGCAGGTCAGGTCCGACGAGACCAGGAAGACGCGCCACGATGCAGCGATTGAAGTGATCTTGCGCGAAGTTCTCCAACAGCCTCCGATTTCGGCCGTAAGGATGCAACTCGTGTTCGTCGACGGGGCTATTCTCATCCACGTGCACGGTCTGGTGAAATACGTCGACGGTGCTGATCAAAATAAACGTCGAGCACTGAACCCCTGCCAGGCGAGCGATCAGGCCCTCGATCGTGCGGAGGTCGGCCTCAGGCTCCCGATTGGCCAGCCATTTTTGCGCCGGAGCGCCCGCGCAGATGACGGTATCGAACCGTCTGCCGACAATCGCGTCAATGTCGGTGGAGCGATACATCGCCCCGAAGCTTCGCTGTCTGAGAAGCGTTCCTCCGACGAACCCCGAATGACCGATCAACGCATCCGTCACGTGACGTAAACCTCCGGGCCGTCGGCGACGCCTCGCGCCAAGCGCGACTCAAGTGGGAGCGATCGTCTCGGCATCGAGTTTCTCAAGAACGTCGTAGATGTTGTCGAGCTTGCCACCAAGAATGGAATAGCACGCCGGCAATGCGCTGTGGCGCTCGAACAGGATCGGCCGACCGTCATCACCCTCGTTCTTGACCAGCACGGTCTTCACTTCGAAGAGGGAGCCTTGATACGTCGCCTGTCGCACCGCCGGCATGTAACGCGCTGCATCCCGCAACATCCGGTCCACTCTAGTTTGGCGCTCCGGCGCGTGCAAACGCTGGCGCGGGTCCTCGCCCGGCTGGTCCAACCAATGTTCGTGTGGCGTGTAACGAACATGGGACAAGGAGTGCAAGTTGCGCGACGGAAACGGCATCATCGAAAAGAATGCGCCGTCCATTACTGTGACGCCCACTTCGCGCAGCTCCGGCAGCACTTGCACCAGCGCAATCTCGGTCGCCTCGTGCTTCAATTTCAGCTTCGTACCGGGAAACTGCCCGCCGAACTGGTTGAGGCCACTGTAGGTGCAATTGAAAACCAGGCGCGCGCTGAGCGACTCGAGACGGCCGCACTCCCGTTCAAAATCCACCACGACGCCGCCGGGCTCGCGGCGTAACGCACGGACGTCACAGGTCAAATGGCACGTCACCTGCGCCCGTTCGAGTTCGGTCGTCACCCGCTGACGCAGTCGCACGTGGTCGAATGCGTACTCCTCCACCAGATAGGACTGCTCGATGAGCCGCTCATCGAGCAGGCCGCGAAATCCCGCCGGAGCAGCCTTCAGCGGCGCGCCGATGTGCCGGCAGAAACGCTCAAATTGCAGGGCGGTCACATTGGAGTTGTGGCGGGCAATCGCATAGATACTGGTGAAATCGCGCACCACCGCGTCGGGGTAATCGGCTACGAAACGAGTAAGGTTCACTCGGCTACGGAACGCGGTCGTGAAGCTGCGCGGGTAGTGGTAGCCGTTGTGCACCCGTGCCTGATTATTCGCAGAAGCGCGACTCATGAGTGCAGCCTCGCGCTCCATTAACACCACGCGCGCCATGCCTCGTCTCGTCGCCAGGTATGACGCAATCGTCGCGCCGTAGAATCCACCTCCGATGACGATCGCATCGCACCCGCTCGTCACGTTGGGCTCAACGGCGGAAGCGAGCGCTGCGAAGCAAGGTCAGGGCCGCCGACGTCCTCGATATTCAGCTTCTCGCGCCGCGTAATCACAGTGCTCGTGAACTCCCGCGCCACGTGAAAAGACGGGCCGAAATTCGAGAGCCGTGATAACTGCAACAGGTACTCGCCCATGACGAGCAGCACCAGGCTGAGCAGGAGAAACATGCCCGACTGCTGCAGTGACAGCGTCACCCAGCCGGGCGCCACGTCCGTCTTGAAGATCGCGATGACCACCACGTACACCGAGTACACCGCGTTCGAGAGAGCGCCGAACAGCGAAAGGGCCGTGACCAGGCGCATGGGGCCGCGAGTGGAGGAGATCAACGAGCGCATGCCGCGATCTATGCTCTCGAACAGGAGCTTGCGATGGGCAAGCCTCGGCCTGGAAGAGTAGGTGAGGTTCACACGGGCAAATCCGCCCGTAGCCGGCAAGGTTCGATACGCCAGGTTGGGCGAGCCGTGCTGCAAGATCAAATTCACCACGCGCCGGCTCAAGATCCGGAACTGCGGCGCGTCCTTGCTTATATAGATGCCGTTGAAGCTCTTGTACAAGAAGTTGAACACCGCGAAGCACAACCGATACACCATGCTTTCCGGTGGTTTTTGCGTATTGCGCGCGAAAACTACGTCGGCGCCACTCACCGCATGCTCAAGCATCGTGCGAATGAACTGCACGCTATCGGTGATCACGTCGATCACTGCAACGTAGTCGCCTAGTGCGTTCTCGAGCCCGGCCCAGGCAGCCGTGTCCTGATCGACTTCCTTGGTGAGCGCGTAGACCTGCAAGTTCGGCAGGGCCGGGTCGCCCACCAAAGCCTCGAGCACCTGCACGCTGTCATCCTCGGAGCCGTTGTCGACGATCACAATCTCGTAGTCGGCAACGAGCGGTGTTATGGCTGCCGTGGCCTCCGCGAGGAACTCGGGCAACTCATTGGCCCGGTTGCGAACGACCATCACCACCGATAGAAAGATGGGGTAGTAGTCGAGTGCCCCAGTGATTGCGTCACCGGCATGCGGGTGGTCGCCTTCGCCTTGTGCGTTCTGCCGAGCAGTCATGGGATGGCTCTCCAGATCCTGATCTCGCCTTCGTGAATCGTCGCTGGGAATACCTTCACAGGCATCCATCCTTGTTCGATTTCTGCGAGCAGGTCCGGCTCCTCCAAGCGCAGCCCGCGTTCCAGCGTCGTCACAATGACGAGATTGCGAGTGCGAGTCCGCACTTCGTCGAAGGCATCAAGTGTGCGGAGCGCCACGAAGTCGCGCTCCTCCCGCAGATTCAGCCGAGTGCCGTAGAAGCGAAAGCCGTACTCTGCGTTCTGAATCAGGACGATGAGGTCACCTGGCTGGTTCTCGGTCCTCATGTACTCCAGTGCAGCGCGGTAGGACTGTTTCGGGGTTCGGTAGTATGCCGGGAGCGACGCCGCCGAAGCGAGTGCGATCAGCGCGATCGCGCCCGCGGAGAATGCAGCCGACACAGCCGTCGATGGCCGGCGATTCCACCGGTCGATAGCGCGTGCCACGAGCGCGAATACGCCCAGCACAACCGCAAGAATCGCGAGCGGCAGACCCAGCAGGAAGAAGCGCGGAGATGCGGCCAGACCCCCCAATACAATGAGCCCCGCCAGCAGGCCGAGCGGCAGTACCAATGCTCCGGCCAGGGTCCATTTCCTGCGAAGAAGTACCAAAGCTCCGTAGCCTGCGATTGCCACGACCGGAAATGCAGCGATCAGCAGTCCGCTGCCAAGCCCTTCCGTCAGGCCCTTCGCAAAGTCCGCAGCGAAAGCGTGCGACGTCATCGGCATGCCCGCCGCGGGCTTCCGATACATCTGATTCAAGACTGAGTAAGCCTGCAGGCTTATGGGTAAATAGAGCTGCAGGCCCAGTAACCCGCTGACGCCGAACACCATTGCGAGCCGACGAACGAGTGGTGCAGTGTCCTCACCCGAGCGCTTGCGCTGCAAGATCGCCGCAGCTCCGATCACGGCGTGACCGGCGAGCACGAAACCGCCGTGCAGCAGCGACGCAAGGTTCAGAATCATCGACGCGACGTAGCCCAGCCAGTAGCGTGGCCGATCCCAATCCAGGCCACGCACCAGGTAGCCCGTTGCGAGAAGCGAAAAGAACAGATAGCTCGAATAGCCGCGGGCGTTCTGCGAAAAAAACACGTGGTGATAGGAAACCGCCAGGAGCAGGGCGGCGCCAAGACTTGGCAGGCGCCCCGCGACAGAGCGCGCGACCCAATAGATAACCGGTACCGTCGCCACGCCGAAGATCACTGCAGGAAGCCGCACTGCCCACTCCCGTTCACCCACCAGGCCCGTCATCAGCTTCACGAGTTCGGTATTGAGCAGGTGGTTGTTCGGCTTGACGTAGGTCAGCAGCACCCCGAGCGGCGAAAGGTCGCGGTAGTCCACGACCGTGGCAATTTCGTCAAGCCACAGGTCGGAGTTGATGGCAAATATTCGCAGGAACAGCGCAAGCGCGGTTGTGAGCAGCAGTCCGAACATTGCAGCGCGACGGCCCAGGTCCCAATCGAGTGCAGGAAGGACCGGCCGCGTTGCTGCCGGCGATAGCGCGGAGTTCGAGAACCGCCACCGACGGGCGAGCCACAAAACTATCAGCCCATCGAAAATCAGGCTGCCCATCAGCAGCGAGATGGCAGCAGCGGGAATGGGAGACTGCGTGTCCGGCGGCGCGTGGTTCCAGTCCGCGGGAAGCAAAAACGCACCCAATAGGAGCAGCGCGCCGCATGAAGCGAGCGCTATTTGCGCATACTTCCGATCCTGGTTCTGCATTGACGGACTGTTGATTTTTGATGACTCGTTGCTGCGGGCGGGGTTGCCACATGACCTGCATCGGAACTCTGTTGGCGTTCAAGCCTTGAGTCTCTGGTCGATGTTACGGGTTTCTCGAAACCGCTGGCCGCCGCAGGTCGTCATCCAACCTTCGGATGTGTTGCCACGAGTTGACAAGTTCGCCTGCGACGCGCCGGCGCTCGGCCGACGCATCATGCATTTCGTCTGGAGTCCGACCCAGCACGCCCTCCTGTGATCGCGCGGGCAAGGCCAGCCAGCTCGCCGAGGGACACGAGTCCGATGAGGGGCAAGCTCGCCAGGTATCCGGTGTACAGCAGCAGTTTGCACCACAGCGGGGTGCCTTCCGCCTGCGCCATCAGTACGACCGCCGCGAGGCTCGAGATCAAGAGCCTGAAAGTACGCGCCGCAGCCCGCACCGGAGTCGCAAGCTGCGCATATCCCACCGCGCCTGCTGCCGTCGTCGCGACCACCAGCGACAGTGCTGCACCACGCGAGCCGTTCTCCGGGACCAGGACGGCTGCAGACACAAGAAATGCCAGCAACAGTCCCGCACCCAGCAACGCCGACCGCTGCGGTTGAGAGCGCACGACGGCCGAAGTCATCGCGATGCGCACGAAGCCGATGGGGATGAGCGCGATGACCATCAACCTCAGCCCCGACAGGACAGGCGCGTAGCCCTCGCCCATCAAGGTGCTCAGCAGCCCGGCATCCACGGTGTAGACCGAAAGCATCGCGAGCGTGCCGGCGATGGTGAGGTATTTGAGCGCCAGGCCCAGTACGCGGTTCCCGTGCTCCAGTTGGTCGGAGAGTTGCAAAGCAGTCACACGTGGGATGACCATCATTGCCAGTTCTCCCAGGAGGCCGGAGACTGCGGCCACGACCGATGCGGCCAGGCTGAAGTACGCAACCTCGACCGGCTCTCCCGTGAAGCCCATGACGGTGAGTTCGCCGGCCCGCCAGATCAGAATCAGCCCCAGATTGGTGGCAAAGAACGGCAAGCTGAAGCGCAGGTGGCCGATAAGCTGTCGCATCTGGAAGACTTCGCGCCTGAGCGCGAAGAAGCCCCGCGCCCAATACAGTCCCAAGGCCACCATTACCAACTCGGTTGCAAACAGCGCCAGGCCCGCGCGCTCCAGGCTGGCCCAACCTCCGATCAGCGCCAGCATGCCGATCAGCACCAGGCGCTTTGAGGAACCATTGGCGAGCCAACGGCCCAGTTGGTTGAGACCGTAGAACACCTGGAAGCAGGTTGAAGCGATCGCCGCTGCAACCAGCGCTCCCGCGAGTCCGATGCGGGTCGGGAGCGTGGCGTCAGGCAACAATTTCGGCAAGCTGCCCACCAGTGCCATGGCCAGCAACAACGCCACGGTCGTACGCAGCAGCAACACCTGCATGAACAGTGCGCGGACTCGCTCCACGCCCTGGGCCGCGTACTCGGGCACGAAGCGGCCGAAAGTTACCAGTGCGCCGAGACCGTTCAACATCATCAGGATCTGTAGAGTCGCGTTCAATACCGCGAAGCGTCCAAAGATCTCCGGACCCATCCAGCGCGGGACGCTGACCAGGAAGAAGGCGAGCCCCAGGTACTCGATGGACTTCCAGACGAGGACCGTTCCGGCCTGTGCAGGCGGATTGGAAACGATCGTGCTCAATGCCGCGGTGTCGGCCTGGGGCCAATCGGGTACGGAGTGGGGGGTGGGGGGCATCGACACGGATCAGCGATTCAACGCCAGCGAGTGGCGCAGCCAGCCTCTGAATTGGATCTTCCAGCGAAATGCGCCACGACGCCAGCGCTCGCGATCGGTTCCATAGTACAAGAGCCGCTCCTGTATACGGTGCACCCAGCCGGGTTCGTAGTCAGCGCGAATTTGCGCGGCGGCATCGGTTTCTCGCTCATAGCCCAGCGCTTGCATGCCTTCGGCGCAGATCGACTCGATGGTGGCGATGTCGGCTTTCGGCAGTTCTCGATAGCCGCCCACCGAGCTTGCTTCTACCGGGACCTGCAGCTTCGCCAGATGGGCCCGGGTTGAAATCCGTTCGGGAATGCCAGCAGAGAAATCGAGCATCTCGGGCTCGTAGGACTCACCGAGGAATGCACAGAGTGCGCGTGTCTCGGCTTCAGGATCCTTTGCAAGGCGCTCGTACCTCACCAGGTGAACCCAATTCTGATTAGATGCATAGCTCTGGTAGGCACTGCGCCACATTGACGCTGCGTCGGCTATCGGTGTCCGAAAGGTCTTGTGCATCGAGAGCACGGTGTCCCTCGGGTCGCGGACCACGAACAGGATGGGGCTCTTGGGAAACCCACTGCGGATCTCATCGACATAGGCATAGTGCCCCGGCGTCTTGTCGCCCCCCCGCCGTTTGCCATTGTTGCGGACATAGATCGCGAGCAGCGCTTCAAGCACCCCCGGAAAGCTGGATCTTTCCAAGGTCGCAACGATCTCCTCGACCGCGGGAGGGCGAACTGCCTGCAGTCGAGTCGATTCGCGTACATCGTCAAGAAATAGTGACAGATTGAGTCGATCTTCCAGATCGCCGTAATAGCGCAGGGCGGGCCGAAAGATCGTGTAATAGTTGGACTCGTGATAGACCGCGATCCCTGAGTGACGGTCCACGATGCGCGACACCAAGGTGGTGCCCGAACGCGGGCATCCCATTATGAATACGGGCGTCGTGGGAAAGCGCTCTGACTCGCGGCTGGAGCGGTGGGACATGGTGTGCCTGTTGACCTGCGTCGGAACTCTGTAGCCATTCAGGCCGTCAGTCTCCGGTTGATGTTACGGGTTTCCAGCCGGAATCGGCCAGCCTGTGGACTTGCGAATCTGGCGCGTGTGGCCTGTTTGAAGCTATTGCACAATGGGTCGGTACAGGATGTCGCCGTGACCGGGGCATAAACCCGGTTGATCGAGGGCCGGCCCAGTCGCGGCTTCCGGTGGCGCTGTGGACGACGGCGTCGCCGGCGCTGGATCTCGAGCTCATGGTCATGCATAGGACGTGGAAAAGCCTACGCCTGTTTCGAGACACTATGGTTTGCCAGGCGAGTTGAGAAGTGTCTCCTTCAACTCGGGAGATAATCTCGGAAAGTCCGGAGACTCCCGAAAGTACGCGTTGGTGCGAGGCTCGTAACGAAGCAGCACCTCAAGCGCCGGGATAAAGTCCGATGCCGCTGCCGGATACGGCCCCTCAAAGGCGATGCGGTATTCCGATACGAACGAGCCGTTGCCATAGCGAGTGGGGAAATCGCCGCCGGCGAATGTAAGCGACGTACTGTAGGTCAGAGCCGCCGTTCCGGCGAAGCCGAAGCCGAGCAGATAAATGGCGAGGAGGATGGTGCGGTTGCGAGCAGCGTCCGACTCGACGAGGTGACGAACGGCCCCGATTCCCCACAGCAAAAGCAGGGGAAAGACGGGGAGCAGGAAGCGTGCGTCTCCGGCGGGCCAAACCGTGACGATCCCAAGGTAAGTGAACGCGTATGCATCCACGGCGCTGAAGTGCCGCCACCTCAGCCAGAGGCCGTAGCCGAACAGGACCACAGCGAGCGTCCCCGCCAATGTGAAGAACGGCTCCAGGCCGGAGGGAATTCGGCTTTCCGGCACATTCAGAAAAAGTTCTCCGTAAGCGCTTGCTCTCTTGCCGAGCACTTCCGCCCACTCTCCCTGATTCAGGGTCGCGGCATACGCTGCCAGCTCCTGGAGATACTTGGCCTGCGTCCGTACGATCACGAAGGCCGCAGACGCCAGCCCGACGAGACCGAGTGCGACTGCACCTAGCCGGTGTCGAGCGAAGCGCGCAATTGGGTTCGTAAGCGAGTTGTTTGCCGAGAAGGCCGCCCACAGAACGGCTGGAACCAGAGCGATTCCAACGGTCCGGAACCAGATGGCCAGCACCGCGAGTGCCATACCGGTTGCCAGGGGAAGCCACCGGCGTGAGTCACGGCATGAAGTGGCGAGCGTCAGAAAGTAGACACTGAGCGTGGACAGTCCGAAGTAGGGGACGTCGCTCATGGGCAGTGGGAGATGTTTGACGAAGACGTAGCTGAGCAGCGTGAGCGCCACCACAAGCGCTGCGATCCACCCCTGCAATTGGTATGGACCACGCGCGATTCGATAAACAGCCCACAGTCCGCAACCGGCGAACATATAGTTCAAGCCAAAGATCACCCACGACACGCCGAGCCCGGCGCGGTCGACAGCAGCGATCAAAGCGGGGTACCCATGGGGATAGTACGTAGGCGTCCCCTGGTACATATAGCCCGCCCCGTCCGCGGCAGACCCCGCGACCTGAAGGAGGTGGACGGCATCAGCGCTGAGACGGAGCGGCCCCCACCCCTGGATCAAGTGCCAAAGCGCCAGCAGAACGACAAGGAGGACGATTCCGCGTTCAAGGAGCCGTGAATCGCCACGGTGAATCGCTGCTCCTTTCGTAGACACCTCGCCGCCTCACATTGAACATTGCCGTTCGAACTCTACAGGCCACGGGCCCTTCGTTGTGTCCACGAGGAGATGACTCGGTACGGGAGCGGCAGGGTTGCGGGGAAACGCGCGAGTGCAACGCTAACGCAATCTGCTGCTTCGTGAACTTCGATTTTTTCATGGCGTAGCGAGCTCCTCTGCAGGGTCAGTTTCGCCGAAATCCTCTAGTTTCGACTGGTACCGTTTTCCGGGAAGGGGTCAGTTCCGGTTGGAGATTTCCCGCCGGAAGTCGGAATGAATCCAGCCGAGACCCGCGTCTACGTTTCGAATCAGGGCAACGCCAGCGTCTCGGTGATGGATACGGCGAACAACAGCGTGGTCGCGACCACCGCGGTGGGGATGTTCCCGCAAGGCGTCACCGTCAATCCCGCTGGCACACGCGCTTACGTGGCGAACTTCAGCAGCAACAACGTCTCGGTGATCGACACCGCGACCAACGCCGTGTGCCAGTGGGTACCGCGCCCGGTGCCTTCGGAATCGCCATTGGATTACCGAGCGCCATTGCTCCCGCTCTCGTCTTCGGCAACGGCTTCGAGTGAGTGTCGATGTCGATCAACCGGTCAAATTGGCGCTGAACCCGCTCATCATGCGTATTGAGTTCCGATACGCGCAACGCGGTTGCAGATGCGTGCCTCGACCGCTGATTTGAGTGAAGTCCGACATGTCCCAGGAGATCTCCTCGAGCTTTACGATCGATATCTCTGCCGCGTCCGGAGTGTCGGTGACGAATCTCAACCGCTGCAACGTCTCGTCAACCGTCACTACCGGACGTCGGCTTCATTCGAGCACGTCAGATCAAGGTCTCGACGTTGTCGACCAACCGCGCGGAACTTCCGAAACCCATGAACAGAAAACCGGCCCTCGCGGGCCGGTCGTCGCTACGTCACTGATGGAGTCGCCGGCCGCGCCGGCCCGGTGCTCAGAACTCCCAGCGCAGGCCCCCACGCAGCACCCACTGCTCGAGATCGTCGTACGCGAACGTGCGGAAGATCGACACGTAGAACTGCGTGCCGCCAGGCCGCACCCAGGAAACGCCACCCGACAGGCTGCCGAAGTTGCGGTCGGGATCGTCGATGATGATGGCCGCGAACGACTGCGTCGGATCGCTGCGCAAGCGCGGAATCAGCGTGAAGCCGTCGTTGTCGCTCTCGTAGTACCAGTCCAGTCGCACGAACGGCTGCATGATTCCGCTGGCCGTGCTGATCGCGCGCGCCACCTGCACCGCCCCCGAGTACTGCAGCGACTGGAAGCTCTGCGACGGGAATGCGAGCAGGAAGCCGCTGTTGTTGTTGCCGTTCTCGGTGAAGGCATCGATGTCGGTACCCGCATACTCGACGCGGAACTCCGGCGTAATCAACCAGCCGTTGCGAGCGATCTCGTAGCCGACACCAAACGTCGCGACGAACTGGCTCGCGTCGGTGTTCGACGAGGCCACGTCGCGGGTGAGGCCGATGGCAGTCAGGTCGATGACCCGGGACTGGTCGTACTGGTTGCGGAAGTATCCGAGCGAGCCGTCCGCGTACCAGCCATTGGTGCCGTACCAGGAGTAGTACGCCGTCAGACCGAGACCGTCGGTATCAAGTTCGCCGGTGCCCCCGTTGAGGTCTACCGCCGAAGCGCTATAGCCCAGCGCGACGCCGACGAAGGCGCGATCATTGAGGCGGTAGTCGACGCCCGCGGTCACACCGTAGTTGTTGAAGTCGAACCCGGATTCCGTGCCGCCGCCATCGCGGTTGCCGCCGCCGATGCTGCCGTTGACGAACACGCCCCAGGGACTCGGCCGCAGATCGCCGACGCCGCCCGCCGCGCTGTCGTCCTGCGCGGCGTTGAGGTTCTGTCCGAACATGCCCAGCGACAAGGCCTGGGTGCCGCTGAAGATCGACAGTCCGGCCACATCGATTCCGCTCGCGCCTCCGCGCATCGACGCCATGCGTGCCGCGACGTTGGCCTTCTGCTGGGTCATGATTGCGCCGGCAACGTTGCTCTGTGCAGAGATCTCTTCAGCCGCAAGGTTCTCAAGCGCGCTCTCGACTGCCGCGCCGTTGTTGGCAGCGGCGGCATTGACCAGTGCGTTGCAGGTTGCCAGCGCGCCGCTGGTCGCGTCTGCTGCGCCACAGGCATTGGCCACCGGAGCGACCGCGGCCTGCGCAACTTCACTGCCGCCACCGACGGTGCCAAGCGCTCCATTGAGGGCTCCCGCGGTCTGGCCCGGATCGAGATTGGCACTGACCCCGACCGTGATGATC
>JBBQNY010000034.1:0-24444 GCA_038330365.1 Lysobacterales bacterium | reverse complement strand
GGGTGGTGGGTCTCCCTCTTCGGGGCCGGGCCGCCCCCCCACCCCCGCCCCCCCCCGCCCCCCCCCCCCCGCTCCTACATGGGGCTTGCACATCGCGAGGATGGTCGGCACCGCGCCTGCTTCTGTAGGAGCGCGCTGGCGCGCGATGGCGTCATGCCCGTCCTATAGCGGCACCCAGCCCCCGTCGCTGCCAACACTCTGGGTCAGCGACCGCCACCGCCACCTCCGCCGCCACCGCCACCGGAAGAGCCGCCACCGCCACTGCCGGACGAGCTGCCCGGCGGCGAGGAAGACGAGGCAATCGTCGAGCTCAGGCTGTTGCCCAACGCCTGCGACAGTCCCCCAAGGTCCGTGGCATGACCCTGATACCAGGCAATGCCCGCGGTCGCTGCTGCCGCCGCAGCGGCGCCTACGGCAAGCGTGAACTTCTCGGTCCACGCATCCTCGACCTCAAGCGCCACCGCGTAAGGCAACAGGTACTCGTAACGCTTCGCGTCCAGTACCGGTGCGGCGTCGGGCCCCGGAAGGCTCGCGAGTTCGTCGCGTTCCGCGACCGCGAGATAGCGCTTGAGCCCCTCGATCTCGTCGAGCAGTTTCCGTCCTTCCACTGTCGGTGCCTTGATCAGCACGGTGAAGATCACGAGTGCGAGCGCCATCGCTGCACCGAGGGCGACCACGATCAGGGCACCGCCGCCAGCTCCGAGAACCAGTGCGAGCACCATCGACACGACCGCGATGGCCGTGGCAACACCGACACTGCCGAGATTCCGTAGGAAAAAAACTGGCTGATACTGCTTGGCAAGCTCAGCCGTATGGCGGGTGCGGGCGCCGGATATCCGTTCCGCATTGGTATTCCGCAGCACGATGCGCGGAGCGCCCCCCGTGAACAGTCCCGACAGCAGGGCCTGCTGCGCAGGCGTAGCCTCCCCGCTCGAAGCCGCGGTACGTTCCAGTGACCATTCGTCCCTTGAGATCTTCTTCTTCCTCTGGTCGATTCTCAGAACCCCATCCACCGCCAGCGCCAGCAGATCGCAGGAGAAGCAGCGGTTGTCGTAGCCCATGCGGCGCAGGTAGCGGATGCCGGCAGGCGAATGGCCGGCGGGTGGCTCGTAACGTGCGATCACCACACCCGGTCGTGGATCGCGTCCCACCTGTCGCCATCGCTGCACGCAATAGACGATTAAAGCCATCGCCCCGAGCAGGGCGATCAACACGCCGACGTTGTCGCCGAGCAGCCAGCGCAGTCGCTGCACCCGGGTCGGCTCGGCCAGCACGCCCTTGGGAAACGACAGCACCAGCGTGAAACCCTCGCCCGCCTGCAAAGGGCGCGTCAGGCGCCAGGTCGCCTGTCCCGGACCGCTGAGCGTGGCTGCAAAGCCCTGGGCTTTGGCACCCTGCGCGCCGGTGTAACCCTCGGCTGTCATGTCGGCCACTGGGACCGGTTTGGGCAAGGTGACCACGGCTCCACCGGACTCGATCGGGAATGCCCAGCCGGTGCCGATCGCGTTCCAGTACAGCTCGTCGTGATCCGCGAAGAATCCGGTCTGCCGGGTGGTCCGGTAGTGGATTCGGAACACGTGCTCCGCCGGAACCTGAAGAAAATCATCGTTGCCGGTGTTGACCCGCACGCCGTTGGCTAAGGACTCGGTGAACCAGGGCTCCGGCGTGCCATTGCGGGTGAGCTCCAGCATCTCGAATTGCACCACCACGCGATTGCCGTAACGGTCGCGGTAGCGGGTCGGAAAATCACGATAGATGCCGCGCCGGATCTGCTGGCCCTCGGCGCGCACGCGGATCGTCTCCACCACGTCGAGGCTGCCGTCGGCGCGCATAGCGATGCGGCTGTCGTAGGCGACGATGACCTCGTCGGCCTGCGCGACCGCGCAGCATGCGAACGCGGCGCAAAGCAACGTCTGGAGCCAGAGTTTCATGTCGAAAGCCTCACGGCGACCGCATCACGCGAGTCGCTGTCTGCCTGGAAGAATTCCGCTGCCTGGAAACCCAGGGCTCGCGCGATGATCAGATCCGGAACGCGCTGCACGCGGTCGTTGAGATCGCGCACCGCGCCATTGTAGAAACGCCGCGCGTACTGGAGTTGCGTCTCCACATGGACCAGATCGCGCTGCAACTGCGCGAAGTTCTCATTCGCCTTGAGGTCTGGATAGTCTTCCTTGAGCACAACGATCCGGCTGAGCAGGCCCTCGAGCTGTGTCTCCACGGGGCCCAGTTGCGCCGGACCTTCGAGGGTCACTGCGCGGGCGCGCAAGGCGGTGACTTCCTCCATGAGCGACTTTTCATGTCCCGCATAGGCGCGCACGGCCGTGACCAGCTGCGGCACCAGATCGTGCCGTCGCATCAGCTGCACGTCGATGTCAGCCCAGGCCGTTCGCACCTGATTGCGCAGCCGCACCAGTCCATTGAACGTGCGTATCGCCCAGAATACTGCTGCCACAAGCAGCACGAGGATCAGCGTTGTCGAAGTCACCAACATGGCTCCGCGATGCGTTTCTTCGATGTTAGCGGCATCGCGCGATCAGGGCCCGGTGGCGCCGCTGTCAGGAAAGTGCGAGTGCCGGCTGCCGCTCCGTCGCGAACTGTTGTCGCTTCCAGCGCAGACCGAAGAGCACGCGCAGTCCCGCGATGCGCCGGATGATCTCGAACGCAACCAGCCCGATCGCGAAGGTCGCGACGATCAGCACCATGCCCTCCAGCACCGGCGACATTTCGAAGCGACGCAGCCACCACGCGATCAGGATGATCAGGGTCTGGTGCAGGATGTAGAAGGGAAACACCGCGATGGTGAGATAGCGTTTCGCGGCGCTGTCACGAAATGGAATGCGACTGGCAAACCCGAGAATTGTCACGATCACCGACCAGCCGAAGGTCGCGAACACGACGCGCTGGAACCAGAGCAGCGCAGCCGGTGGCACGCTGTCCGCGTACACGCTGAAGTAGACGAACAGGAAAGCGGCACCCGCCAGCGACAGCCATGCTGCAGGCCAGCGGGCGCGCTGGACGGCGTCCCACACCGGGGTGCTCTGCGCCGCGAGATAGCCCAGCACGAAGGCGAGCAGGTACTGCGCGTGGTTGTAAAAGTCGTCGACCAGCGCGTGCGATGAATCGAAAGCCGGAAACAGCAGCAGTCGAAACAACACGAACGCCAGTGCCGGCCACAGGAGCACCCTCCACGGGGATGCTCCCTGGAGTCGAGCGCGCACCCAGCGACTGGCGCGATCAAGGCGCAGCGCCCGCCAGCCCACCAGCAGCGTCGTATAGACCCACAGGTAGACGACGAACCAGAGGTGATTCCAGGTCGGAAGGGCCAGGCAGTCGCCGTCGCGACAGAAGCTGCCGTCGCCGGCGAGGTAGCGCCCCCAGAAGGTCAGATAACTTTCGGCGTAACCGCCCGGAAGTTTTTCGCGGACTTCGAAGTAGGACTGCGGCGCCACGATCACCAGCATGCCGAACAGCAGCGGCAGCAGCAGTCGCGCGGAGCGCTTGCGCAGGAAGCCTTGCTCCACCCGCTGCAGCATGAAGGCGGTGGCGACACCTGAGATGAGAAAGAGCAATGCGAGCCGCCACGGCGCGCTGAGGATCATCAGCGGCTCCAGGGCATGGCTGACGACGGGACTCTTGATGTGCCAGTCCCACGTCACGTAGTACATGCCCACGTGATACGGAACGAGCAGCAGGAACGCACCGATGCGCACCCAGTCGAGGTCGTGCCGGCGCGTGGCCACGGCAGTTGCAGAGAAGGACATCGAGGCGCTCCAGGTCAGCGGGGAGGCCAGCGTGCTCGACGAACCCGCATGCGGGGAAGGCCAAAGGGACGGATTGCAGGGACGCGGGGACGAAGCGCGGGTTGCGGTGACCGAGCGAGCCGCGCTTCATCGGCCCGTGATCGTAGAATCAGGCGCATGACGTCGCCTCCCCGCAGTTTCCATGAACGCTTTATTCCCTACCGGCGCGCAGTTGAAGTCGGCTATTTCGTGCTGGGCACCGTCATCAACGCCACCAGCAACACCATTACGGTGCAGATGGAACATGCGCGGCTCGGCACGGACATAAGGTCCATCGAACCCGCCATCTGGGAATGGTCGAGCTCGCTCATGATCCTGTTGCTGGTGCCTGCGCTGGTGATTTTCACCCGGCGCTGGCCGCTGGAATGGCGCAGCCTCAAGCGCACGATGCCCTTGTACCTGGTGGCCAGCGTGGTGTGGTCACTGCTGCACGTGCTCGGGATGGTGGCTCTGCGCAAGGCCGCCTACGCCGTCGACGGCGCTGAGTACGCGTTCGGGCAGTGGCCGCGCGAGCTCGTGTACGAATATCTCAAGGACTTCCGTACCTTCGGCGGCCTCGTCATCACCATCCATGTCTGGCGCTGGCTGCTGCTGCGCATGCAGGGCGAGGCCTCAGTGATCGGCACGGGCGAGGATGCAGACATCGAGGCGGTTGCTGACGACGATCCTGCGCAACGCGCGCGCGAGCCGACCCGACCGGAACGGTTCCTGGTGCGGAAGCTGGGTCGGGAATTCCTGATCGTGGCGCAGGACATCGAGTCGCTGCAGGCCTCCGGCAACTACGTCAACCTGCACGTGGCCGGCCGCGTGTATCCACTGCGCAGCACCATGAGCGAGATTGAGGAACGGCTGGACCCCGAGCGCTTCGTGCGCGTTCATCGCAGTCATATCGTGAACATCGCGCAGGTCGCATCCATCGAGCCGCTGGATTCGGGTGACGCGCGCGTGCATTTGCAGGATGGTGCGATCGTCCCGTGCAGCCGCCGCTATCGCGAGACGCTGCGCGAATCGGCGCTGGTTGCCGGATGAGGACGGTGGACTGCGCACGGGCGAACCCAGGCACGCAGACGCGTCGCGCTTGAACACGCACATCGCCCTGCTGCGCGCGGTCAACGTTGGCGGTACCGGAAAGCTGCCGATGGCGGATCTGCGCCGGCTCTGTGTCGACGCCGGCTTCACCCAGGTGTGCACGCTGCTCGCCAGCGGCAATGTGGTGCTCGAGAGCCGGCACGATGCGGCGCGCGTGAAGTCCCTGCTCGAAGCAGCGCTGGAAGGTTATGCCGGAAAGCCCGTGGGCGTGCTCGTGCGTTCGCCGGCCGAGATGGTTTCCGTGCTGGCGAACAACCCGTTCCCGGACGCGCCGCCGAACCGCGTTGTGGCGATCTTTCTCGACACGCCTCCGCCCACCGATGCGATCGCACAGGCAAAGGGCGTGCGCGGCGAGCTCATGGCGCTGGGTGTGCGCGAGATCTACGTGCACTACGGCGACGGCATGGCGGATTCCAGGCTGCGCATCCCTGCGGCGCTCAAGGGAACCGCGCGCAATCTCAACACCATCGCGCGTCTGGTTGCGGCCTGCGCCCTGAAGTGAGCGACCGGCAAGGCCGCTCGAATCCGTCGGGCGCGGCGGCAGGCGAGCGCAGCGATTGTCCGAGCCTGCCCTTGAATTGACTGCGAGCCGCCTTTCGAGTGTCGCGGATTGACCCGCATCCGGGCGCACACTGGGTACGACCCTCAGGCGACGCGCGACTTGATACCCGAGCGGCGCAGCGCGCCGACGCCGAATAGCAACCAGGTGCCCTTGCATGCAATCAATCCACTCCCGCCGTGCCTTTCTATCCACGGCAGTCTGCGCGAGTCTTGTGCTCGCCACGGGTGTCGCCGCGCCTTCGTCACGCCGTGAAGCGGCGTTCCGCACGCAGATTGCCGACCTTGAAGCACGCAGCGGAGGGCGACTGGGCGTCTGCGCCCTCGCAATTGCCAGCGGTCACCGCGCAGGCCATCGCGAGGATGAGCGCTTCGCGATGTGCAGCACCTTCAAGTTCCTGCTGGCGGCGCAGGCGCTGTCTTTGGCGGAGCAGGGCGTAGTGCAGCTTGATCACCGCATCATTTTCGACGCCAGCGATCTGGTGCCGTACTCGCCCGCCACCGAGAAACACACCGGCAAGAATGGAATGTCCATCGCCAAGCTGTGCGCGGCGGCGATGACCTTGAGCGACAACACGGCGGCAAATCTTCTGCTGTCGGAATTTGGCGGACCGGCAGCACTGACCGCCTGGGTACGTTCGCTGGGTGACGCGCAGACGCGCCTGGATCGCATCGAGCCTGAGCTCAACGAGGCGCTGCCGGGTGATCCCCGCGACACCACGACACCCGCGGCGATGCTGGAGGACATGCGCGTACTGCTGTTGGGAAACGCGTTGACTGCGGCGTCCCGGGATCAGCTCGGGGCCTGGCTGCTCGCCAACACCACCGGCGCCGATCGACTGCGCGCCGGTCTGCCTGCCGCGTGGCGAGTCGGCGACAAGACCGGGACCAGCGGCAAGGGCATGTTCAACGACATCGGCATTGCGCGCCCGCCCGCCGGTGGGGCCTTGCTTGTCACCGCCTACTTCGACAGTCCCGGCATGGCGACGGCGCAGGCCAATGCAGTGATCGCCGAAGTCGGGCGGCTGGCCGCGCGGCTCGTCCGATAGCAGCTTCGACCCCGACTCTGTCGGCGCGCTGTGGCCTATCAAACAGGCTGCAGGTATTGCGGGACTGTGCGCGGTGATCCGGACTGCAATTCGAGGCAAGCAAGCGTCCATGCGGCGGTAATCCGGCCCGGCCATCCATGGCCGTGCGTTCGAGACAGCGCGCGGCAGGGCCGCGCAAGCGCTGCCTCTCACCCCTGCGGGCGGCCTGCGGCGTTCGCAGCTGCTCCTGCAGCTGCAGTCTCCCACGGGGAGAAGGGAAGAGCGCAGGGTCGCCGCCGAGCACTCCCCTCTCCAGTGGGAGAGGGGCTGGGGGTGAGGGTGCGAGTCCCCGCGTCACGGTGGATCGCGCCAATCACCTGCCGGAACCCCAGTCTCACTTTAAACAAAGACGCGCCAAATCAATGGTGTATTTCTCGTTTGGTGAGAGTGGTGTCAGCAGCGCGCGCGCGCGCAGCGGCAGGTCACGAACGCCGCGACTATACAATCACGCGTCTGCCCTCAATGGACCTTGTCCGTGATTGCCCTCCGACCCGAGGCGATTCCCGCAGGGATCGCGAATCCCGATGCGCCATTTCCCTACCTGCTGGCAGGCGATGCATTGCGGCCGGACATGGCGGCGCAGCTACGCGAGGACTTTCCGCGTTATCGCGGCGCGGGTTTCTTCCCGCACGAACCAGCCGACTGCGGCGCGTCGATCAACGCGCTCATCGCGGAGTTGACTGCGCCCTCCTTCGCCGACCGGCTGGGGTGCGCCATCGACGTGCCGGAAATGTCGCGTCATCCGGTTCTGGTCACGCTGTGCCGCAGTCTCAATCGGCGCCACGGCACCATCCATACCGACAGCCGATCCAAAATCGCGACGGCGCTGGTGTATCTGTCGGCGGACTGGCCGGACACGTCCGATGGCTGTCTGCGCTTTCTCGCGAGCGAGCGTGATATCGATGCTGTCATTGCGCCGGAGCAGCGCCCGGTGTTCGGTGCACTGGCGGCGTTCAAGCGCAGCGATCGGTCTTTCCACGGACACCTGCCGTTCGAGGGCGAGCGGCCGGTGATCCAGATCGCCTGGCTGGTGGATGAGGCTGCACGCGACCGCAAGAGCCGTCGCGGCCGCACCTCCCGCGTCATCAAGTGGCTGACGGGGCGTCTCGACCGAGCTTTCGGCGCTGGCCGTGACCGCAATGCGGGTCACCTCGACTAGGGAGCCTCTGAACAAGTCCCCGTCGACGGCATGATGCCCAGAACGCTCGCAGGCAGGTGGGCGCGTCGCCGCGCATGCTGCCGGCCTGGGCAAGACGCGGACGCCTGTCTGGGGGCCTTCTGGGCATCACCCAATCCTTTGATTTGATTAAGATGTCTGGGCCGCTTTGTCTGCACACCGGTCGGTGCGGCGAGAGGCTCGCAATACAGTGAGTACTGCTTCGCCGCCGCGCCTTGACCGGCGCGCAGACAAAGCGGTGACGCCGGCGGGGACTTGTTCAGAGGCTCCCTAGGGGTGCTCGATCAGCCGCTCGCTGGACTGCGTACTTCGATTTCCGTATCCCCCGCACGTACGGTCTGGCCCGCCCGGATCTTCGCGGTCTTGCGCAGCTCGAGCACACCATCCACGGTCACCGCACCGGATGCCACGAGGGCCTTGCCCGCTCCTCCGCTGTCGCAAAATCCCGCCAGCTTGAGCAGGCGATTGAGCGCGATGAAATCGGCGTCGAGATCGAATGTGGTGCGGGTCATGCGTCACTCTCCTTCCTGCCCGAGGTCGGCATCGGCACGCCCCAATCCGGCCCGCTTCAATCCGATCCCATCCGATGCGCATGTCATCATCCGCAGCGGGTGCACACAATAGATGGAAGACCAAGCTGATGATCAAGGCCGAGTATCGCGAGCGTGGTCCGGTGCCAAAGGACGTGATCCAGGCGGTGGATTTCGAACTGCCGGACCCGGGTCCGCACGAGGCACTGGTCGAGGTGCTGGCCGCACCCATCAATCCTTCCGACGTGCTGACGCTGACCGGACAATACGGATCCCTGCCGCCACTGCCCGCCATTGGCGGCAATGAGGGAGTCGGTGTGGTGCGTGCAGTCGGTGACTCCGTGCAGGGATTGAAACCCGGTCAGCGGGTGCTGTTGCCGATCGGTGAGGGCACCTGGCGCACGCACCTCATCGCACCTGCCCAGTCGCTGATCGCCCTGCCCGAGGGCGGCGATGCGGTGCAGATGTCGATGCTGGCGATCAATCCACCGACCGCTTCGCTGCTGCTGGACGGATTCGAGACACTCGAAAAAGGCGACTGGGTCATCCAGAACGCTGCGAACTCGGCGGTCGGAACCTATCTCGTGCAACTGGCGAGACATCGCGGTCTGCGCACGGTCAATCTCGTGCGGCGCGATGCAGCCCGGAAGGCGGTCGAAGTCGCCGGCGCCGAAATCGTGCTGGTCGACGGCGACGACATCGCCGCACGGGTACGGGACGCCACCGGCGGCGGAAAGATCCGTCTCGGCATCGACGCGGTCGGCGGGGATGCCACCGAGCGGCTCGCGCAATGCCTCGCCAACCGGGGAAAAGTGGTGAACTACGGTGCGATGAGTGGCGACCCGTGCCAGTTGTCGCCTGCCTCGCTGATTTTCCGTGACATCTCGCTCAGGGGCTTCTGGCTCTCGCGATGGCTCAGGGAAAGTCCGCCCGCAAAAGTCGGCGCGCTGTTCGCCGGGCTCGCACCTCTGATCGCGGACGGAACGCTGCAAACGGCCGTGGCTGCAACCTTTCCCATCGAGCGCATCAAGGACGCGATTGCGGCCGCGTGCCGGGGCGAGCGGGGTGGCAAGGTCGTGCTGGTGCCGAACGGATAGGAAGGATTCCCAACGCGGCATGGGCCCATACGCACGCGCACGGATTGAGTTGCGACGGTCCCGCCCACACAATGGGGCTGAGCCCGGGGAAATGCCGTCCTTGAACAACGCCGCTGCAACCAACGCCGTTCCCGAATGCCCGCGCAGCGCATGCGCCGCGTTTGCGCGCCCGCATCTCGGGCGTGCGCTCTGGCAGATCGCGAACACGCTCGTCCCCTTTGTATCGCTGTGGGCCCTCATGGCCTGGATGCTGCATCGGGAGATATCTTTCGTGTGGACGCTGCTGCTCGCAGTGCCACTCGCCGGCATCTATGTGCGGATGTTCATCATCCAGCACGATTGCGGGCACGGATCATTTTTCGCCGATGCGCGACTCAACCGATGGGTCGGCGCGGTGCTGGGGCTGCTGACGCTTTTTCCGTTCGGATACTGGAAGAAGACGCATGCCATACATCACGGAACCTCCGGCAATCTCGATCGCCGCGAGTTCGGCGATGTCGATACCCTCACAGTGGCCGAGTACGAGGCGCGTGGCTGGTGGGGTCGTCTGGGATACCGGCTGTATCGCAGCACGCCGGTGCTGCTGGGAATCGGCCCTGCCTACCAGTTTGTGATCAAGCATCGCATTCCCTTCGACCTGCCGCTGTCCTGGAAGAAGGAGTGGGCCAGCGTGCTGCTCAACAACGTCGCCATCGTCATCTTCTATGGCGCACTGGCGTTGTGGCTCGGACTGTCGACCGTACTCATGGTGCATCTGCCGACGGTGCTCATCGCCGGCGCGCTCGGGGTGTGGCTGTTCTACGTGCAGCACACGTTCGAGGGCGCGTACTGGACGCGCGGCGCGCAGTGGAACTCGCACGACTCGGCGGTGGCTGGCAGCTCGTATTTCGACCTGCCGCGAATCGGCCACTGGTTCACCGGCAATATCGGCTACCACCACATCCACCATCTTTCGACCCGCATTCCGAACTATCGGCTGCGTGAGGCTTTCGAATCGTCCCCCGTCCTGCAGAGCGCGCCCCGCCTCACCATCTGGTCGAGCCTCAGGAGCGCGCGGCTGAAGCTGTGGGATGAAGACTCGCAGCGACTGGTGGGGTTTCCTTCCCGCAGCCGCGCCGCGGTCTGAGTCGCCGCAGCCCGAGCGCAGGGTTCAGTCCTCCGGGTACAGCAATGCCTTCGATTGCACGAGTGCGGTGAGCTGACTCTCATCGAGCGGTCGCGCCAGGCCGAAGCCTTGTCCAAGGCGGCATCCATTGCGCAACAGGAAGTCCCGATCCGCCCCGGACTCGACGCCCTCGCCGATCAGATCCATCGACAGTGCGTTCGCGATAGCGACGATGCAGGAAACCAGACTTCCCGCGCGCGGGCTTGCGCCGGCATCGCGCACGAAAGTGCGATCAATCTTGAGTCGGTCCACTTCGAAGCTGCGCAGGTACGACAACGCGCTGAAGCCCGTACCGAAATCGTCGAGTGCAATACGAACCCCGGCTTCGCTCAGCGCATTCAAGGTTGCAGCCACGCGCGGTGAAGGTTGCAGCAGGACGCTCTCCGTAATCTCGATCTCGAGCATTCGGGGAGGCACACCGTGGCGAGCGAGCGCGGATTTCACCGATTCCGCAAAGTCCGGGTCGCCGAACTGGATGGCGGACACGTTGACCGTCTGCAGCCAGTCGCCGTCCCGAAGTCCACGCATCGACGCGGCCACGCGCAGCGACTGCTCCAGCACCCATGCACCCACGGGCCGGATGAGTCTGGATTCTTCCAGCATGGGGATAAACAACGGGCAGGGCACTTCACCGTGCTCTTCGTTGGACCATCGCAGCAGCGCTTCCGCACCCATGATCCTGCCGGTTTGCAGATCCACGATCGGCTGGTGACAGACGCGGAACTCGCCCTTCTCGAGCGCTTTCGACAGCGCGAAGCGAAGCTGCGCCGCGCGTCCGGCCCGCCGCGTCATCGTCGGCTCGAAGAACCGCGTTCGGGCACCGTCCTTCTTGGCCACGCGCAGGGCGGTTTCGGCGCCGGCGAGCAATTCGTCCGCGCCACCGTCCCCGGTTGCTGCCGCAATGCCACTGCGGCACTCGAGCCGTCCCACGATGCCCTGGTCGGCTCCGAAGGCGGTATCGGCGACTGCCAGGATGACGTCGCGTGCGTGGCCGAATTCGGTCACCGACACGAGGTGTCCCTGCACACGAACCGGGAACGCGAATGCATTGGCAGAGATGCGGGCGACCGGCACATCCGCTGGCACGGCAGCCGATAGCCGGCGCCCGAACTCCACCAGCAGCCTGTCGGCCGCCGCATGTCCCAGCAGGTCGTTGCAGGCTGCGAAGTCCATGAGGTCCGCCACCACCAGGCCGGCGGAATGCACTTCGCCCGGTGGTTCGGTATCGAGCCAGTTCTGCAACGACTCGATGAAGCCGACGCGATTGAGCAGTCCGGTCAGAGAATCACGCTCACGCAGATACCCGCGTGAATCCGCGGAATAGTCCCGCCGCAGCAGGACCCCCAGTTCCAGCGCGATCCGCTCGAGAAGATCCTGGGCGCCGACGGGTTTGGTGCTGGATGCAGCGGACCACAACTCCACAAAGCCGAGGCCGCCAGCATGTCCGGGCAGGGCTGCACTCGAAACGCGCTGCAATACGGAGGGCAGGGAGGAAGGCGCAACCGCCTCTTCGAACATTCGGGTGGACCACCGATCGGCGGACCGCACAAGATGCGCGGGAAGCTGGTTGCGGCGCACCGATTCAAGCACTGACGCGTCCCCGTCATTCTTCCGCAGGCTGCCGTGACACATCCACATTCCATTCTCGAGCGGGCGCCAGACGAATCCCGCACGCCAGCCGGTGACCTGGAACAGGGCGCGGAAAATCGAGTGCGCACCATCCGAAAGCGTGATCGCACGCGCGGATATCTCACCGACCCGTCGCAGCAGCACGTGAGTACGCGCTTCCACCTGCATCTGGGCCAGCGCCTTCTCGGCGTGGTGGCGGCCGGCTCGCTCCTGGTCCAGCGCGCGCTCAAGGCTTTCGACATCGGGCGCCTGTCCCTCGCGCTGCGTTTCCGAATTCATGCAGAAGGATACCCGCGGACCGGCATCGAACCGGCACCATGATCCGGCGCGCGCCTGCACAGCGCAGGCATGTCGGCGCTGCGCGCTTGCAATAACGGGCTGAGCTGCGGTTTATTGAGAAGCGTGTATGGAGTCATTGCGAAAGCACGGGACCTCGGGCACTCCCTGGCATTGTCGATGGACCCTCTGAACAGTGCCACGTTGGATCTCCAGCTCAGGTGAAAGCACGCGCCCTGGCGGCCGCGATCCGGGCCCGCGCGCGCAGCAGCGGCTGCGCAAACACGGCGGCAAAAATGATGACCACACCCAGGTAAAACGTGGGAGTCAGTTCGCGTTGCTCGCCCAGCAGCACGATTGCCAGCGCGATCGCATACACGGGTTCGAGGTTCACGATCAGCTGCGCCGAGAACGCGCTCATGTGACGCAGCGCGACCAGTGACAAGGCGAACGGCAACAGTGTGCACACCAGCGCCAGCACCAGCAGCAATAAAGAGTCGCGCAGTCCAGGCAATACCAGCAGATCGCCGGCGAACGGGGGATACAGCAGAGGCATGAGCGGCGCCAGCAAGCCGAGCGTGAGCGTTCCAGCGGCAAGCTCGAGGCCGGTGACGGTCAGTGCGTCGGCACGCTCGACCAGCCGCTTGTTGAGCGATCCGAACAGCGCTACCAGCAGCGCCGAAATGACACCGACCACAATTCCGGCACGCATGGCGTGGGGCACGCCATCGACCACGAGTGCCACCCCCGGCAATACCGCAACTCCCAGCAACAATTCGGGCCACGAGAACGGCTTGCGCGC
This sequence comes from Lysobacterales bacterium, assembly GCA_038330365.1. Taxonomy (GTDB): domain Bacteria; phylum Pseudomonadota; class Gammaproteobacteria; order Xanthomonadales; family Ahniellaceae; genus JBBQNY01. The sequence goes on along the minus strand of JBBQNY010000034.1, from coordinate 11,233 downwards.
GAGCCATGGCTCGATGAGCGCGGTGAAGGGTGCAGCCAGCGCGATGCAGGTGGCCGCCACCGAGGCATTGGCCAGCTTGATCGCGCCGTAGAAGGTAAGCCAGTGCAATGCCACGAGCGCGCCGACCCCGGAGTACGCGAGCAGCAATCGCGGTGACATCCCGCGCAGACCGCGCCACACCTTGGGCACCGTGGCGAGCGCCACCACCACGATCAGCATGCGCCACCAGACCAGCGGCAGCGCTGCCATCGAGATCAGCTTGCCAAGGATCGCGGTGAATCCCCAGAGCAACACGCAGAAGTGCACCTGCAACTGGGCACGGGTATTGGCGGAGATCGGCATCCTGGGAACCTCTGATCAATGTCACGTCGACGGCATCACCCAGTCTTTTGAATTGAATGGTCTCGCGGGCCGCTTTTCCTGCAAATCGTCCGCTGCGGCGTGAGGCTCACAATGCAATGTGCATTCCATCAAAGCCGCGCCTTGACCGGAGCGCAGACAAGGAGGTGACGCCGGCGTGACATTGAGCAGACGTTCTCTGGGGATTATGCCGATCCGGCCGGCGCCCGCGCATCGATGCGCGGACGCCGGCGATGGATCGACTCAGCGGATCGGTTCGCCAAGCATCATCGCGCGCACGAAGCGCACCGGCGGCGCACCGTGCGACAGCACGGCGTCGTGATAACGCCGGGCACTGAACGCTGCGCCTTCCTTCGCCTCGACCTTGCGGCGCAGGTCGAAAAACTCCTGTGCGCCGACGAAATACGTCGGCAACTGCGCGGAAGTCAGACGCACCCGCGTCCATTTGCCGGCGGCTTCGCGCTCCTGCTGAAAGGTGCGGCGAACCATGAGGTCCATCGCCTGCTGTTCGCTCCAGCCGTCGACATGCACGCCCTGGTCGAGAATGGAGTTCGCGACCGCACGCGCGTAGAACTTGAGTTGCATCAGGCGGAACAGGGGATCGGAATCGAGATAGCCCGCGTCCGCCATCGTGCGTTCGGTGTAGACCGCCCAACCCTCGGCGAACAGACCGGAACGCAGCACGGCTCGAAGCGTGGACGGATGCTTCACGCTGTGCGCGCCTTCGAGATAATGGCCCGGCATTGCCTCGTGGATGGTGAGCACGTGCATCATCTTGCGATTGTATTCGCGCAGAAAGGAGTCGACCTGTTCGTCGGTCCAGTCGTCGGGAATCGGTGAGATTGCGTAGAACGTGTCGAGTCCGCGATCGAGCGGGCCGGGTGAGTCGGCGTAGGCCGCGGCAATGCCGCGCTGGAACTCCGGCATGAGAATGATCTTCACCGGCGCGTCGGGCAGCGTCACGATTTCCTTTTCGCCGACGAATGCCGTGGCGTAGGCGAGCGTCTCCCGGGCGTACTCAACGACCTTGTCACGCGGCGGCTGATCGACGTAGGCGAGTTCCAGCGCCGCTTCGATCGCAGTCTGCTGCTGAGCCTCGGTCGGAGCGTCGGGCAGCGCGGGCGCGCCGGCGCGATCCTTGAGGACCTTGCGCGCGACTTCGTACATTTCACTGCGGACACGTACCAGCGCGTCCTCGGCGCGGCTCTTGATCTCGGCACGCGAGAGCGACGACATCAGCGCAAACTTGAGCTTTTGGTCGTAGAGGTCGGCGCCGAGACGGAAATCGCCGCGGGCGCCGGGAACCAGAGTGCCATCCAGCCACTGCTGCTGCTCCGCCGCCGCCGCGCGCAGGGATGCCACCGCGCGATCGAAGCGCACACGATCAGCCCCGCTCAGCTGATCGGCGTTGGGCAGGAGGAACTGCTCGACCAGTCCCATGAGACCGCCGTGCTGCTTCGCGACAGTCTCGGCATGTATGGCCGGAACGCGTGCGACCACCAGATTTTCGCGCATCTGCGCAAACAGACCCGGCAGCTTCTCCATGCGCGCGGTGGCCGCCCGCATGCGCTCGGGCAGCGGCGCGTAGTCGCGTGCCATGAGGTTGTAGATGGCGCCACCCGCGAGCTGGGTGTAGATCTGCGGGTCCCAGCGCCAGCCCTGCAATGTTTCCAGCGACCAGATGTCGGATTCCAGCTGATTGCGCACGATCAATGCATCGATCTGGTTCTCACGCGACAGGGCGCTGGCGTCGATGGCGTCCAGTTCCGTCAGCATCCGTCGCGCGAATGCCGTGATGCGCGCGTTGCCCGCTGGACTCAGGTCATCGAGCTCCGCATCAAAACGGTGATCACCGAGCTGGGTCGCGCCAACGGGATTGAGTTCGAGCCAGCCGTCGAGGAAGTGTTGCGAAAACCCTGAAAAGCGCGCGTCCGCCGAGTCGGTGATCGAAGCCGCTTTGGCCTCGCCACCGCCTACCCCGGGGCCCTCGTGCATCGGTGCCCGGCAGTTCACCAGCAGCAGGCTCGCGGCGAGCAGGGAAAGCAGCTTGACGGTGTGGGCGTGCATGCGCGATTACCTCGGAAAAGTTTGGACAAGGATAGAGCGGGAGCAACGGCTGCCAGCAGGCGTGCGCATGGCATCAGGTCTTGTCGACACTGCCGGCGCTGGCCGTTTTTTTCAATGTGGAACGCGGCTCTGGAGCAGGCGGTACGCGCGTGGGCACGGGAACGTTGCACACGTTGATGTGGCCTGCGGGTCTCAGATACCAGGAATCGAGGCGATTGCGACGCGACTCCACCAGGGCATCCCAGGTTGGCGTATCAGTGCGCAGCAACTCGAGCGGCGTGCGTTCGATCGCTGGTACATCGGCCAGCAGGCGGATGGAGTGAATGCGGATTCGCTGTTCGGGCTTTTCATAGAAGCCGAGCGGACCGGTGCCGCGCGGTAGCGTCGAGAGATGTTCGATTCCCGCAATCACGCGACCCACCAGCGTGATGTTGCGATCGAGGTGCCGTGGGGACTGGCCGATCACGACGTATAGCTCGCTGCCGTTGCTCGAATCCGCCGCGTTGTCGCGGCCTGCTCCGACGCTGCCATAGCAGTGTGTCAGCCAAGCCTTGCCTTCCTTCGGATCGCGCGCCACCGCGAATCCGTTGGCATGCCCGCCCTGCGGTGCCCATCCATCAAGGTCGGGAAGTGCACGGAATGCAACGCCCGCGGTGTCCCGGGCGAACTCGGCGGGAAGCTTCGATTTGGCATCACCGAGAGAGCGTGCGGCGGGTGTTCCCGCCTCGGGATCGCCCCACTGCACGACGTAGTTGTCCTGCGAGCGGAGAATCGAAAGACCGTCGAAGTAGTGGCCGCGCGCCAGCGCGCGGATGTTGGCGACGTGCATCGGGGCGAACTCCGGGGCCAGTTCGATGATCACGCGACCCGCATCGAAATCCAGATAGAGGGTGTTTTCGGCATCAGGGGCTCGCCAGTCCGAAGCTTTCGAGTCGTCAAGCACGCGCTGCATGGTTCCGGCCGGCGCAGCCTCGTCGGCCGCCCACGTCGAGCCCGATGCACTGATGGCCAGAAGTGCGGACGACACGGTCAATTGAACGATCTTGCTCACCGGACAGGTCACGGGCATGTTCCGCGGGGAGGAAAACCGCATGGTAGCGGTCCCATGACGGTCCGGACCTGCTCCCTTGCCCGCCGCCGTCGGGTCATCGTTCGACCCGAGCCCACGGATGCATGACTATCAGCACGCTCACTATAGTGAAGTGAGTATTAGTGTTCAGTCCATGCAACCGGAGTGAACAGTGGAGACCGACTCCCATATCCGCAAGTTCGAGAAAGAGCTGAGTGCCGGCACCGTCTCGCTGGCGCTGCTCGCGGCGCTCGCGACCGCCAAAGAGCCCATGTACGGATATCAGATCGCGAAGCGGCTCGAGGGAGTCGCGGCAGGGGTGCTCGGCGGGAAGCAGAGCGCCCTGTACCCGGTATTGCGCAACCTCGGCGCGGCAGGGCTGCTCGACAGCCACGTCGAGCCCTCGGTTACAGGTCCGCCGCGCCGCTACTACCAGATCAACGCGCAGGGTCGCGTGGTACTCGCCGAGTGGACTTCCAGCTGGCAGGCGACACGCGACTCCGTCGACCGCATCCTCACCGGAGAATTCACCTCATGAACCCCTCAATTCCGCGCACGATCCCGCAGTACCTCGAACAGCTACGCGCGGCGCTGCGGGGCGCCGATGCGGCACTGCTGCAGGACGCGCTCTACGACGCGGAGGAGTATCTGCGCGCCGAACTGGCGGAAAATCCGGGTCGCGACGAAGCCGATGTGATTGCGGAGGTGGCGTCGAGCTATGGCGCGCCCGAGGAAGTGGCTGACATCTATCGCGATACCGAAGTGCGCGTCGACCGGGCCATGCGACCGCCACCGCCGCGCCCGCGGGTGTCACTCGTCGGCCGCTTTTTCGGTGTGATTGCCGAGCCGCGTACCTACGCCGCGCTGTTCTACATGCTGCTGAGTCTGGCGACGGGAATCTTCTACTTCACCTGGGTCGTGACCGGGGCGAGTCTGTCGGCGGGTTTCGCCGTGCTCATCATCGGCGTTCCATTCGTGATCCTGTTCCTCGGTTCCGTGCGCGTGCTCTCCCTCGTGGAAGGGCGCATCGTGGAGGCAATGCTCGGTGAACGCATGCCGCGCCGCCCGCTGTACAGCGTTCGCGACCTGCCGTGGCTCACGCGCATCAAACGCATGTTTACCGATCCTCGGACCTGGTCGACCCTCTTGTACTTCTTATTGATGCTGCCACTCGGAATCGCCTACTTCACGGTCGCCGTAACCGGGCTGACAGTGTCACTGGCCCTGGTCGCTGCGCCGTTTGTCGAGATGTTCACCGGCCACGGACATCTGGTGATCGATGGCGCGGATTTTCAATCGTTCGGTCCGGCGATGTGGCCGCTCGCGTGGCTTGGCGGCGCCCTGATGTTTTTCCTCACTCTGCATGTTGCGCGCTGGGTCGGAATGGTGCACGGCCGCATCGCGAAGCATCTGCTGGTGGCGCGCGAGCTCGATTCGGGTCGATGAGCCGAAGTCCTATCGGATCGTTGTCGAGCTCGACCCGCCGCCGACTGCTCCGGAACTGGTGTCCCATATTGCGTGTCACGCGGAAGGAATTATCTCGAGTTCGGATGCGCTCGCCGCCAATCCCGGCGACAGCCAGCAATGGTTGCCAAGGTCGACCAGTCCGACAGACGCGAATCGCTTGCGGTAGAAGGCTGCGCTGCGGCGGAAAAACCCGTCACGGTCGCCTTCGATCGCGTCGCGCGCGGTCCACGTTTCGAGAAATGCGACGCCGCCACACAGCGCGGCAATGCCCTCAAGGCCCCGGTCGATCTCCCGCGTCGGGAGATAGTGCAGAACGTCGCTGCACACCACCAGGTCGGCGGGTGCGCAGGGTCGAAGCTGTGCGAAGTCGCGGAACGACGCCAGTGCGATGTTGCGTGTGCGCCCGAAGCGCCGAACCGCATATTCGCTGTTGTCGAAAGCCTGATAGGAAAGTCCCGGACGCAAGCGCCGCAGGGGCGCGTGCCATGCCGCTTCGCCGGCACCGATATCGAGCACGGACCGCACAGGACGACCGAGGTGATATTCGGCGACAGAGATGGCCAGCGCGATCTTGCGACGCAGTCGGGCCGGATCATCCAGGCCGGCGCGCCGGTACCAGTGATCGTAGTAGGCGCGGTCGTACTGCTTGGGGAGCTTGGCGTCTTTCGGATTTGCAGGCATGTCGTTTTCAGACTGGTGGATCGGGCGTGACGGGCATGCTCGCACGCAGGGGAGCAGTGCAGCGGGGCGTGGGCCTGGGTTGATGCGGAGGAGTGTCCTGCACGTGCGTCCCACGCCAAACCCTCGTCATTCCCGCGAAAGCGGGAATCGACTTCCGGTGGTGCTGTCAGGTACCACGACAAAGCTGGATCCCCGCTTTCGCGCACTGCTGTCCGGACCGTTTCCCACGCGCGGTTCGATGGGGACTCGCGCGCTACTCCCACCCTCGTCATTCCCGCGAAAGCGGGAATCCATGGCTCGGCGCCAGCGTGCGGACGACGCCCGCGAGTTGCTGGCAGCGAAGCATCCTTGCTTGTCCGCCCGCTACCGCAACTCAACCATGGATTCCCGCTTTCGCGGGAATGACGATCTCTTTATCTGAATCCGGTGGCTCGCCGCGTCACCGCGCTGGTGGTCAAGTTGGACTTGAGGGGCATCGGCTGTGGCGCACGTACCAGCTTGGTTATGGGTGATCGTCCGCAGGCGACTGGGCTCTGCGCATCCTGCGCTCGCCAAGTCGCATCCGGCCGGAAACATCCTGTTTCCGGCGTGAGCCGACGCGCGCGCTTATGGACGCGGTTGCGTTGGAGGTGATCGTCCGCAGGCGACTAGGCTCTGCGCATCCATGCGCTCGCCAAGTCGCATCCGGCCGGAAACATCCTGTTTCCGGCGTTCGCCGACGCGCGCGCCAGTGGCGCGCAAGCGCGTCGGCTCACCCCTCTTCGTTTTCGTCGATGAATTCGAGGATCAGGTCCAGATCGAAGGCTATGGCCTCGGCAGCGTCACGCACGCGCTCGGCGGCAGCGGCGTTAGGCGCGTTGATCTCGACCGAGTGAATGCCGGGCCCGCGATCGCTGGCGAGACCGGCGGAGCTGGAGTCGGGATCATCCATATGCGGCATCAGGTCCGAGACTTCTTCAACATGCTCGATACCGCGAAGTCCCTGCAACTGGTCGATCAGGGCGCGCGCGTCGTCGGACGATCCGGTCAGACGCAGTCGTACGATGTGCATGGTGCGTTCCTCTTCAGGGTCGGCAGCATGCTGCCACGCTTCGGCATGTTGGCGCAGCCGGAAAGTCCCACCTGCGCAACGAAGGTTCAGGCAGTGCCAGCACGAGTTGCTGTTCCGTCACAGCGACTGGCGCAGTAGGGGGCGGGATCGCGGCCGGCCAGGACTTTAAAGTGCGCGGAGCCGGGACAAAGTCCGTTCCTGGCGCTGCGCTGAAATACCACGGACGGCCAATCGACCGCCCGGGTCAGCGGCGCTTGTGGGGCGCCTTCGTCATGCCTTGAGGACGATCACCACCGCGCCCAGGCGGTGGACCGGGCGCGCGTTCGGCATCACCGGGCCGCGCTCGGGTCTGTGGACCCCGCACCCGAGGCGCGCGTGCGGAATCGAAGCGTTCGATGCGCAAGGGCTTGCCGCAGACGCGCACCGACTTCAGATGCGAGAGCAGATCCTCCGGCATTCCCCGCGGCAGGTCGACGAGCGTGAACTGCTCCTCGATCTCGATACGGCCGATATGGTGCGCTTCCAGACCGGCCTCATTGGCGATCGCGCCGACGATGTGCTTGGGCAGGGCGCCATGCTCGCGTCCCACGGCGAGGCGAAACGTTTCCTTGTCGGAATCGTCGCCGCGCGCGGAGCGCTGATCGCGATCGGGTCCGCGGGGCGGCCTCTCGCCCTCCACGCGACGGGTGACGATGGGCGCCCCACGCGCGGTGCGCTGCGGTCGTTCGAACGTCGCGGGTCGCGGGGATCTTGCGGGCGGATCGTTGCGCAGCAGCAAGGGCTCATCACCCTGCAGGGCACGCGCCAACGCCGCGGCGATCTCGATCGCCGGCACGTTGCGTTCGCGCTCGTAGTCTTCAATCAATTGCCGGAACTGGTCGATCGAATCGCCGCTCAGTGCCTTGTCGATGCGGCCCCTGAACTTCTCGAGCCGGCGGTCGTTGACGCGCTCGACGCTGGGCAATTCCATCGCCTCGATCGGCTGCCGCGTGGCGCGCTCGATCGAGCGCAGCATGCCGCGTTCGCGTGGCGCCACGAACAGGATCGCCTCGCCACTGCGCCCCGCGCGGCCGGTGCGGCCGATGCGATGCACGTAGCTCTCGGTGTCGTAGGGTATGTCGTAGTTCAGCACGTGACTGATGCGATCGACATCGAGCCCGCGTGCCGCCACGTCCGTTGCCACCAGAATGTCGAGTTGCCCGTCGCGCAGGCGCGCGATTGCTCGCTCGCGCTGCGGCTGCGCAAGATCGCCGTTGATGGCGGCGGCGCTGAATCCACGGGCCGAGAGTTTTTCCGCCAGCTCCTCGGTTGCCACCTTGGTGCGCGCGAACACGATCATCGCGTCGAACGGTTCCGCTTCGAGAATGCGCGTCAATGCGTCCAGCTTGTGCACGCCGCTGACCATCCAGTAGCGCTGACGCGTGCTGACCAGAGTCGAGGTTTTCGAGGCGATGGTCACCTCGACCGGCTCGCGCAGATGCGTCTTGGCAATACGGCGGATCGGCGCCGGCATGGTCGCGGAGAACAGCGCAATCTGGCGTGTTGCCGGCGTCGCCGCGATGATCTTCTCGACATCGTCGATGAAGCCCATGCGCAGCATCTCGTCGGCTTCGTCCAGCACGAGAACGCTCAGCTCGGACAGATCGAGCGAGCGACGATCCAGGTGATCAAGCAGGCGTCCGGGCGTTGCCACGACTACTTGTACGCCGCGCTTGAGTGCCGACAGTTGCGGCCCGTAGCTTTGCCCGCCGTAGATCGGCAGTACGTTGAAACCGGGCATGCCGTGTGCGTAGCGCTGGAAGGCTTCGGCAACCTGGATGGCCAGCTCACGCGTCGGCGTGAGCACCAGAGCCTGGGGCCGCCGGGAGTCGGTGCGCATCCGCGCCAGCACCGGCAGCGCAAAGGCTGCCGTCTTGCCGGTACCCGTCTGCGCCTGACCCACCACGTCACGCCCCTGCATCATCGGCGGAATTGTCGCCGCCTGGATGGGCGAAGGTGACTCGTAGCCCACGGAAGCCAGGTTCGCCAGCAGCCCATCAGGCAGGCCGAGGCTGGCAAAACTCCCGAGGGCCTGATCGACCGCTGTCACCGCACTCTTGTTCGTCATCGCCAGAACTCAGCGCGTGCGCGGCTGCTGTGGGCGCTGGCTGCGTCCGTCGCGGGAACCCGAAGGCCGCTGGTGCGTCGGACGCGCGGGCTTTTGCCCTTCGCGAGTGGTCGCATGGGCATGCGGACGACGGGCGTGACGTGAGGGACGCGGTGCTCGCGCCGCGCTTTCCTTGCGCTGCGTGCTGCCACCGGGCGTGAGTTTCAGCGGTCGCAGCGGCACGAAGCCCTCGACCTCGACGCGCTCGATGTCGCGACCCAGCAGTCGGTGGATGGCGCGCAGCCGATCGCTTTCGTCCTGTGCGACCAGCGAAACGGCGACGCCGGTCGCACCGGCACGACCGGTGCGGCCGATGCGGTGGACATAGTCCTCCGGCACCATCGGCAGTTCGTAGTTGATCACCATCGGCAGCTGCTCGATATCGAGCCCGCGAGCGGCGATGTCGGTCGCAACCAGAATGCTGACGCGGCCATTCTTGAAGTCGCCGAGCGCGCGCACGCGGGCGCCCTGACTCTTGTTGCCGTGGATCGCGGCGGCCTTGAGACCTGCGGCCACGAGCTGCTTCACAAGCTTGTCCGATCCATGTTTGGTGCGGGCGAAGACCAGCGTCTGACGGCGCGAGTCCTCCGACAGCAGATGGATCAGCAGATCGCGCTTGCGCTCGGAATCAACCGGATGCACGCGATCGACAATGGCGACCGGCGCGCTGTTCTGGCGCGATACCGCCACCTGTTGCGGATTGCGCATGAACTGTTCCGCAAGTTCGCGGATCTCGGTGGGAAAAGTGGCCGAGAACATCAGCGTCTGCCGCGAGCGCGGCGTCAGGCCGATGATGCGCCGGATCACGGGCAGGAAACCCATGTCGAGCATGCGGTCGGCTTCGTCGAGCACCAGTACCTCGATGCCGGCCAGGTCAACCGAGCGACGGGCGACATGATCGAGCAGGCGTCCAGGCGTCGCGACAATGATGTCGACGCCACGGCGCAGCGCATCCATCTGCGGCTGCATGCCGACGCCACCGAACACGGTGAGCGTGGAAACTCGCAGATAGCGCGCGTATTCGCGGATGCTGGCCTCGACCTGCAGCGCCAATTCGCGCGTCGGCGTCACCACGAGTGCGCGCGGTCGGCGACCATGGTTCGAGGATGCTTCCGCGAAGTAGCGCTGCAAGAGCGGCAGCGCGAAAGCAGCCGTCTTGCCGGTGCCCGTCTGGGCCGCGGCCAGCAGGTCGCGCCCGTCAAGAGCAGGTGGAATGGCCGCCATCTGGATCGGGGTGGGCGTGGTGTATTTCTGGTCGTCGAGCGCGCGCAGCAGCGCGGGCCCAAGCCCGAGGGAATCGAAGGACATGTGAACTCCTGAGGCGAACCGTTTCCTGAGGAAGCGGTTCGTGGCTCGACGGCAATCCCGGATACCGTGCGTCGAGCGGATGATGGCGGAGCAGGCGAGTACCTGGATCCGGGCGAACGCTTCGTAGTCGTGCGGGTAGGCCGAGGGTGCCGGCGTCAAGAGACGCGGGGTTCGACGACCTGAGGGATCAACGCAGACGGGCGTTCGCGGCGCACAGGGTAGCGGACGGCGTTCGACTCCGCCACTGCTGTCTGCATCGACGCCGGAGGGGAACAAGCGTTTGGCTGCATGGGGGTGGCGGAGGGCAGAAGGCCACAGACTGACGTCGGCAGCTTGCCCGCACTTTCACAAGGCGCGGCGCGAACCACCAGCCGCAGTACTTTCTGGGCATCCTGCCGCCAACGTGACATTGTCCAGTGCGCCCCCAAGACGAGGAGAACTCGATGCGAGTGACCCTGCACCTGGACGACGACGACCTGCTTCGCTTCCGCGAGGCCCTGGCGAGGGCCGAAGAGCGCGCTGCCTGTGCGGATCCCGGCGACATCATCGACGGTGCGAGGTACGCGCTGGACCACCTCGATATTGCGAGCGCTCCCGGGTACGTGCGCTCGCGCATCCTGGAAGTCGGCCGGCTCATCCGCATGCTGGAGGACGAGGAATGGCGGATGCCCGACCCTTTCCAGCGTGCGGTACTGCGGGCGCTGGCGTATTTTGCCGATCCCGACGATCTTGTTCCCGACGAGATTGGAGTCATCGGGCTCCTCGACGACGCGATCCTTCTGGACATATTGCTGCGTGAATTGCGCGCCATGCTGCGGGCCTTTGATGAGTTCGAGCGGTGGCGGGGCGCCCGGGAAACCGGCGCAGACAACACGGACGCATCGTCGCGTATCGAGCAGGCGCGCGAAACGGCGAACCAACGCAAGCGTCTGCAGGCCCGATTGCGGCCGCCCAAGAGCCCTGTTGCTGCGCCGGGGACGAAGTCGTCGGCACGATGAAGGGTTGAATTTGCGACCGGCCCATGAGAGCAGAAGCGAAGCCCACCGCGCGGGGTGGATGAGACCCGCGCAGGAGCGCGCTGGCG
>JBBQNY010000033.1:0-24678 GCA_038330365.1 Lysobacterales bacterium | reverse complement strand
AAGCGCAGGTGCGCGAGGATCAGCTGCTTGGCGGATTCAAGGTCGCCCTCGGCGACGTGCTGGCGCGCGAGCGCCTGCTCGTCCTCGAAGGTCAGCACCGGCACGCGGTTGACCGCGGAGATGTAGGACTCGAGCGATCCGGTCGGGGCCGGAATCGGATAATTGCTGGCAACCAGCGCGTGCGTGGTCATCCTCAACTCCTCAAAAATCAATGGGGCAAGTTTAGCAGTCGAGCGGTAAGAGTGCTAAACAGCCCCTGAAGTTCCCGTTTCACTCCGCTGCCGTCGCCGCCTCTGGGCGGTGTCACACGGCACCGGCAGGCGGCCCCACTGGACTTGTTCGATGACAGCGGCAACAGTTCAGTCGGGCGGCAACGACCAGTCGATCGGCGCGCCGCCGCAGCCAGCCAGGTATCGATTGGCGGCGCTGAAGTGGCCGCAGCCGTTGAAACCCCGATGCGCCGACAGCGGCGAGGGATGCGGCGCGCGCAGGATGCAGTGCCGGCTGCGATCGATCAGGCGTCCCTTGGCCTGCGCGTACGCGCCCCAGAGCATGAAGACCAGACCTTCGCGGGACGCCGTCAGGCGCTCGATGATGGCGTCGGTGAAGCCCTCCCACCCCTGGCCCTGATGCGATCCGGCCTTGCCTGCCTCCACCGTCAGCACGGAGTTGAGCAGCAGTACGCCGCGTGCCGCCCAGATGGACAGGTCACCGTGACGCGGTCGGGTGATGCCCGTGTCGCGCGCGAGTTCGTTGAGGATGTTGACCAGCGAAGGCGGTTGCGGCACGCCACGCGGGACCGAGAAGCTCAGGCCATGTGCCTGTCCGGGCCCGTGGTACGGATCCTGACCCAGCACCACCACGCGCACGAGCTCGAACGGTGTGGCGTCGAGCGCGGCGAAGATCGACGGGCCGGGTGGATAGATCACGCGACCGCGCGATTTTTCCTTGCGCAGGAAAGCAGACAGCGCCTGCATGGATTCGGTCTCGAACTCAGGGCCGAGCTGCGCCAGCCAGGAGGGCGAGAGGCGTACGGGCGGCGACACGGCGACGCGACGCGCGTCAGTGGCGCGGGCGGGAGACGCGCAGCTGGAAGCTCAATTTCGTGACCAGCAACCTTTCTTCAACGGGCTTGTGCACGAGATCGTTGGCACCCGCGCGCAACAACGCCGACTGGTTGGCGCGGTTGTCATCAGCGGTCATCACCAGCACTGGCAGTTCGCCGCGCGCGTAACCGTACTCGCCGCGCAACTTGTCGAGCAGATCGCGGCCGTTCTCGCCGTCCTTGAGATACACATCGGTGAGCACGATGTCGGCGACGCTGCGTCCTTCCGCGCGGGCGGCATCGACCGCCGCGACCGCATCGCGCACGCTCACCACGTGCTGCACGGTGAAACCGTATTTTTCGAGCATGCGGCGAGTCGCCATCGCGACCACGCGACTGTCCTCGACATAGAGGACGCGGCCCTCGGCGGAGTCCACGGGCGCCACGTAGCCCGAAATGAATTCCGCGAGCGCGCGAAAGCCCAGACCCTTGTCGAAGTAATCCGTGACATCGCCGGTCATGCCGGCCGCTTCGAGCCGCTCCTGCACATTGCCGGAAATCACGACAATGGGGATGTAGGCCTGCGGCGAATTCTCGCGCACGTGTCGCGCAAAGGTGATGCCGTCCATGTCCGGCAGATCAAGCGCGGTCGAGATCAGGTCGAAGTTGCCGTTCTCGAGCGCGCGCGCCGCCAGCACGCCGCTCTCGCACGCGGTCACCTGCGCGTTGGGCATCTGCTGCTTGAGCACTTGCCCGATCATCATGCGCGTGACCTTGGAGCCATCCACCACCAGCACGCGTGGCGCGTCGGAAGCGATGTGTCGGGTGATCGGATCTTCCATCAAAATCTCGGGACAGAACGCTGAGGGACCTAACGCGGCCGGCCACGCGCCAGCCAGCTCGAGCAGGCAATCCAGGCGCCGAGCCAGCCTAACATGGCGCCCGCCGCAAGCGTCGCCAGACCCAGCAGCGGCGCGACCCCCCGGAGCACGAAGGCTTCGCTGTAGTCGTGCGCCAGTTCCAGCGCCGGCACCCGGCTCCAGGCCAGGAGCGCGGCCGCCCCTGCCCACGCCAGGGCCCCGGCAGCTGATCCGTACCAGATGCCTGCATAGAGGAAGGGACGGCGGACAAAGGCGTCGCTGCCGCCGAGCGACTGCACAACCGCGATCTCGTGCGCGCGCGCCGCCACGTCAAGGCGCACGGTGTTGCCCACCACCAGCAGCGCGGCGAGACCGAACAGCACCGCTGCCATTGCCGCCAGCCGTATGGCCAGCGCCTGCACCTTGCCGAGCCGGTCGCGCCAGGCCAGGTCGAACTGCACGAACTCGACGTTTGCACCGGCTTCCATCTTCGCGGCGAGGGCGCGCAGTTCGGCATCGCCAAGATCCGTACGCGGCGTCACGATCAGCACGTAGGGCAGCGGATTGTCGTCGAGCAGCGTCGACGCACCTTTGAACCCCTCCAGCGACTGCAGCTCTTCCAGAGCGTCGCCCGGCGTCCGCATGACCACATGGTCGACGCCCGCCAACGATGTCATCCGGTCCGTCGCGGCTCCGGCCTCTTTGGCGCCGAGTCCCGCTTGCAGAAACGCCGACAGCTCGCGCGCATCCCGCAGGCCCTCGCCGAAACCCGAAAGGTTTTGCAACAGCACCTGCAGCAGCAACGGCAGCAGCAGCGCCAGCGCCATCACGGCCACCGTCAACACCGTCGCGCGCAGACGCCGGATCAGAAACCCGAGGCTCGAAACCATCCCGTACAAATGCTGCTCGCGCCACGCGGGCCACGAAAACTCGCGACCGAATCGCTCCGCGGCGGCGGCGCGCTCGCGCGCCTTCATGCCGACAACTCCGGACGGAAATCGTCGATCAGCGCGCCTTGGTCGAGCACCAGCACGCGTCGGCGCATGCGCTGGATGAGGTGCAGATCGTGACTGGCGATGAGAATCGTGGTGCCGGTCTGCGAGAGCGCCTTGAACAGGTTGAAGATCTCGATCGAGAGTCGGGGATCGAGATTGCCGGTCGGCTCGTCGGCGAGGATCAGCGGTGGCTTGGCCACGATGGCGCGCGCGATGCCCACGCGTTGCTGCTCGCCACCCGACAGCGCCAGCGGCTGCGCGCGCACGCGGTCGAGCAGACCAACGCGATCCAGCGCGGCGCGCACGCGGCCCCCGATTTCATTTCTCTCGACGCCGGCGATCACCAGTGGCAGGGCGACGTTGTCGAACACGGTGCGATCGAGCAGCAGACGATGGTCCTGGAAGACGAGACCCAGTCTGCGGCGCAAGGCGGGCACGCCGCGCCGGCGTACGCGCGCGAGATCGGTGTCGCCCAGCAGGATGCGGCCGCGCGTCGCGCGCTCTTCCAGTGCGATCAGACGCAGCAAGGTGCTCTTGCCCGCACCCGAGTGCCCAGTGACGAACAGCAACTCGCCCGCCTCGATGCGAAAGCTGATGTCGCGAAGCCCGGCGCGGCCGCCGGGATAAGACTTGGCGACGTTCTCGAAGACGATCACGCCCGACGTCGCCTGGCGCGCTGACCCGGCTGACCTTGCGCCGATCCGCCACCGCTCCGTGTCCTCACGCGATCAGGGAGTTGAGCTGGAAGATCGGCATCAGGATCGCCAGCACGATCAGCAGCACCATCAGGCCGACGCCGAGAATGATGGCCGGGCCGAGAATGGCGCCAAGCGTCGCCAGCATGCCTTCCACTTCGCGCGTCTGCGCGCGCGCCGCCTGGTCGAGCATCTCGCCGAGCTTGCCGGTGCGCTCGCCGCTCGCGATCAGGCGCACCGTCACCGGCGGAAACTGGCCGCTGTCGGCCAGTGCGCGCGCAAAGCCGCCGCCCTCGCGCACGCGCGCGGCCGCTTGGCGCAAGGCGGCCTGCATTGGCAGATTGCGCACTGTCGGCGTCGCCAGGCGCAGCGCATCCAGCACCGGCACACCGCTCGCACTCAGCATCGCCAGCGTGCGCGTCATGCGCGCCGTGTCGGCGCCGCGCAGCAGGCGGCCGATCAGCGGCAGGCGCAAGCGCCAGCGATGCCAGCGCGTGCGCGTCGCGGGATCGCGCAGGGCCATGCGCCAGGCCACAACAATCGCGACCATGGCGACGGCCATCAGCCAGCCCCACGAGCGGATCGCTCCTGACAGCGCAATCAGGATCCGCGTCAGCAGCGGCAGTTCCTGTTGCAGGTTCTCGAATACGCCCACGACCTTGGGCACCACCCACGTCAACAGTCCGGTGACGATCAACAACGACACCACGGTCAACAGAACGGGGTAGGCGAGCGCTGCCCAGATCTGACGCGTCATGGCTTCGCGGCCTTCAGCGTGATCCGCGAGCCGTTCGAGCACATCGTCGAGATGCCCCGACTGTTCGCCCGCAGCAACCGAGGCCCGGAACATTTCGGGAAAACTGTCGGGAAAATCCTCCAGCGCGGCAGCGAGACTGCGACCCTCGAGTACCCGTGCGCGAATGCTGGAAACGACGGCCCGCACCCGTGGCTCCTCGTTCTGCTCGGCCAGCGCACTCAGTGCCTCGTCGATAGGCAGCCCGGCGCCGATGAGCGTCGCCAGTTGTCGCGCCAGCGTCGCGAGCTGCGTCGGCGAGAGACCGCGATGCAGCGAGAAACTGCCGCGCGCCTGCTGCTCCGAGACGACCGTCACGTCCATCGGCGAGAGACCGCGATCGCGCAGCAGCGTACGTGCGGCGCGCGCGGTGTCGGCTTCGAGCACGCCACGTTCGGTGCGGCCACGGGCGTCGAGCGCCTGAAAGGAATATGCGGGCATGGCGCAGAGTGTAAGGACCCATTGCCCGCAGCGTGCGGAGTCAGTCCGGCCGCGGGTACTGCTGTACGTGATATGCCGCGAAAAGTGCCTGCATGGCTTGTGCCCCGCCCGGCTTCCAGAACCGCGTTTGGCGCTGCATCCCTGACGCACCCGCATCCGAGGCGGCAATGGCTGCCCCGGATCGTGAAGTAGGTTACTTCCGATTCTGGGAACAGGGGCCCGCGCGACTGGCGTTCCGCCAAAGAAGGTGAGCGGGGTTAGACTGGCGCATTCCGCCGGAGATGCCTGCCATGCCCAACATCGTCACTGTGCTTCGCGAAGAAATCGTGCGGCTTGCACGCAAGGAAGTGAAGAAAGATCTTTTGCAACTGCGCAAGCAGGTCACGGCGCAGCGCAAGCAAGTGGCGGCGCTGCGCAAGCAGATCGTGGAGATCGAGAAACGCATCAAGCGGGTAGGTCGCCCATCCAAACCTGCGGCGACTGCAGCGAGCGACTCGGAAGCTCCGGGGCGTTTCTCCGTTTCCGGACTCAAGACGCTGCGCGCCCGGCTCGGGCTTTCGGCGGCGGACTTCGGGCGCCTTGTCGGCGTCAGTGGACAGTCGATCTACAACTGGGAGAGTGGCAAGGTCCGGCCGCAGCGCGCACAGCTGGCCGCACTCAGGGACATCCGCCCGCTCGGCAAGAAGGAAGCCGCAGCACGCCTCGACGCACTTCCGGGATAACGGCCTCGAATCAGCGCAAGGGAGTCACGCCTCGCGGATGACTTGCAGCATTTCCTCCGCGCGGGTGGCGCCGTCTGCGCAACGCAGTTGGTTGTCGCTCGCGAGCGACGGCGCGTGCGGACTTGCGCCCGGTGACTTCGTCGCGGTCGCCTTCGCGCTCCGCGTCGCCCACGCGACCCGCCCCGGCATAGGCTTCCCAAACCTCACCAAAGGGAGTTGATGATGAAAAAGTTGCGTTGCTGGATCGTGCTGCTGGGCATCGCTCTCACCCCACTACTGGCGGCGCAGACAAGCCAGGCGCCGCCGGATATCGCGCCGGTCGGTCCCTACACCGACAAGGATTCGGCAGCGCGCCAGCCGACGATGCAGGAGCTGGGCCTCTCTGGCCACATGGATCTCGCACCCATGCGCGAGCGCGCCGAAGGCAAGCCACGCGACTGGCGGCTGCAGGCCCTGGTGGGTCAGATGGAGCACCTCGCCGGCAATCGCGACGCTGCGGAAGCGCGCTATCAGCGCGCGGTGGACGCCGCCGGTACGGATCCGAAAAAACTCAGACACGTGATGTGGAGTCGCGGCTGGGCACGCCTCTATTCCGGCGACAACGAAGGCGCCATGGCGGACTGGCGCGATGCCGCACGTCTGCACGGCGGCAAGCCCGAATGGCTACCGCACACGATTGCGCTTGCACATTGGCGCTCCGGGCGGAATGCCGAGGCGATCAAGTGGTTCGATGCGTCACGGTATGCGTCAATGGATCTCGGCGAGTTCTCTGCCGCTGACGACTCCCTGCCACGCATTGCCCAGGGATTGATCGGCGACATCCTCTCGGTTCGTGACGCTCGGGCCGATCCGGACATCGTGCGCCTGCCGGCGGATTCGCCCGAATACACCTACCCCTCGTATGTTGTGATCGAGCCGCCGCGATTCCCGCGCACGGCGTTGCTCGCCCGCGCCAGCGGCGATGTGATGCTGCGTGTGTGCGTCGACCAGCGGGGCAAGTCGCGGGCCCTGCGTCTTGAATCCGGCAGTGGCAATCGACATCTGGATTCGGCAGCGTTGGAGGCTGTGCGCGGCGCCCGGTTCCGGCCGGCGACCTGCGGCGGGAAACCCGTCGAAACCGAGGTCTTTGTTCCCATCCTCTTTCGGCTCGTCCATTCGGACCGGCCACCACGGTTCCTGAAGGAAGATCCTCGCCACTCGCGCCGAAAACTGCAGCGCGACTCCACCCGCCGAGAGATCGGACTCGATCCGTCCGGCTACCGCCTCGTGGCGCGCGACTGCAAAGTCGAAATCGTCTGCGCCGACCTCCCGGAGAGCTCACCCCCACCAGTAGCGGCCACCGATTCCGGCACCTAGCTCCGATCGCCCCCGTTTCTCAACAAGCAATGCGCCACGATCCGCCCAAGGAGATTTCACCAACGGATCATGCGAAAGCCTCGGCTCGGCTCTGCTCTGGCTTTGCCCTGGCTCCACCTTCCCCCATTTGCGGAGCTCGACGTGTACCCCTGTGACGTGCGCAGCACGACACAGGGGGCGCGAGCACGGGGGCGCCTTCTCTTTGGTTACTTGCTCTTGGCGTTCAAGAGAAAGTGACTCGCCGCAAGGCGAAAGCCTTTGACTCTGATCTTCGTCCAGGATTGAAACCGGAGACCGCGCACACCAGCTGCAGACCGACAGCCTCAAGTCAAGGCTTCATTCCGAACATCGCACTAGCCTCGCATCCTCATCCGGCGCTGCGCGCCAACTTACGCACCACATCTCCGTGGTGCGTCCTGCGCGCCACCTAGGGCGTCAGCGCGCGCCAGTGGCGCGCAAGCGCTGACGCTAACCCTCGCGGGTGACGCGCAGCACTTCATCGACGCTGGTGGTGCCATCGATGCAACGCAGCCAGCCGTCACTCGCGAGCGACGGCGAGGTCGGCCGCACCGTGGCTTCAATGACCGCCTCGGCGACGCCGCTGTGGATCAGGGCGCGCACACGCTCGTCGATGGCGACCAGCTCGTAGATGCCGGTGCGTCCGCGATAACCCGCGTTCTTGCCGGCGAGATCCTGGCGCGGACGGTAGAGGGTTACTTTCTCGTGGGGATCGCGCCCGAACGCGGCCAGCTCGGTCGGCGTCGCAGGGTACGCCTCGCGCGTTTCCGGATCGAGTACGCGCACCAGACGCTGCGAGAGCACGCCGATCAAGGATGACGCCAGCAGGAAGGGCTCGACCCCCATGTCGCGCAGGCGCGTCATGGCGCCGACGGCGGAATTCGTGTGCAGGGTCGACATCACCAGATGCCCGGTCAGCGAGGCCTGCACCGCAATCTGCGCGGTCTCGAGGTCGCGGATCTCGCCGACCATCACCACGTCGGGATCCTGCCGCAGGATCGCGCGCAGACCGCGCGCAAAAGTCATGTCGACGCGCGAGTTGACCTGCGTCTGGCCGACGCCATCGAGGTGGTACTCGATCGGGTCCTCGACGGTCAAAATATTGCGCGTGGCATCGTTGAGCCGCGACAGCGCGGCATACAGGGTGGTGGTCTTGCCCGAACCGGTGGGACCGGTCACCAGCAGGATGCCGTGCGGACGATGGATCAGCTCGTCCAGTCGCGCATGCATCACCGCGCCCATGCCGAGCTTCTCGAGATCGAGCCGGCCGGCCTGCTTGTCCAGCAGGCGCAGCACCACGCGTTCGCCGTGGCCCGCCGGAATGGTCGAGACGCGCACGTCGACCGGTCGTCCGGCGATGCGCAGGCTGATGCGCCCGTCCTGCGGCAGGCGCTTCTCGGCGATGTCCAGCTTGGCCATCACCTTGATGCGCGAGACCACCGGTGCCGCGATGCTGCGTGCGGGCGCGAGCACTTCGCGCAGCACGCCGTCGACGCGGAAGCGCACCACGAGCCGGCTTTCGAATGGCTCGATATGGATGTCCGATGCGTTTTCCTTCACGGCCTCGGTCAGCAGCGCATTGATCAGACGGATCACGAGCGCCTCGTCGTCGGACTCCATCAGGTCCTGGGGTTCGGGCAGCTCCTCGGCCAGCGCACGCAGGTCAGTGCCCGAATCGATGCTCTCCGCCAGATTCCGGGCGTCGGCGCCGCCTTGCTCGTAAAGATCGCGCAGCAGCCGATCGTAGGCGACTGCATCGAAACGTTCGATCACCGGCGAGGCGCCGAGATAGCGCTGCAGTTCGGCGTAGGTCGCGAGTGTCGCGTGCGGCGCCAGCGCCACGCGCGGTACATCGCCCTGCCAGTCGATCAACGTGCCGCCCTGGCGCTTGGCGAATGCGAAGCCCGGTCGTGCCGGGCGTATTGCCGCGCTCACGGCCGCGGTTTCGGTGCCACCGGCGCAACGCCGGGATCGCGAACCCGTCCACGCGCCACGCGCGCGCCATCCGCTTCGGGCTCAATGACCGCCGCCTCGACCGGCACCGGCGGCTGCACCAGCGGCGGCAGGATCGCGTTGTCGCGCCCTTCGCGCCCTTCGCTCTGTTGGCGCTGCAGCTGCTCGGTGCGGATGAAGTTGTATTTCTCGCTCGACACAGCCTGTTCGAGAAACGGATCGCGCAGGATGGTCGGCTTCAGGAACACCATCAGGTTGCGACGCATGCGGCTGGTGTTGCGATAGCGGAACAGGTTGCCCAGCACCGGAATGTCGCCCAGCGCGGGCACTTTGGTGACGCTGTGGCGAACCTCATCGGAGATAAGACCGCCCAGCACCAGCGTCACGCCGTCGGGCACCAGCACGCTGGTGGTGATCTCGCGATTGTTGGTGACGAGATCCACCGCGCCCAGCGGCGAGGGCGCCAGCGACGAGACTTGCTGCACCAGATCCAGGCGCACACTGTCACCCTCGTTGATATGCGGCGTGACCTTGAGCGAAAGGCCCACGTCCTCGCGCTCGATGGTCTGGAAGGGATTGGTCGGCTGGTTGGTACCGCCATTGGTGGATGTATTGGTGTACTGGCCAGTGAGGAACGGCACCTTCTGACCGACCTTGATCTCGGCTTCCTGGTGATCGAGCGTGACCAGGTTCGGGGTGGAAAGAATGTTGCTGCGACCGTCGCTGGCGAGCGCAGAGACCAGCGCACCGATATCGAGTATCGGCGTTGTGCTGCCGGGCAGCGTGATCGCGCCGCGCACGTAGCCGAGGGTCAGCCCCGAGCCGATCGTGAGCGGGTTCACGGCCGTGCCGAGAATGCCGCCGGCGCCGCCGGCGCGCGGGAAGTTGGTGCCGCCAAACACACCGGATCCGAGCGTGCCGTCGGCTTGCACGTTGACGTCGGTTGCCTGCCACTGCACGCCGATCTCGCGCGAGCGGTCCTCCATCAACTCGGCGATCACACCTTCGATCAGAACCTGTGCGCGACGGATGTCGAGCTGGCGTATGACTGCGACCAGCGCGCGGTATACGGCAGGGTCGGCGGTAATGACCACGGCGTTGGTTTCCTCATGCGCCTGCACCGTGGCGCTGCGCGCCTTGTCCTTTTCGCCCGAGTCGCCAGCGAGCGTCGCGGCGGTCGCTTCCAGGATCGGCACCAGCTCCTTGGCGTTGGCGTAGCGCAGATAGATCACCTGCGTGCTCTCGCCCGACTCGAGCGGCGTGTCGAGATGGCTGACCAGCGCGCGCGTGCGCAGGCGCGCCGCCCGGTCGCCCGACACCAGCAGCGAGTTGGTACGCGTATCGGCAAGGACCTTGGCTGTGCTCGGACCGACGCCGGCGAGATTGGCCTTGCCCTCGTCGAGCAGCGCGATGGTGCGCGCGATCTCCGAGGCGTTGGCGTGGCTGAGCGCGATCACTTCGACCGAAGCGTCGGAGGCCTGGTCGATGCGGCGCACGATCGACTCGATGCGCGCCAGGTTGCCGGCTCGATCGGTGATCAGCAGCGAATTGCTGCCCTGGTGCACGCTCACCTGCCCGCTCTGCGGCACCAGTTGCGTCAGGATCGGAACCAGCTCCTGCGCCGAGACGTAGCGCAAAGGAATCAATTTTGTGACCAGCGTGTCGGGGCCTGCGATCTGCGGCGTGCCGCTGCCGTCCTGCTTGGCAAGGGCTTCGGGCACGATCTTGATCATGTTGCCGGCGGCGACCGTCGCGAACCCGTGCACACGCAGCACTGATTCGAACACCTGATAGATCTCGTCGGCATCCATGGGGCGTGCGGAAATCACGTTGACGCGCCCTTCGACGCGCGGATCGACGATGAAGGCGCGGCCGGTGATGTCGGAGATCGCAGCGATGAACTCGCGAATATCCGCATCCTTGAAATTGAGCGTCTGACCCCCGATCGGCGCCGCGGTCGCGGCCTCCGCCGGTACGGCCACCGCCTGCGTCGGCACGAACACGGGCATTGCCGGGGGCGACTGCGCCAAGGCCGGCAGCACCAGAAAGAGAGCGAGCAACCCCCCGAAGCAGGATGCGGCAGGTCGCACGCGCCGGCGGAGAAGTGGATTCACGATGGGCTGACCTCGGATCGGGGACTGGGCTTCAACGCGGATGCTGCGGTCGCGGCAGTTGCGTGCAGCGCCGCCGAGATTACACGAGCGCACGTTGGCTGCTCCATGTGCCCCGGTCGCAAGGAATGCAGCACGGCCGCTGCGTCAGGTTCAGCGCAGTGCGACCGAGAGCGTTTGCTCGCGACCGTTGCGATGGGTGGCCGGGGCATTGCGACGCGCGACCGCGAGCGATCATGGCAGTGGATGTGCGTGATCAGCGCAGTGCGACCGAGAGCGTTTGCTCGCGACCGTTGCGGCGGACGGTGAGCGTCGCGCTCTGGGCCTGACCGAGGTTCTGCATGACTTCAGCGCCGCGCAGGGGATTGTCGAGCGCGATGCCGTTCACCGAGGTGAGCTCGTCGCCGGGCTGCAGGCCCAGCTTTTCCAGAAGCGCCGTGTTGCTGCTTACCACGCGCACGCCAGTCTGCTGACCATCGGCCAGCACCGGTTCGAGCCGCACGTCACGCACCAGTTGCGCGGGATCGACGCCCAGCCCGGTCGCTGCGGCGCCGAAGCTGCCGGCTGTCATCGGCGCGATCAACGGTGCGGCACTGCCGGCCCCCGCCATCAGGTCTCCAGGGATGGATGCGGGCTGCCCGCCCGTGGGCAGCGATGCGGCCGCACGCGGACCGCCGGCGCCAACGGGGGCAGCGCCAGCGGCCACGGCGCCGGCACGTGGCAGGCGCAGGACTTCGAGGGTGCCGCCATTGGAAATCACCACACGGTCGGCGTGCACGCCTACCAGCTGGACGTTGCCGGGCAAGGTCGCACCGACGGCGTAGTGCGACTCCTGCTGGTCCGGCCCCGCGATGATCGCGCGGCCTGCACGCGGATCGGCGGCGGCGAAAACGCCGCGCAGGACCAGTTGGGACGCCGAATCCGGGGCGGTGCTGGCGACGCTGCGCGAGTCGATGGGCAGGGTGGACGCGCCGAACAGGTGCAAACGCGCCAGGCGATCCGGCGGCGCGGTATCCATCGGCATTGGGCCGGTGCCTGCGGGTGCCGCCGGGGGTACGTCCGTCCAGCGCAGCACCAGCAGCAGCCACTGCACGAGCAGGTACAGGCAGAAGGCAGCGGCGACGGTCACCAGCAGCAGCGCGAGGGGACGCGCACGCGCATCGTGCAGCAGCCGATCGCGCAGATCGAGGTTCAAGCCAGCGAGCCTCTGACCAATGTCACGCCGGCGTCACCGCTTTGTCTGCGCGCCGGTCAAGACGCGGCGTTGAGGGAATGCTCAATGCATTGCCAGCGGTCGCAACACCGACCGGAGTGCTGACAAAGCGGCCCATGAAATTTCTCAATTCAAAAGACCGGGTGAAGTCCAGCAGGCCCCCGGACCGGCGACCGCGTCTTGCCCAGGCCGCCAGCCTGCGCGGCGACGCGCCCACCAGCCTGCGGGCCTTCTGGGCAGCATGCCGTCGACGTGACATTGATCAGAGGTTCCTTGAAGGCGCCGGATTCATCACGCAAGCGTACCAAGTGGAGTGCTCACCAGTACGGGCCACGACGGTGCATCGGAGCAAGCTCGCAAACGACGCGGGCACGGCATCGCCGCTCGCGTCGCCGCCTGCCGTCAGTCAGGGCTTCTTGCCGAGGCCGAGGCTGCGCGCCAGCAAACCCAATCCGCGCTTGATGCTGCCGACGATTCCCGCCGGCTCGGTGCCGGGGTTTGCCGTACGTCGCGCGGGTTGGCGCTTTGCGGGCGCCTTCCTGGGTGCGGATTCCGCGCCTGAGCGGTTGGCCTCGGCCCGGCCCCGGCGTCCGCCGGGCTGGGTGCCCGGTTCCCTGCGACCGCGTCCGGCGGTCTTGCTGTCAGCGCCGGTGGCCGGCGCGCCGCCCGCCGCCGCAGTCGCCGCATCGCCACCGCTGCGATTGCGGCCGCGACCGCCGCGACGTCGCCGCTTCTTCGGTGCAGACGGATCGGCCGCGGCATCGGTGGCGGGTTTGACCGCATCCGCACCTGCAGCCGGGCCGCTGACCTCGACGCGGGCCGGCGCTTCGCCGCTCGCGGCTGCGGTCCCTTCCGTGCGCGCGCGGCGCGGACGCCGACGGGTTGCACCTTCAGCGCTCTCGCCGGGCGCGTCGTTCACGGGCGCTGTCGCGGCAGCAGTGCCGGCATCGCGCTTCGGGGCGGATGCGCGGCGCGGCGTGCCTGAGCGTGAACCCGCACCGGACGCGCCGCGCTGCGCCTGCCGCTCGCGCACATGGCGCGGCATGACGTCGCCGGGATCGTCGGAAGCCGACATTTTCTCCGAAGCCTCCAGCGGCGCGCGTTCGACCGGCTCCAGCATCGCCGGGTCGACCGCTGCGACGGGGAGTTTCTGGCCGATGAATTCCTCGATCGCCGGCAGCGAAAACGCGTAGCGCTCGCACGCGAAGCTGATGGCATCGCCCTCAGCCCCGAGCCGCGCGGTGCGCCCGATCCGATGCACGTAGTCTTCTGCATCCTGCGGCAGATCGAAGTTGAACACGTGCGACACCGCGTCGATGTGCAGGCCGCGCGCGGCCACGTCAGTCGCCACCAGCACCTGCACTTCGCCCGCCTGGAATTTCTTCAGCAGGCGCTCGCGCTTGGTCTGCGGCACGTCGCCCGACAGCAGGGCGACGCGGAAGTTACGGCGCTCGAGCGCGTTCGCGATCCTCTCGGCCCAGACCTTGGTGTTGACGAACACCATGGTGCGGCTCGGATCCATGTGATTGAGGAGCCCGATCAGCAACGAGAGCTTCTCTTCGTTGGCGGGGAAGTAGACCGTCTGGCGCACGCGATCGGCGGTGACGAACTCGGTCTCGACCGTGACTTTTTCCGGCTCGTTCATGTGCTCGTACGCCAGCTCCAGCACGCGATGCGACAGCGTCGCCGAGAACAGCAGGGTCTGGCGCTCGGTGCGGATGGGCATGCGCCGCAGCAGGAAGCGGATGTCCTTGATGAAGCCGAGATCGAACATGCGATCCGCCTCGTCGAGCACGCAGACCTCGCAGGCGTGCAGCGAGACCACCTTGTGCTGCTTGACGTAATCAATCAGCCGGCCGGGCGTCGCGATGATGACGTCGACGCCATGCTGCAGGAGGTCGCGCTGCTTCTCGTAGTCGACGCCGCCATACACCAGCGCGAAGCGCAGGCCCGTATCACCGGCGAACTTCATCGCGTCCTTGTGGATCTGGATCGCGAGTTCGCGCGTGGGCGCCAGGATGAGTGCGCGCGGATCGCCCGGCTTGCGCTCTGCGAGCGCCGGCCGGGTGAGCAGGCGATTGATGAGCGCGACCAGGAAGGCCAGCGTCTTGCCGGTGCCGGTCTGTGCTTGCCCGGCGACATCACGGCCGGCGAGCGCGAGCGGCAGGGTCAGTTCCTGGATCGGCGTGGCGAACTCGAAGCCCGCGTCCACGAGCCCGGAGGCAAGCAGCGGATGCAGGTCGAGCGAGTCGAAACGGAGCTCGGTGAGGGGTTTGGAATCGTGGTCAGCGACCGGGATGGCGGCAAGGTTCATGCGGATCCGAAGGTGGGAGGGGCAAGCGCCGCGCATCGCGCGCGGTCGCGGCCGGGAGGGAACGCGCATCGAGGCGCGGCTTGAATCGGCTCGGGGGGGTCACCACAATCGGGGGATCGACAGACGATTTCCGTACTGGTCGACGTTTTCGAACTGGCGCGCTGGCCCGGAGCCAAGTGTGCGATTGTAGCGCAGCCAGCGCTTTCCCCTTACAGGAGCACCCCATGAGCGACCTCATCACCCACGTAGGCGACACCGACTTCGAAGCCGAGGTCCTCAATTCCGAGGAGCCGGTGCTCGTGGATTTCTGGGCCGAATGGTGCGGTCCCTGCAAGATGATCGCGCCGATGCTCGACGAAGTCGCGGCCGCCTACGCCGGACGCCTCAAGGTCATCAAGGTCAACATCGACCAGCACCAGAAGACCCCGCGCAGCTACAACGTGCGCGGTATTCCGACGCTGATGATCTTCAAGGCAGGCAAGGTGGAGGCGACCCAGATCGGCGCCGTCAACCGCACCCAGCTGACCCAGCTGATCGACCGCACCATCTGAGTTTCAGTTGCACGAAGTGCGCCGCCACTCGAGTGCGGCGCCGGTGCGTGACCTTGTGTCCAGGTATCACGGAGGCGCTATGCGCGTTTCCACAGAAAAGAGGGGCCCATCTCCCAGCCATCGCATAACCAGCCTTTCTGCATTTTCCGACACGACCCGCATGCGGGAAATGTTGCCCATGGGATGTTCATGCCGAAATACTGAACCTGAACGATCCCTGCTGTTCCGCAGCTGGAAGTCGAGGTTGATTAGTCCGACCGCCCCGCCAATGCCCTCGACAATCATTGCAGCCATTCGGCCCTCGGGAAGAGCCTCCCACTGCCGTGCCAGCTTCGACTTGCGCGAGGCTTTGGGGGAACCCGCCGGCAGACCGAATTCATAGTGATACTCGTTCTGGTACATCTCGCGGCATCCTCGCGGTGCTGCCGCTTCGCGGCGGCAAACATGTGCCGTTAAAACCACGAAAAAAGTGCGGTACCTGCGGCCCATCGTGGGCTTGCCGGAGATCTCCAGGACTACGGCACCCTCTGGCGCATCGGCAAGGGTCGGGACCTGGACTGCGTCCGCACCGACAAATGCGGGATCCAGTGCTTCCACCGCCGTTGCAAGGTCGGGCAGAAACTCACGATTTCCGAGCTTGAGTTGCAGCGGAACGAGGAGTTCATCTCCGTTGGTATTCGCGATGAGCGTGAAGGCGGGCCCGGAAAACGCACTGAGCGGAACGGCCGCGACACCCAGTTGATCCTGCATGGCGAGCACGACATAAGTCGGATTGCCGAGCGGAATGGGCAGATCGGTGATGCTCGGGCGTTGGAACGGGTTACCTGCGCCAACCGGGGCAGTGGCAACTGCCACAAAAAACATGAGCACGTGAAACCTTGGCATATCGACCCTCAATTGATCCCAAACGCGTCAGTCGGCGAGCGAAATGGTGTCTCCCGACGGGACTCGCCACGCTCAAAACCGCAGCTTTTCATGAAGCTTGCCTCGCGCACAAGCGAAGCCGTTCACGACGCGGGGTCAAGTTGGATCACGTCTCGAACCGGCACGAATGTGGCAGAGTGTTGAGCGAGCAGACATAGAGGATGCAGGGATGAATCCGTCCCGAAGCGCTCGCTTGGAGGCATGGCAGACTGATTCTCACCGCGTGCAGAGGAAAGCGCCGTTCAGCCTTCTACTGTTGCTGCTGGGTGGCTCGCTTGCGTGCCACGCGGAAAATGAAGGCCCCTCAGCGTCTCAACCAAATCAGGTCGCGCGCAACCTCGACGTTGTATCTGATTGCGTTGCACCGGACAGAAAACAGCGAGTCAGACTGCAATTCTCACAGGAAACGCCCCGTCTTCAGTTGGCAGAGGCCATGGTGGCTCGTGCGATATGCGTCAAGCTGACCAGCGGCATTAAAGGGGTGGAAATTTTCTGGTCGATGAATAGCTGGCCGCTTGCTGAAGGCGACCACATCCTTGCACCTTCCTTCCAGTACCTCGACCAGCAAGGCCGGATGATCCAGACAATGGCGAGGCCCAGCAAGAGCCAGACAAGGGTGGGCGGCAACAACTTGACCATGCACAACCTCACCGCGTTGCGCGGAGATCTGGAGCGCGCGCGCTACCTGGTGATCTATGTCGATTCGTTGAATCTGCAAGGCAGCACGCGTGCAATGGGCGCTTACGGTGCGAGAGAGATTCCGCACACGGATGTGGGAAGGATCGAGATCCAGCTCCACTGAACGATTTCGGCGCGCCGCCACTCGTGGCTTGCACGTGCATGTCTACGCGATGTAAGGTTTCCCCAGTCCCCCGGAGCGCACCATGCGCCCGCTCGCGGACTCTCAAGGCAATACCCTCCCCTTTTTTCATGCGCCAGAAGCGCGAGGCATGCGTGCTCGAAAACCCCGAACCGTCCGGCCCCGACGCCGGCGACAATCCCGAACCGCGCGACGCGCGCGGCGATGACAACCGCTCCAGTGACGACAGTGCAGCGCCGTCGTCGGACAACAACCGCGGCGACTCCTCCGGCGGCGACCACGGTGGCGGCGACAACTCCGGCGGCGAGAACACCGGCGATAGCGAAGGTCGCGGCGGCCGCCGCGACCGGCGCAGCCGTTTCCGCGACCGCAAACGTAGTGGCGGTGGCGGTGGCGGTGGCGGTGGCGGCGGCGGTGAACGCGTCGAGCGTCCCGAGCGCGGCAATCGTGCGGAAGTCGATCCCGACGACGATGGTTCGCAGCGCAACGAGACGCGACGCGAACTGCCGCCCCTGCCGCCAAACGCCCCGACCTCGCTGACCGAGCTCAAGCGCATGAACGCCACGGCGCTGGTGTCGCTGGCTGAAGAAGTCGGCATGGGCGAAGTGGTGGCACGTGCGCGCAAGCAGGACGTCATCTTCAACCTGCTCAAGGTGCTGTGCCGAACCCAGGAAGGCATCGACGGCGAAGGCGTGCTCGAGATCCTGCAGGATGGCTTCGGCTTCCTGCGCGCGGCCGAGGAGAGCTATCTCGCCGGACCCGACGACATCTACGTCTCGCCCTCGCAGATCCGCCGCTTCAACCTGCGCACCGGCGACTACATCATCGGCAAGATCCGCCAGCCCAAGGATGGCGAGCGTTACTTCGCGCTGCTCAAGGTCGACGCGATCAATGGCGAGCCGCCGGAAGCCTCCAAGGGCAAGGTGCCGTTCGAGAACCTGACCGCGCTGTTCCCGCGCGAGCAGTTCCATCTTGAGCGCGGCAACGGCTCCAGCGAGGACATCACCGGCCGCATCCTCGATCTGATGGCGCCCATCGGCAAGGGTCAGCGCGGCCTGATCGTGTCGCCGCCGAAAGCCGGCAAGACGATGATGCTGCAGAACATCGCGCAGGCGATCATGCACAACCATCCGGATGCGCATCTGATCATCCTGCTGATCGACGAGCGTCCCGAGGAAGTCACCGAGATGCAGCGCAGCGTGCGCGGCGAAGTGATCTCGTCGACCTTCGACGAGCCCGCCGTGCGTCACGTGCAGGTCGCCGAGATGGTGATCGAGCGCGCCAAGCGCCTGGTCGAGCACAAGCGCGACGTCATCATCCTGCTCGACTCCATCACCCGCCTGGCGCGTGCCTACAACACCGTGGTGCCGTCGTCGGGCAAGGTGCTGACCGGCGGCGTCGACGCCAACGCATTGCAGCGCCCGAAGCGTTTCTTCGGTGCGGCGCGCAAGGCCGAGGAAGGCGGATCGCTCACCATCATCGCGACCGCGCTGGTCGAGACCGGCTCCAAGATGGACGAGGTGATCTACGAGGAGTTCAAGGGCACCGGCAACATGGAAGTGCACATGGACCGCCGCATCGCCGAGAAGCGCGTGTATCCGGCTCTCAACATCAATCGCTCCGGCACCCGCCGCGAGGAATTGCTGATCGATGCCGAACGCCTGCAGCGCATCTGGATCCTGCGCAAGTTGCTGCATCCGATGGACGAGCTCTCGGCGATCGAGTTCATGCTCGACAAGATGAAGAACACCAAGTCCAACGACGAGTTCTTCGCCTCGATGAAGCGCTGAACCCACCGGCGCTACGGCGCCGGTGCGGCTTCACTCAAACGCTCAGTACCACTCACCTGTCCGCGGATTGATGGGCCGGCTCGGCGGCTCTGCGCCGTCGGGTGGGCCGAGGCTGGCGTTGCCGCGCTTGAGCTCCGCGAGAATGTCGCGCAGCAGCGGCTTGATCCCGAACAGGGCGAAGGGCACGAAGACCCAGACGGCCACGAGCACGATGGCGGACAAGCCCCCGAACAGATCCAGAATGTTTTGCATGTGAGCCACGCGCCTCCCTGCTGAATCCGCAGCATCCTGCCAGCCGCCCCAGTCGAAGGCAATCAGGCGCTATCTCTCATCAGGCATCAAGCAGGCGATCGGCTTGGAGGTGTCTTTTCTCCAGTCTGCGACTGGACTTCCCGACCTTGATTGGTGCCATCCACCATGACGCGGGGACTTGCACCCTCACCCCAACCCTCTCCCACTGGAGAGGGAGTGCCCTGCAGCAGCGTGATGCGTCTTCTCCCTTCTTCCTCTGGGAGACTTCAGCTGCAGGAGCAGCTGCGAACGACGAAGGCGGCCCGCAGGGCGCACCACAGGGATGTGGTGCGTAAAGTGGCGCGCAGCGCCGGATGAGGGTTCGAGGTCGAAATCAATTCCACAAGCACTGGTCAGTGGCGCTTCCGGCGGATGCCTTGAGGCGTGCTCGCACCCTCTTCGTTACGCGACATTGCGCCGACATAGTCTGGGTGTGAGCTCCCATCATTCCGGCGCCACCAAACTGTTCTCCGCCATGACTATTTGTCCCGCCAAGCGAAGTCCCCGGTGGCAGACGCTGCGCGAGCTGATTGCGGAGCGCAAGGGTTTCACGCCCGGGATGGCGCTGCGTATCGGCAAGCTTGCGGGCAACGGCGCACCGTTCTGGTTGCGCATGCAGCAGGCGCACGATCTGTGGCATGCCGAGCGCGCACTGGACGACGGTCTGCGATCGATACAGCGAGTGGCTGCGTAGTTACCCACTTCGTGGGCGTGGAACCTGATCGCGGAGGTCGTCGAGGCGGCGCGAAGCGGTGAGGGAACGGGGCGCGCGCCACGCAGCGGCGAATTGCTCCGGTGACTGCCACCAGCGTGCGGCGAGCCACACGCTCATCAACGACGCCGGTGCCAGCAGCGCAAGGCCGACACCGGGACTGAAGCGCGTCAGCGCATCAACGCCGGGAAGCACGTAAGCGGTAACCACGACCAGCGCGAGTGCGATGACGGGCGACAGCATCGCCGTCGCCTGGACAGCGAGTCGCTGCCAGCGCGCGAGTGTGGTGATGCGCTCGCGCAGCTCGGCGTGCGGATGGCTGAAGTCCATGCGCAGCAACGACGCACGCACGGCGATCGCCGGGACCAACTGGGCGAGCAACGCAAAGTGCACCGTCAGCCCTGCTGCCAGCGCCCAGGCGATGCCGCCGTGTACGGCATTGAATGCACCCAGCATCAGCACGCCGAAGGCGTACAGGAACGACGCGACGAGCAGGCGGCGCAAAAGCACGCGGCGCGCAAGATACAGCTCGGCGGGTATTTCGCGCGCTGCAGCCTCGAGACCGCGCAGCGAGTTCACGTCATCACTCGCCGCCGCCTGCTCGAAGCGCTCGCGCACTTCCATGTCCTGGCGCATGCGTCCGAAGCTGCTGCCGGCCACCTCGTCGAGCCAGCGCTGATAGCCCGGTCGATCCCCGAAACGACGCGTGACCACGCGCATGACCCAGAGACCCAGCGGCACCAGCAGCAGACCGAGGCCGATGCTGGTGGCGAACACACTCCAGTGCAGTCCGCGCAGCAGATCCACCCCGAATGCGGCTTTCACGACCACTGCCACCCCAGGCCACCAGAGCGTGACTGCGGTCAACGTCACCCATTTCGCAAGCCGCAGGCGCGCGGCGCGAAGTCGCGTCAGCACGGACTGCACTTCGGCCACCGGACGGGTGTAGTCGATCGTGGAGAGCGCACGCCACTGGCGGACGTTGACGATCCATTCGGCCAGCAGCAATGTGCCGAGCGCCGCGCCGGACATGAGATATAGCGGATCGAAACGTTCGTTCCAGAGGAAGGCTCCGAGTGCCAGCAGGAGCGCTGTGCCGAATACGATGCTGAGCAGCAGCCACCGCGCGTGTCGACGGCGGGCTCGTGCGGAGCGCCGCTGCAGCTCCGCGTTCACGGCGGCGATATCAAGGTCCAGCCCGGCGTCGAGCGCAGTCGATGCGTCCTGCCATTGCGCCCGCAGCGCGTCAAGATCGAGCCCGCTCATGCGTCGACTCCATGCGCGGCGTCAGCCGCATAGTCACGCTGCAGTCGCTGCTTGATGCGCGCGATGCGGGTGGCGACGTTGGTGACGCTCAGTCCGACCATCGGTGCGATTTCCTCCTGCGCGTAGCCTTCGAGGTAGAGCAGCACCAGAGCGCGGTCGATGTCGTCGAGGCGCCCGATCAGCTGATGCAGCGCGCGCAGATCCTCGCCTTCGGCGTCGAACACGCGATCGGCTGCCGCGAGATCCATGCCGAATTCCTCGATCGGCACCGTGTCGCGGATGCGCCGCGCCTCGCCGCGAAAATGCGAGATCGCAACGTTCACCGCCACGGTGTGCATGAAGGTGGAAAAAGCGCACCGCCTGTCGAAGCGCGGGTACGCACGCCAGAGTTCCATCACCATCTCCTGGATCAGGTCGCCGCGGTCCTCGCGGCGACGGCAATAGGCATTCGCGATCTTGTAGAGCACGGCCTTGTGGGGCCCGAGTGCGGACAGGAACGCGTCGTGATCGTTGCGCATGCGGGATTATTCGCTTATCGGACAGGCAGGATTACGCGGGCAGCAGATCGGCGCGAGCGACCGGCGCCACGCGCGGCATCCGCCGGCCGTTCAACCAGGCGCCGATGAAGCTGTGCCGCACGCAGAGCTCGTAGCTCGCCAGCAGCAGGGTCATGGCCACCAGCAGTGCCAGCGGATACTCGATCCACCACGGCCACTGCAACAGGGAAGCGACGACCTGCAGCGCCATGACCAGCGGAACGTGCACGAGGTAGATCCAGTAGGACGCATCCGCCAGGTAGCGTCGTACCGGACTCGGTGACGACAGGAAGCGCAGGGCCATGCCGATCAGCGCAAGCGTCCAGCTCCATGTGCCGAAGGCATACACCAGGGCGAAGCGCAGCGATTCGGCATCGCCGGCCGCGGGCGCGAAGTCCGGCGCAAGGCCCAGCGTCAGGATCGAGCAAAGGGTCGCCGCCAGAGCCAGCGCGAGATGGAGGGGCCAGCGCGCCACGAGGGTCGAAAGGATCGACGCCTGCCGTTGCAGCAGCCAGCCGAATCCGAATGCGATTCCATAAGCCACCAGGGCAGCAAGGTTCGGATACAGCGAATGATCGGGGGTCGGTACGCCGAACCAGGGAATCCACGTCGATTCGGCATTGAGAGCCAGCGCAACAGGCAGCGCCAGCACGGCGATGGCCCCCGGCCGCAGCAGTACGCGTACGCCGGCATCCACCAGCCGTCCGATGCGCCCCTGCAGCAGGCGGCCTGCCAGCGCGCGCAGCGACAGCATCGCGGCGTAGAGAATCAACAGCACGTAAAGGAACCAGAGGTGCGTCAGCGGAAAGTCGTCTGGCGTAAACGCCGGGCCCGGAGGCGATTCCTGCGGGAGCACGCCACCCAAGCGGATGTAGGCAGCCCAGACGATGACCGCGACGACGCACATGAAGATCGGCGTCCACGCGGTCAGAAGCGGCACGAGGATCCGTCGCAGCCGGTCGCGGGCAAATACACGGATCCCGAGCCGCTCGCACAGCAGGCGACCGAAAAAGCCCGCGAGCACGAAGAACACGGTCATGCGGAACATGTGCACGACGAAGAACAGACCGGAAAGCGCCTGCGAAGACTCATCGTCGCCGACGATCCACCAGCTGCCAGCGTCCGGCAGGTAGGAGAGCGTTGCGTGCAGCGCCACGCCTGCCAGCAAGGCGAAACCGCGCAGGGCGTCGAGTCCATGCAGGCGACCCGAGCCCGGGGCACCGCCGCGGACCGCCTCCGCTGCGCGTGCTCCGAAGGGTTCGTGACCTGGATCAGGTGTCGACGGCGTCACGGGTGCAGCATCAATACTTTGCATCGGAAGACTCCAGCGCGAGCGACCCGAGGACCGCGATGCACTGTTATTCGCCGGACTGCCCCGAAATATCACACACGGGAAAACCTTTTTCCGTCAGCGGATGAAGGTCGTATCCTGTCTCCGCTGCGCCCGTAGCTCAGCTGGATAGAGCATCAGGCTTCGAACCTGACGGCCGGGGGTTCGAATCCCTCCGGGCGCACCACCTACTCCGCGGTAGATAGCGTGACGATGCGTCACGCCTCACGAGCGGTGCCGAGCAGCCTGTGGGCGCCAAGACCCAGCCCAGCGCCGGCAATTTCAGCAATCATGAAAACCGGTACATCGGCCGGTGCAATTCCGGCAAAGCTGTCGCCGAGCATGCGGCCGAAGGCCGCGGCAGGATTTGCGAATGACGTCGAAGCGGTGAACCAGTACGCGGCCCCGCTATACGCCGCGACGCGCACCCCTGTCGCCCTCAGGATGACCAGCCCGCCGGTCGTGGCGAGTGTGTTGGCCAGCAGGGCGATGGCATCGGTCCCGTCCGAAAGCCGCTCGGCCATGATCCCCGAGCCGCTGAAGACGGCGATCCGGTGCAGCGGGACAGCACAATGCGGACCCGGTCGGTCATCGGGATCTGCCCGGCATTTTCAGCCCGAAGGACCGGGCGCTCGCCCCAAGCGCCGGCGCGCAGGGGCGTCCGTCGCAGCAGTTTTCACTCAGGAATCCGATCAGCGCGTTCATCACGTCGAAGTCCGCACGCACGCGGATGACCCGCCCCTCGCGCTCGTCGCGAACCAGCCCGGCAGCCCGCAACCGATTGAGATGCGACGTGAGCGTGGCCGCTGGCACGTCGAGAACATTGCGCAACTGGCCGACCGCCATGCCTTCGCCGCCCACCTGCACCAGCGT
Organism: Lysobacterales bacterium; assembly: GCA_038330365.1. Taxonomy (GTDB): domain Bacteria; phylum Pseudomonadota; class Gammaproteobacteria; order Xanthomonadales; family Ahniellaceae; genus JBBQNY01. Next base: position 1,069 of record JBBQNY010000033.1, on the reverse strand, counting down.
CCGATAGGCCGCCAGCCGGAGTGGGTGGGCCAGAGCTGCAAGCGCATCGACGGTGGTTTTCGAGTCCATGCTTCGACTATTCCGGAATAGTCGAACTATTGCAACGGATCCGGTACGGGAGGCTACGCACCGTCGCTTGCAACAGACGCCGCAGAGCGGGACCTGCCGCGCTCGCGTGGCCGCTACGAGCCAGTACCCTTGCACGCATGACTGTGCACGAAAAAGGGCTGGGAGCATCGATGCTGGCGCGCGTCAGCGAATTCATCGAGCGGGAGGTGCTGCCGGTCGAACATGCCGTGCTGACCGCCGGGGCCGCGCAGGACCGTCACGACTGGCATACGTGGCGCGAACACGAGGACATCGTGCGACTACGTGCAGCCGCGCGCGCGCAGGGTCTCTGGAATGTCTTCCTGCCGCCGGCACGCGTGCGCGACATCGCAGACCCGCACGCGGGCGCCGGTCTTTCCAATCTCGAATACGCGCCCATCGCCGAGGCAATGGGACGTGTGCCGTTCGCGCCGGAGATCTTCAACTGCAACGCACCGGACACCGGCAACATGGAAGTCCTGCTGCACTACGGAACGCCAGAGCAGCAGGCGCGCTGGCTGACGCCGCTGCTCGCCGGCGAGATCCGCTCGTGCTTCTGCATGACCGAGCCCGCAGTCGCATCCAGCGACGCCACCAATATCGAGGCCAGCGTCCGCGTCGACGGTGATGACGTGGTGCTCAATGGCCGCAAGTGGTGGATCACGGGTGCCGGTCATCCGCGCTGCCGCGTCGCGCTGTTTCTGGGCCGTTCCGACGCCGACGCGCCGCGACACCGCCAGCACACGCTCGTGATCGTGCCGATGGATACTCCGGGCCTGCGCATCGAGCGCATGCTGTCGGTGTTTGGTGAAACCGATGCGCCTTACGGGCATGGCGAACTGGTCTTCGACGACGTGCGCGTACCCGCATCCAGCATCGTGCTCGGTGCGGGGCGTGGTTTCGAGATTGCGCAGGGGCGGCTCGGCCCGGGTCGCATTCACCACTGCATGCGCTGCATCGGCGCTGCGGAACGTGCGCTTGA
>JBBQNY010000032.1:0-24790 GCA_038330365.1 Lysobacterales bacterium | reverse complement strand
GTTGGGCAATGGGGAGTGCGGACTGCGGGAATTGGGAAAGGTTGGACCCGGTGCAGTCCATAAATGAATGCGCACAACATCAGGTTCGCCGGCCGGCAGAGCTGAACCAGCCATCTTCATAAGTGCGCATAATACATATTATGTAACTTTCGGGGATCACACGGCACTGGACCGGGCTCCGTGTTCCGCTTGCGGCTTGTCCTCGCCTGCCACGACGAGTCACTCGGACGTTGTGCAACGTGGCTCGACGTGTTGCAGGCCCCGGGCCTGCGAACTTGCGACTTGCGGCTCGCTTGACCGGAGCGCGCACCTCGAAGGCGCAACTTGAGCTTGGCATCAATCCAAACGACCGAGTTCGCCGGGTGTCGCGGAATCAGCGCCCGTTGCAGCAGCCGTCTTGCGTTCCACCAGAAATGGCGGCCGCTGTTTCACTTCTTCGTAGATCAGCGCCAGATAAGAGCCCAGAACTCCCAGTCCCAGCATCAGGGAACTTCCCAGCAGCAACTGCACGATGATGACGGTGGTAAAGCCTTCCACAGAATGTCCCATCGCCCATCTTGAAATGGTCTGAATACCCAGCACCAGAGAGAAGACCAGCGTTCCGGCTCCGAGAACCCCGATGATGGAAAGCGGAGCCGCACTGAACGCGAGCATCGAGCGCCATCCGTAAGCTACGAGACGTGGCAATGTCCACGCCGATTGCTTGCCCTTGGTCGTGACGGCCTCGAACTCCACTTTGGCCTCTGCGAAACCAAGCCATGCGGTCATGCCCCGAAAGAACTTTTGCCGCTCGGTCAATGCCACGTAAGCGTCGACCACGGTTCGCGTAAGCAGTTTGAAGTCCGACGAGTTCTCCAGATCGATTCGGGTCCACCAGTAAAAGAACCGATAGAACGCGGCCGCTCCGGCACGTCGAACGAGTGCTTCGGTCGGCTTTCTGCGACTGACTGCCGAGACAATGGGCGTACCGAGCGTGCACCAGAGTTCGATCATTTCCGGAATAAGGGAGGGCGGGTGTTCCAGATCGCCATCCATGACCAGCACCAGGGGAGCTTCACTTTCCAGCAAACCGGCCAGAATCGCGGCCTCCTTGCCGAAGTTTCTGGTGAGCTTGATCCCACTCACCCGCGACGAGGGTTCCCTGGCACTCGCCATGAGCCAGTTCCACGTGTCGTCTTGCGATCCATCATCGATAACCAGCACGCGCCAGTCGACGGCACCGTGCAAGGGCAGCGCCTCTGCCAGCAGAACAAGAAGCGTGCTCAATCTCGCTCGTTCATTCCTGACCGGTACCACGATATCCAGCCGCAAATTGTCCGGTCTGTCCTCGCGTGCTTCGGAGCTGGCAGATTTGAGTGAAGTACACTGCGCGTCATCTGGCATTCTTGAGCATCTCATGAGGTATCAGCGGGTTGCAGCAGTCCGCGGTGACTCTGCAACAGTGATCAGGAGTGCGGATGATCGCGTGACCGGCCACGCAGAAAAGTTGACGAAAGCGCTTGGGCTTTCTCTGGCACTGTCCCTGATCGTACTTTATGTTTGGGCCGGAACGGCGGTAGTCGGATATTACGATACGTACCGAGACCTTTATTTTGCTGCCCTCATTTCGCAGGGGCATGCATTTCCGCTTGCCGGACCCCTTGTGTACAACACCATACACTTGGGCCCCATCTGGTGGTACTTGCTCGCTGCGGCGGCGAAACTGGGCGGGTCGCTGACCGCAGCGCACGGCTTCGCACTCGCCGCAGCTGCGGTGAAATATCCACTTGCCTGGCACCTTGGTCGTCGTCTCGGTGGTCCTGTCCTTGCATTGTTTGCAGTTGCGGCTGTCGCCATGCCGGGCTGGTCCGTACTGTCTGTGGGCGCACTGACGCATTCGAGCGTGGTGGAAACGACGATCCTGCTCGGAGCAATAGTCACGCTGCGGTATCGCGAGCAGCCGACTTTTGTTCGCGCGGCATGGGTGGGTTTGGTGGCATCCCTCATGATCCACGCGCATCCGACCGCCCTGCCTGCAGCACTTGCGGCCTGCCTGGCGGCGGCGTTGAGAATGCCGCGATCCCGGGTGATGCCATGGCATCTGCTCGCGCTTGTTCTCGCCGGCACCCTGCCGTTTGTTCCTTATCTGTGGGAGCAGGCACAAGGCGGTTTCCCTGACTTTCATGCCTTGCTCGGTTACGCCGACACCACGCTTGGAGCGCCCGTGCTCCCTCGCCTTCTGCCGGTTCTGGGCGGTGTCGCTACATGGGGGCCGGAATATGTCTGGCGCTACTGGCTCGGAAGTCCCGAGCCGCTGGTCTCGATCCTGTTTGTGATTCATGCAACATTGCTCATGCTCGCTGCACTCGGTGCAGCGGACATTGCACGGCAGGCCACGCATCCTCATCGCCGAACCTTGCTCATCTCTATCGGACTATTTGGAATCCAGGCTGCGTTTGCGCTGGTTCTACGACCCATCACGCCGTTCTGGATGGTCTACGCGTGTCTGCCGCCGCTGGCCTTCGCCTTGGCGATTGGACTCAATGCACTCGTGGATCGAGTACGCGCGACCAGGGCAAGTGGATTGGGTACTGCCGTGATTGTGGTTGCAGTTCTGTTGTGGCCGATCTCCAGCCTGGCGGCACTCGCAGGGGTGGCCTGGCATCCGAATATCGTCTGGGTTGAAGTCCTCGAGCCTGGCGAACAGGGACTGATGGACATTACCGAACGTCACGACCAACGCCGTCGCATTACTGTGCCGCGAGTCGGCATCGGTGATATCGAAACGCTTGGACCGGGCTGCAAACCTGTTCGTGCCTACGGACACCTGGCAGTGCTGCTCGACGCGTCCTTTGGTGTGGGACTTCGCGTACGCTGCGGAAAGTTGCGCCATATCTCATTGGGCGGCGTGCCGACCGGCGACGAACCAGCGTGGATAGGACTGACCCAATCGGCGTGGACCGCTGCCGGCGCGCATCCGTCACGCGTGGAAAGCGGACTTGGATTTTTCGAATTGCGCACGGTCTGGTCGAACGCGGTCGCGCTGTCGATCGTTACGCCCGAAGTCTACCCGCCCCGCGCGCCCAACTACGCGGCCAGGCATTTTGTGGTCACTGGCACAACTCACGGAGATCAACGTGTGGTCGTGACCAATCGGCTGGATGGATACTATCCATTCGAAGTCGTCGCAATCGTCGATGGCGTCGGCATGGCGCCCGCCTACGCTGACAATGCCCTGCAGATTTTCCGGCCCCCGAGTGGTTCTGAAAATGCCTCCTGGACCTTCAGGATTCATGGGTCTCGCGAAGCGATCGATGTCGCCGTGCTGGACGCTTCACCAACGCGCCACTGAACCCGCATCGGCCCCCTCCCCCGCCTCATGGCGAGGTTCAACCGGCCGCGTCTCGAAGCAGATGGAGGAGTTCATCTGGACTGTGCCAGTCGTGGCCACAAATAAATCGAGGCAGGCGCCAGACGTCGCTGTCGAGTGTTACCGATTGACCGCCGTCGCAGAACGCTGCCACCACGCCGTGTCGATCACCATATTGGGGGAAGTATTCGCCCCTCAGGTATTCGCTGACGTGGCCGAAGGGGTAGCAGAACACCGGCACCCGGCGCGGCCCAAGCTTTTCGTCGAGGTAGCGTTGCGCCTGCGCGATCTGATAATCGGCGCGTTCCAGGCTGTCGACGTCGAGGAAGGAACCGCGCGGCATGCCAAAAGGCCCGGGCGACTCCAGCACTGGGTGGTTGTGGTCCCAGCTATGGTTGGCAAAGGACATGCGCCCGGAGCGTTCTGCGGCCCGCCACCAGTGGTCCGCCATCCAGCCGTGATTACCGAGGCCAGCACCGTCGAGTGCCTCACGCGCCTCGGGTGAGGCAATCGCGAAACAGGTCAGGTGCAGCGAGGGTTGCGCGTCGAAACCGGCGGCGCGCTGGAAGTCGCCCATGAGATTGTGCAGGCTGCGCTGCGGTCCCAGCGTGGGATGGTCCAGGTCAAAGTAGTCGAAGTTCGAGCCATCATCGCAGGTCAAGGCAACACAGTGCTCAAGGTCACGTTCGGCGCGTCCGAGGCGCTGCTCCACCACCCAGTCCAGGGGCACGATGCGCATTCCCTCGGCTTGCAGCAGGCGCAGGTCTTCGGCGAACGCGACATGGTCGTTGTCGGCGTAGTCGTGACCGTCCATGTTGAGGCCGTGGTAGGTCAGCACGGGTACGCGCATGCGTTCGCAACAGTGGCAGGAAAGGAGCACAGAGTAACGCCGAGAGAACCCGGCAGCGTTGGCGGTGCTGACATCGTGGGGACCGCAGGGACGTCACAGCTTTGCGGCGGGTATTGCTCTGCGGATAAACCGCAGCGCGTCCGCCCTTCCCTGTGGTCCTGCAACGAGCCGGATCATGCGCGTGATCGACAACGAATGCAGCAACATGGCGCGCCGGCACCGGCAGCGCGTGAGCCCGCGCCCGGAAAGCGTTAGCCTTCGCTGCATGCGCCTCTGCCCCTATCGCGTCCCTGCAACGTTGCGCGATTTCATCGTGCTGTCGATCGTGGACGACGGCGCGGTCTTCGGTGGTTCGATCTTCCGGCGCAAGTACGCCGCCGAGCCGCCGGATTTCCCGCAGCACGTAGTTGCCTTCTACCGGGCTGGCGATGCTTTCATCCCGGTGTCCTACTTGCATGTGAACCTGGTTGAGGGCGTCGGCCTGATCGGCGGCGGCGCCACCGATGGCAGCGTGTTCGCACACATGGCACCCGCGGAGCGCGCGGCGATCTCTGAGGCGGGCGGCTTGCTGCTGCAGACGTTGCGCTTCTCTTTCGCGCGCTTCGCCCGGGACTGCGAGGCTTTCTTCGGTCATTGCGGCGACGCCCGCGCATTCGCCGTCGACATGCAGGCAGGCTTTCAGCCAACGGCGCACGAGAACCTTCTGGTGCACTGGCACCGCCTGCTCGACCAGACGCGTCGCGACGCGCTAACCGCGCAGGTGCACGCGCTCGGGCCGTTCTAGTTCTGGCTCAACTTGGAGTGCCCGTTTCGGCAGTGCGTGACTACTCGAAACCGTTGGAGAAGATTGCGCTGCTGCGTGCAAGCGCAACTGCGGCAAAATCGTAGTCGCCAGGGTCGGAAAACCCGAACTGGAAGAATCCGGCGAATACCGGGCGGCCGCCCGTTTCAACGACTCCGGTGAAATGCTCCTCCCGCCCGCTGACGCCTTTGAAGCCTGCGTAGAAACGCACGCCAGTCGAGGCAAAGCCCGGATCCAGGGTACCGTTGGACCGAAGCTGCGCCGCAAAGGCCTCCCACGAATCGTTGGGAACCAGGATCGAGCCACCCAGAAGCACGGCGCCTGAATTCCGCTCGATCATGGCGTTGAGTCGTGCGCGACTTTGGCTGCCATTGAACACCAGCCGCAAAAGTCCCGTCCCGGCGAAGGTGTTGTCGAATGCGTCCGGAGCAATTTCGGTGATGGCGACTACCGCAACGCCCGGGCGCGCACTCGTGCGTGCCCCCCCGCCCAGATAGATCCGGCTCGGCTGACGCCGGGAAGGCCGCACGACCTTGCATACGTTCAAGTCGAAATCCGAGGACGGGACTTCGTTGATGTCCAGATCCGCGATCGCCGGGCTCAGACCCTGCAAGGTCGTGGTCGCGTGCAGCCAGCGCGCAAATCCGCCCACGGAACTGCCGCCACACACGTGCAACCGGCTGGGACCGATGGCGAGGTCGCTGATGGAAATCACGGAGCTCGAAGTCGGGAAAAAGATCTGGCGACCGCCGCTGCCGAATGTCGTGTCGACGGCGCCAGTGACCATCAGGTGTGTCAGGAATACGCCAGCCACACTGGTACCGGTCATGGTGCCGGTCGCGCCAACATAGACGGAGTTGTCGGATCCAAGGCGGGCAACCGCGCCCTGCCCCGGAAAGCCGATGCCGGCGCTGGTGATGCGGAGAATTCCGCCGGTTCCCCAGCTCGGATCGGGCACGCCCAGGCTGGACAGCCGGATCACGACGGGTGCGACGCCGGTGCTGCTCGCGGCACCACCCCCGATCACCAGGCGCCCCAACGAATCCACCGCAATCGTATTGGGCCGGTCGTCACCACCGGCGACGAGATCGATCCCGATCACGACTTTGCCGCCGTCGCCGAACGCCGTGTCGGGTTGACCACTCGCATCGAGGCGCGTGATCGCGATGTCGAGCCCGCCGTTGAGCGTGGACGCGGTTCCCGCCAGCACGAACCCCGAACCTGCGGCGGCGATTACGGCTGCACGATCATCCAGCGTCGAACCGGGTTGGTCGAATGCGATGGTCGTCGCACCCGGATACGGCGAGCCGCCGAAGGTCGGATCGAGATCGCCGTCGAGGGCCAGCGCAGCTTGCGCCGGAAGCAGCAGGGCCGCAGCGAGCCCCCAGAGGATTGCATGTCGCATCGGTCTTCCATCCCTGGACACCCGCGCCCAGTCCGGGGTGAATAGTACAAAGTTCCAGCTCGCGCGGTGTTCTGCCCTGCCCGCTTGGGCTATCGATCGATCCGACTGTGCCCGCACGCAGACCTATGCAGGAGGAATTTTGGCGCCAGCCTGCGCGCGAAGTTCGTCCCGCATCGGAGTCAGCCTGGATCGGGAAGGGTCTGCTGCATCGCCGCCGTCTCCTCGACGAGGGCAGGCGTGCGGCGCACCGCAGCATCGCGGATCGTGAAGCGATCCGGTCGCCGGACGCGCACGAGTTCCTGCCACGTCACAGGCATCGCCACCGGCGCACCGGGCCGCGCGCGCAACGACCAGCTGGCAATGCTGGTGGCGCCGCGGCCATTGCGCAGCCAGTCGATGAAAATGCGGCCCTTGCGTTGCTGCTTGCTCGCGATTGCCACGTAGCGCTGTGGCTGTTCGGCGACCATCGCCTGTGCAAAGGCTGCGCAAAAGTCGCGCACGCGGGGCCATTCCGCATCGCCACCCAGCGGCACCACGACGTGCACGCCCTTGCCGCCCGAGAGTCTCGGCCAGGACTCAAGACCCGCGAGGCGCAGTCGATCGCGAACCTCGAGCGCCGCGCTCCGTATGTCGGCCCACGCCAGTGATGCATCGGGATCCAGGTCGAAGACCATGCGGTCGGGCATTTCGAGAGTCGTCACGCGCGATCCCCAGGGATGGAACTCGATTGCGTTCATCTGCACCAGGTTCATCAGCCCGGCAAGGCTGTCGACTTCGAAGTATTCGCCGCAGTCGCCGTCCTTTTCCTTGATGCGGATTCGGTGCACATCCGCGCCGAATCCAGGTCCGATGTGTTTCTGGAAGAACTGCGGCCCGTTGATGCCATCGGGACATCTCACGATCGAAAGCGGGCGGCCGCCGATTTCAGCCAGCAGTCGATCCGCCACCGCCAGGTAATAGTCGAACACGTCCTGCTTGGTGATCCCGGCATCGGGATAAACCACGCGATCAGGACTACTGGGCGAAGGAATGGGATCGGACCCGTCGAAATGGTCCCCGACGTCCCGGTCTTCCCGCACGCGCAGGAACGATGCCTGTCGCAGGAGTCCTTCCTTGCCCCAACCGCGGAACCGGACTTCCACCACGCGTCGCGGTTCGACCCAGTGCGTGGTCCCTGCCGGCAGTTTGACGTGAGCCGGAATTTCCACCGCAGCGCGCTGCTGCAGCAGCCCGGACAAGTCCGCCGTGAGCGGCCCAAGCTGGTCGTCGCGCAGTCCCGAGCCGACCCGTCCCACGTATCGCAATGATCCCGCTTCGGGCTCCGCGAGCAGGAGCGCGCCGAGTCCCTGCCGCGAGCCATTGGGATCGGTGTAGCCGACCACGACGAACTCGCGTGTCACCTCCGGTTTGATCTTGAGCCAGTCGCGGCTTCGCCCTGATCGGTAAGGCGCAGCACAACGCTTGCTCATGATGCCTTCGAGCTTCTTCTCCACCGCCGCCGCGAAGACCTGGGGCCCGTGTCCCACGATGTGATCGCTGTAGCCGATCCACGGCGATGTCGACGCGAGCATCTCGCGCAGCAGGTGTTTGCGCTGAATCAGCGGCGCGCCCGAAATGTCGATGCTGCCGACGCGCATGAGGTCGAAGGCCACGTAGCTCAGGTCCGAAACATCGCCGGACTTGAGCGCACGCTGCAGCGCGTTGAAGTCGCTGTGACCGGTATCGGTCATCTTCACAAGTTCGCCATCGAACGTGCAATCGACGCCGATTTCCTCGAGCTTCGACACGAGATGCGGAACCCGATCGGTCCAGTCGAGCCCATTGCGTGATGTCAAAGAGCCGATGCCTGCCACCACGCGGGCCTCAATCCGATATCCGTCCCACTTCCATTCGTGCAGCCAGTCATCGCCCTGCGGTGGCTTCTCCGCGGCCGTGGCCAGCATCGGTTCGATCCATGCCGCCTTGCCGCGCAGCTTTTTTGCGCCCTCGAGCTCACCTGCCCGTGCAACGTATTCGCTCACGGATGTCGGCTTCCGGCGCCGAGTCGATGCGCGTGGAGTGCCGGCACTGCTGTTCGCGGACGTGGAGCCGCGGTTACGCGCGGTGCTTTTTTTCGCCGGCGGCGCCTTGATCCCGTCGAGCAGATCGTCCGCCTCGAAATCGCCCGCGAATTCATCGCTCCGCTTGAGCAGCAGCCATTGGGGTTTGCTCGCGGACTTGCGCGTGCGAACGAGAACCCAGCTGCCCTGCAGGCGTTCGCCGTGCAGAGAGAATTCGAGCTTGCCCTTCTCGATTGCCGCAGCGGCGTCGCCATCCGTATTCCACGTACCGTGATCAAAAACCGCGACGTGACCTGCACCGTAATTACCGGTCGGAATCTCACCCTCGAACCCGGCGTACTCGAGCGGATGGTTTTCGACTTCGACGGCGAGGCGCTTTTCTCCCACCCGAAATGAAGGACCCCTGGGCACCGCCCAGCTTCGCAGGACGCCATCGACCTGCAGGCGGAAGTCGTAGTGGCGAACGCTCGCATGATGGAGTTGCACCACGAACGAAGGATCGGCGGACGTCTTGCGGGAGCGCCCTCGGCGGCTGCCGCGCGGCTCTGGCGTGGCCCCGAACCGGCGCTTGCGGTCGTAGTCCTCCAGAGATGCGGGCGCCACGCGAAAGCCCTACGCGCTCTTTCGGGCCGGGGACTTTCCCGCCGTGGATTTCGACGACTTTGGTGTCTTGGCCGCTTTCGCCTTGCCGGATTTCGAGCCCGCTCCCTTGCTCCCTTTGGCCAGACTGTCCCGCAGCAGCGACATGAAATCAACAACGTTGGTGGCCGCACCCTCGGCCGCGGTCGGCTCGCTCTCGGCGGCCTTGCGTACCGCGCCCTTGCTCTTGATGCGCTTGTCGATGACCGCCGACAGGCGCTCGCGGAACTCGTCCTTGTAATCGCCCGGATTCCAGTCACTCGACATGGCATCGACCAGCGCGTTCGCCATTTCCATTTCCCTGGCACTGACCTTCCACTTCGAAGGAGGACCCTCTGGCACACGATAGTCCGCCACGTCGACCAGTTCCTGCGGAAAACGCAGCAGGATGAGCACCAGGGCATCCTCGTGCGGAGTGAGCATCGAGAGATACTCGCGGGTGCGGATAACGACGCGCCCGATACCGACCCGGCCGGACTTGCGTAGTACTTCGCGCAACAGGACGTAGCCTTTCTCCGCCTTCTTGTGCGGCACCAGCACATAGGGCTTCTCGAGATAAGCAGGTGAAATCGACGCACGATCGACAAACGCTTCCAGTTCGATGATCTCGCGGCTCTCGCTCGCCGCTTCCTTCAGGTCCTCCTCCTCGATCACCACGTAACTGCCCTTGTCGTACTCGAAGGCCTTGACGATTTCCTTCCAGGGCACTTCCTCACCGGTCTCCGCATTCACGCGCTCGTAGCGCACGGGTGACTGGTCGCGACCGTCAAGCATGCGGAAGTGGATATCGGTACGCCGCTCCCCCGGCATCAGCTGTATCGGTATGTTGAGCAAGCCGAAGGAGATGGTTCCGTTCCAGATAGGACGTGGCATGCAGAAGCTCCTGGCGCGTTGAGGGTCCGAGTATGCGCACGCCAACGTTAGGGCGTTCTGAACGCGCGCACGACCCGGATGACTGGACCGCGTGTGAACCGACGGCGGCGGTCGCTGACCGGAAACCCCGGATGTCGCGCACAATGCCGCGCCACTCAGAGCCACGCACCGTCGAGGCTCCGGCGCTGGCGTGTTCCTCAACTTCTTTCTCGGCGCAGGTCGGCAACCATGGATCTCAAGAGCGGCTACCCATTCTGGTCAGTGAAGAACGGACTCATGCAGCCGTTTCCCCCGCTGCGGGCGGATCATGCCTGCGACGTCGCCATCGTCGGCGCCGGCATCACGGGTGCCTTGATTGCCCATGAATTGAGCACCCACGGCCGGTCCGTGTGCGTGCTCGATGCCCGCGATGCAGGCTGGGGCAGCACCTCCGCGAGCACGGCCATGCTGCAGTACGAAATCGATACCCACATGCTGCAGCTTCGCGACTGGTACGGAGAGGCGGACGCCGCGCTGGCCTACACCGAGTGTGTCCGCGCCATCGATCTCGTCGAGGGTGTTGCACGCAAGGTCGGCGGTGTCGATTTCGCGCGGCTGCGGAGCCTCTACTTCGCGAGTCGCAAGGGACATGTCAAGGAAATGCGGCGCGAATACGCGCTGCGCGCCGAACATGGAATCGACGTGCGCTGGCTTGATGGCAACGAGATCGATGGTCGCTTCGGCATCGAGGCGCCCGCAGCCATCCTGAGCCAGGCAGCGGCCCGCGTGGATCCCTACGCGCTCGCTTTGCGGCTGCTGGCCAAGCTCGGACGGAGCGGTGGCGCCGTCTTCGACCGCACCGAAGTTGCACGCATTGAAGTGGAAAGCCGTGGCGTCAAGCTGACCACGGCGGACGGATGCGTCGTGCGCGCACGCCAGGTCGTGCTCGCGGCCGGTTACGAATCGCAGCAATGGATCGATCAGGACGTCGCGACCAATCGCAGCAGTTACGCATGCATCACCGACCCGATCCAGCCGGCATTGCTGCGACCATTTGACCGCACCATGGCCTGGGAGTCGGCCCGACCCTACCTCTACTTCCGGTCGACCGGCGACGGTCGCCTGCTCGCCGGTGGCGAGGATGATGCCCTCGATATTCCCGCGCGGCGGGATGCCGAGGTCGGCAACAAGGCGGACAAGCTGGCCCGTCGCATGCGCAAGCTCCTGCCCACGATCGACTTCAAGCCGGTTTTTGCCTGGGCCGGCACCTTCGCCGAGACCGACGACGGACTGCCCTTCTTCGGGCCGCACGAGCAGCATGGCCCGCGCGTGCAATTCGCCATGGCCTATGGTGGCAACGGCATCACGTACAGCGCGCTGGGCGCCGAGCTGATCCGGGCAAATCTGGATCGGCGCGCGCATCCCCTGCAGTCGCTGTTCTCGTTCGACCGGCTGCGTCGTCGCGGCTTGCTGGCCCGGCTCGGATTCTGATCGGGCTCGGGCTCGCTTCGCCAGAGGGGGCGCACGGAACTACGCTCTCGACCGCCTGCTCGTAACCGGGGCCTGAAGTCGTTCGTCGGGAGCCTTACACTCAGCCCAGGCCTGAACGTGGAAGCTGATGTCGTTCCTGCAATTTCTCGGCGGCGCCCTCGCCCGCTTTCTCGCGAAGCCGCGCGCCGGTCAGTCGCGACTGCCCACGAGCCCACCGGGTCTGCTCGCGGCCACCTTGCGCCCAGGTGACGTGCTGCTGGTGGAGGGCACCAGCCGCTTCTCCACCGCGATCAAATATCTGACGCAGTCCACCTGGTCGCATACCTCGCTCTACATTGGCGATGCGGTCGATGCACTGGAACTGGGTGAAGAAGCGAGGGTACTGGTCGACGCAGACGTGGTGGAAGGCGTCCGCCTCGTTCGGCTGCGCGAGTTCGCAGGACTGCACAGCCGCATCTGCCGTCCGGTCGGTCTCGCTCCGGACGAGCTGGCCGACCTCATCGCCTTCATGGTCGACCGCGTCGGCTATCGTTACGACCTCAAGAATGTGTTGGATCTCGCCCGCTATTCGCTCGGTCGAGCACCGGTACCGGGATCGATGCGCCGTCGCATGCTGGCGCTGGGCAGCGGCGAGCCAACCCGCGCCATCTGCTCCACGCTCATCGCGCAGGCCTTCGGATCCATCCGCTATCCCATCCTGCCGGAGATCGAGCTGATCGATCCGACGCTGCCGGGCGCGCGCGAGACCCGCGAGGAACTGCTGCATATTCGGCACCACAGCCTGTACGCACCGCGCGACTTCGACGTCTCACCGTTCTTCCGGATCGTGAAGCCGAGGCTCGAGGGTGATTTCGACTACAAACGGCTCAACTGGGCGCAGGAAGAGGTGGCAAACATCAGTGATACTCTAGATTAACTATATCTTCTATCTAACTGATATATATTCTTTATATTCGCCATAACCTACATTTCCCCAGAAAATCGCCCGCAGCCCATGCCACAGATGCTGGATCCACCCACCAGAACCGAGCCCCGCATCGCGGTGCTGGTGCCGTGCTGCAACGAGGCCATAACGATCGCCAGGGTGATCACCGACTTCCGTGCCGCCCTGCCGGGATCGAGCATCCATGTTTTCGACAACAATTCCGACGACGGCAGCGGCGAGATTGCGCGGCAACTCGGCGCCACGGTGCAATGCGTTCGACTGCAGGGCAAAGGACACGTTGTGCGACGCCTGTTTGCCGACGTCGAGGCGGACATCTACGTGCTGGTGGACGGCGATGACACCTACCACGCGGCCAGCGCGCCGACCCTGGTGCAGTGCCTGCGCGCGGGGCGTCACGACATGGTCGTGGGTGTGCGTCGCCACAAGTCGGACGCGGCCTATCGGGCAGGCCACCTGTGGGGGAACCGGATGCTGACGGGATTTCTCGGTCGCCTGTTCGGACGACCTTCCCGGGACATCCTCACCGGGTATCGCATATTTTCACGGCGTTTCGTCAAGAGTTTTCCCGCCCTCTCTTCCGGGTTCGAAATCGAGACCGAACTCACCGTGCACGCGCTGCAGCTGGAGATGTCGGTGGCCGAGGTGGAAACGCCCTACAAGGAGCGCCCGGAAGGCAGCTTCAGCAAGCTCAGTACCTACAGCGATGGCTTTCAGATCCTGAGGAACATGCTGCATCTGTTCAGCGCCGAGCGTCCGCTGATCTTTTTCGGCGCGATCGCACTGGGACTCATGCTGGCCGGAATCGGCCTTGGAATTCCGGTGATCGTCGAGTTCATGCGGACCGGGCTGGTGCCGCGTTTTCCGACCGCGATCCTGGCAACCGGGCTGATGATCCTCTCGGCGCTGTCTGGATTTGCCGGTCTGATCCTCAACACCGTCACGCGCGGCAGGCGCGAGCAGAAAATGCTGGCCTATCTGCGCGAGCCGGCGGTGGACTGATGCGATCGGGATCGGGATCGGGATCGGGATCGGGATCCCGCAGGTTTGATCCCCACGCCCCGCATGCATTGGCGTAGCGACTGGCAGCCACGACGAGCGGGTTTGCCGCGTCCCTAGAACAACTGGCGGTTGATGCCCAGCGCCTGCATGACCTTGCTCGCGATCTCCTCGATGGAAGTGTGGGTGGTGTTGAGCACCGGAACGCGTTCGGCGCGAAACAGCTTCTCGGCCTGCGCCACCTCCCAGCGACATTGCGCGAGTTCGGAATAGCGCGAGTCGGGACGTCGGATCTGGCGGATCTGCTGCAGGCGCAAGGGATCGATCGTCAGTCCAAACAGCTTGCGTCGGTGCCCCCGCAGCCGCGCCGGCATGCCGCTCAGATCCAGATCCTCCTGGGTGAGCGGATAATTGGCGGCCTTGACGCCAAAGTGCAGCGCCAGGAAAAGACACGTCGGCGTTTTTCCCGAACGCGACACGCCGATGACGATCAGGTCGGCGTCGTCGTAATGGATGTCCGCACCATCGTCGTGGGCGAGCGCGTAGTTGGTCGCATGAATGCGCGCTTCGTACTCGAGGTCATTGCTCATGCCGTGGGCGCGGCCGACCGCCGACTGCCGGGAGGTGCCCAGCTCCGCTTCCAGCGGTTCGAGAAACTGCCGGAAGACATCGAGCATCAGCGCGCCGCTCTCGGCCAGCATCGCCGTGAGGTCAGGGTCGACGATGGTATTGACCACGATCGGACGGACGCCGGCCTTCTCCCCCGCCTGGGAAATCCGCTGGGCCGCCTCGCGCGCCTTTTCCGGCGTGTCCACGAACGGCATGCGCTCGGTGGTGAACGCCACCTGCGCGAACTGCGTCAGCAGCGTATGGCCGATGGTCTCGGCCGTGATGCCTGTGCCATCCGACAGATAGAAGATGATGCGCTTTTCCATGAGCCCGCCTTGTCTGCCGCCTTCGAGTTTAGGGAACCTCTGGGCAATGTCACGTCGGCGGCATCATTTCCAGAGAGCCTGCCCGCAGGTGGCGGCGAAGCCGCGCATGCTGACAGCCTGGGCGAAACGCGGACGCCGGCCTCGGCTGCAGGCGTCTTATTTTCAACGCACGGGTTGAGACGCGAGGCGTGATGGCTAAAATGATCGGCTGGCGCGGATGAAGCAGCGCCCAACCCGCGGCCTCGCCGCACCCCGGAGTCGTCGATGCCCGACCTGATCCTGTGGCTGGACAAGCTGCGCCTGTCCGACCTGCCCGCTGTCGGCGGAAAAAACGCCTCGCTGGGAGAGATGATCGGCGAGCTCTCGGAACTGGGCGTCTCGGTCCCGGGCGGATTCGCGACTACATCGCACGCCTTTCGTCTCTTTATCGATGCTGGCGGCCTGCGCGAGCGCATCTTCGAGCGACTGGCGGGCCTTGAGGTCGACGACGTGATGGCATTGACCGCAGCCGGCACCGAAATCCGCGGTTGGGTCATGGCGGAACAACTGCCAGCCTCGCTGGATGCCGCGGCGCGCGACGCGTACGCGACGCTTTGCGATCGAGCTGGCACCAAAGACTGCGCCGTCGCGGTGCGCTCGTCCGCGACCGCCGAGGATCTTCCCGACGCCAGCTTTGCCGGCCAGCAGGAAACTTTCCTCAATGTGTCCGGCATCGACTCGGTACTCGCAAGGATCAGGGAAGTGTTCGCGTCGCTCTACAACGATCGCGCGATCGCCTATCGGGTGCACCAGGGTTTCAAGCACGAGGACGTGTTCCTTTCGGCCGGCGTGCAGCTGATGGTGCGCTCGGACGTCGGCGCTTCCGGCGTGTTGTTCACGCTCGACACCGAGTCGGGATTCCGGGATGTCGTCTTCATCACCTCGAGCTTCGGTCTGGGCGAAACGGTCGTGCAGGGCGCCGTCAATCCCGACGAGTTCTACGTCTACAAACCCACACTCGAGAAAGGCCTCCTGGCCATCCTCAGGCGCAACCTTGGCAGCAAGGCGATCCGCATGGTCTACAGCGAAGCGCCGGGCGAACGCGTCCGCATGGAGGACACTCCGCAGAAGCTGCGGGATTCGTTCTCTCTGACTGACGATGAAGTGCACGAGCTCGCCCGACAATCCCTGGTGATCGAGAAGCACTACCAGCGCCCCATGGATATCGAGTGGGCGAAGGACGGCATCAGCGGCAAGCTCTACATCGTGCAGGCGCGGCCGGAAACGGTGAAATCGCGTACGCGCCCCAACCAGATCGAGCGCTTCCAGTTGGGTGAGCGTGGCCCGGTGCTGGTGGAAGGCCGTTCCATCGGCCAGCGGATCGGCCAGGGTCGCGCCCGCGTGATCCGGTCGATCGCCGATATGGGCGAATTCAACGCCGGCGAAGTGCTGGTGGCAGACATGACGGACCCGGACTGGGAGCCGATCATGAAACGTGCGGCTGCCATCGTCACCAACCGCGGCGGCCGCACCTGTCACGCCGCGATCATCGCGCGTGAACTGGGCGTGCCGGCCGTGGTGGGAACCGGCGACGGCATGACGCTGATTCCCGATGGCACCGATGTGACGGTGTCCTGCGCCGAAGGCGATACGGGCTTTATCTATTCCGGGCTGCTGCCATTCGAGATCCACACCGCGGACCTCGACCAGATGCCGGAGCCTCCGCTCAAGGTCATGATGAATGTCGGCAACCCCGAGCGCGCGTTCGATTTCGCGCAGCTGCCGCACCAGGGAATCGGTCTCGCGCGCCTGGAATTCATCATCGCGCGCCAGATCGGCGTACACCCGCTCGCCCTGCTCGATTTCGATTCCCAGCCGGAAGACGTGAAGGCGCAGATTCGTCCGCTGATGGCGGGTTATGCCGATCCGGTCAGCTTCTACGTGGAGCGGCTGGCGGAAGGCATCTCGACGCTGACGGCCGCGTTCGCGCCGCATCCGGTGATCGTGAGGCTGAGCGATTTCAAGTCCAACGAGTACGCGAATCTCATCGGCGGCGCCGCGTACGAGCCGCACGAGGAAAACCCGATGCTCGGGTTCCGCGGCGCTTCGCGCTACGTCGACCCGGGCTTTGCACCGGCCTTCGCACTCGAGTGCCGGGCGGTGCTGCGGGTTCGTGAGGAGATGGGGCTCAAGAACTGCTGGGTGATGATCCCCTTCGTGCGCACGCTGGACGAAGGCCGGCGCGTTATCGAGGCGCTGGCCGCCAACGGGCTGCGCAGTGGCGAGCACGGACTGAAGCTCATCATGATGTGTGAATTGCCCTCCAATGCCTTGATGGCAGACGAGTTTCTGGATCTCTTCGACGGCTTCTCGATCGGATCAAACGACCTTACCCAGCTCACGCTGGGGCTCGACCGTGATTCCGCGGTCGTCGCGCACCTGTTCGAGGAGCGCGACCCGGCGGTGAAGAAGTTGCTGTCGATGGCGATCAGCGCAGCACGCGCGCGCGGCAAGTACATCGGCATCTGTGGGCAGGGGCCGTCGGATCACCCGGACCTCGCGCAATGGCTGATGGAACAGGGCATCGAGTCGGTTTCTCTGAATCCGGACACGGTCGTTGAAACCTGGCTGAGCCTTGCGAAATCCGCAGGAACAACATGATCTAAATCAATTCGTTACGAAAGGTATTTGATGAATATTCTAGGTAAACTGAGTGAGGTCGACTGGGGTGCATTGATGGTGCTCTGGGGCACGCGCCTGGTCGGTGCCGCGCTGGTCCTCCTCATCGGCATGCGCGTGGCGCGCTGGATCTCGACGCTTGCCGGCACCGCGCTGACGCGAGCCGAGGTCGAAGTCACCGCGGTGCAGTTCCTGCGCAAGTCGGCCTACGTCATCCTGCTCATCGTGGTGCTGCTGGCCGTGCTCCAGGTCGTCGGCGTGCCGATGACCTCGATGATCGCCGTGCTCGGCGCTGCCGGTCTTGCGATTGGACTTGCGCTCAAGGATTCACTTTCGAATATCGCGTCCGGCGTGATGCTGGTGACGCTCAAGCCGTTTCGCGTGGGCAATGTGGTCCGCATCGGCGGCGAGACCGGCAAGGTCGAAGCCGTGAGCATCCTGCAGACCAAGCTGCGTGGACCGGACAACCAGTTGATCGTGCTGCCCAACAGCCTCATCACCACCGACTCCATCATCAATCTGACTCCGGACGTGCGGCGCCGCATCGAACTCGTAATCGGTATCGGTTATGACGACGACATCGATCTGGCGCGCGCAACCGCCCTCGGCGTGATGGGAGGGGATGCGCGCGTCCTCGCCGAGCCGGCGGCCGACGTGCAGGTCTACGAGCTTGGCGACAACAGCGTGAATCTCGGAATCCGCTGCCACGTCGCCAACGACGACTGGTTCCTGACCAAATGCGAGCTCACCGAAGGCGTCAAGAAGGCTTTCGATGCCGCCGGCATTTCCATCCCCTATCCGCAGCGCGATGTGCACCTGTTCACGCAGACCGTCGCCGGCGATGACGCCGCGCCTGACATGAAGCGCAAGGAGCGGGACAGCGCCGCCGCCTGATCCTGCTCAACTGCCGCAACGCGGCGGAGCATTCCTCAGCGTGCGGGCTCGCGCGCACGCACGAGCTTGCGCTTGCGTGGCTGCGGCTTGTGAACGGCCTGATCAGGGTCCGGCCGCTGTCCGTGCACCTTGGACGGCTTGAGCACCAGCGTCCGACGTGCCTTCGCGGCCTTGTAGACCGCTTCGATCACCTTGAGGTCGGCCAGGCCCTCCTCACCCGAAGGGGCGGGATCCCGGCCCTTGAGAATGCAATCTGAAAAATGCGTCAGAAGGGGCGCGAACTGATCGACGGCCGCGAACTGGCGCGTCTGCCTGCGCGGCGGCTTGCCGCGACGCCCGATCTCCAACCTGAGTTCCTTCGGACCCTTCATCTCGAAGGCCTGATCAAGCTCGAGTGCGCCTTCGGTGCCGTGCAGCTGGAAGGCAGAAGCGTCCGCCGCGCCGAAACTGCAGGTGAAGCTCGCCAGACGATCCTGCGGAAAACGCAAGGTCACACTCGCCATTTCCTCGACCTCGGAAAAGCGCGGATCGTCGCGCGTCGCGATCTGCGCCGATACCTCGATCGGCTCATCGCGAAACAGATTGCGGGCGGCATTGATGCAGTAGATGCCGATATCGCGCATCGGGCCACCGTCGAGTTCGCTGTCGACGCGGATGTTGCCGGATTTGACCTGCATGGAGAACTGCGCGGTGAAATAGCGCAGCAGGCCCAGATTGCCGTCCCGGGCCAGTTCGATCGCGGTGAGATTGGCCGGTTCGAAGTGCAGCCGGTATGCCGTCATGAGCCGGACGCCGGCGCGCGCGCAGGCGTCGATCATCGCCTTCGCGTCGCGTGCCGTTCCGCCCAGAGGCTTGTCGCAGAGCACGTGGATGCCGCGGCGCGCGGCACGCACGACAAAGTCGCGATGCATCGAATTGGGCAAGCCAATGTAGACCGCGTCGACTTCGCCGGATCGAAGCAGGGTGTCGTATTGGTCGTAGTTCATCAGAAACGGAACGTCATAGCGCTTGCCGAGCGTCTTGGCCTTCGCCAGATCGTCCGAGACCAGCGCCACCAGCTTCGAATTACCGCGCGCATTGGCGAATGCCGGCAGCATCGACGACTGGCTGATGAAGCCAAGCCCCACGACCGCGTAGCGAATGCGGCGGGCTTCCGTGGTCTTCTTCCTGGCCGTGGCCATAGGCGGCACTCCGAACTAAAGACGCCAGCCTAACCATTCGAGGCCGGGCCTGCCTCACTAAAAATTGCCGATTCAGCGAGCTGTTAGGGATCGTGAGTTTCACGGGCCGCATCGACCTTGCGATTGATCGCAAAAGCGGGCACAGGAAAATCGCCCAGGTTTCAGAACGCTGATGCAGAACGCTGATGGGTGTCCAGGACCGTCGGTGTTCCCCAAGTGGGTGTCCAAGACCGTGTCACAAGACCGCTGCGTGGGTGGGACCCTTGCGGTGGGTGTCCATGAACGCTCAAGTGGGTGTCCAAGACCGTCGCAAGACCGTCCAAGACCGCTGGTGGGTGTCCAAGACCGCTCCTTCCCCAAGCAAGACCGCTGGCGGGTGTCCAAGACCGCTCCTTCCCCAAGTGGGTGTCCAAGCCCGTTTTCACAAGTGGGTGTCCAAGACCGCTAAGACCGCTAAGTGGTGGGTGGGACCGCTGCGGTGGGTGTCCAGGAACGCTGGTGCTGCGGTGGGTGTCCAGAAACGGGTGGGTGTCCAGAAACGGGTGTCCAGAAACGCTGCATCCAGAAACGCTGCAGGAACGCTGGGTGCCAGGAACGCTGCGCGACCTGTTGATACTGATAATCCCGGCGATGTTCACGCTGGAACCGTTGGTGGCGAAGGTGGGACTACCCGCTGGCCAGATCGAGAGGCTGTACGCAGCGTGGGTCAAATGCTGCCATCTGCGCGTCACACTATGGAGCCGCCCTTGTGAGAAAGCCGGAGATTCCTGATGGAGCCAAAACCCGCCCCCGAGTGGCAAACGACGACCTGGCTCAACACGCCGGAGCCGCTTCAGCTTCAGAGTCTTCGCGGACGGGTAGTGGTGGTGCACGCGTTCCAGATGCTCTGCCCCGGTTGCGTGTCGCACGCCCTCCCCCAGGCCCAACGCGTTGCGGAGCTTTTCAAGTCCGCGCCTCTGACAGTCATCGGATTGCACACGGTGTTCGAGCACCATGCGGCAATGGGGCTCGAATCGCTGCGCGCATTCGTGCACGAATACCGCGTACGCTTCCCGGTTGGAGTCGACGCGCCGGGACCGGATGGCGACCCGATGCCCCGCACCATGCGCGCCTATGCGATGCAGGGCACTCCCACCACGCTCCTGATTGATGCACGAGGCCGGCTGCGCCGACAGGTATTCGGCATGCATGACGACCTGCTTCTCGGGGCAGAGATCGGCACGCTGCTGATCGAGGCGCAGCAACCCGCCTGAGTGAACTGTCAGCCCTCGCAGGGACTGCCTAGTCAATTGGCCAAGGCTCGACAACAACTTGCTGCCTCGCTGTGCCCAGTAGTTCGAAGCGATTGGCCCTCAGGTGCTTCAACGGATAGATCATGTGGCGCACGTCGTCGAGACGCCGAACAAGCCGGGCCTTGCCGTTCTCCGTGACGATGCAAGCATTGTCATCGTACTGGTCGAACTCGTCGCCGGTGATGGTAATGCTGCAGAGACCAGCGATCCGTTTCGCACGATGCGCAGCCAGAAATTCGGTGACCTGTTCGCCGTTGCCGTCTGGATCAACTCGAACAACGTTGGCGTGTGCCAGCGCTTCGGGTTTCACCCCAGGTTCGGGACCGCGGGGCACTCCTGCGCAGGCCGCAAAAAACAGACAGACCCCCAAGCACATCAATCGGTACATCGAGAACTGATGCCCGCACAACTTTGGGCAAGGTGGCGACTAGAGCGAGTCATTTCCGGCACGTTCGGGCTGGTCGGTCACCCGAATGATCTGTACGTCCACTGACGTGCCGCCGTGAACGGGCCACGAGATTGAATCGCCCTCTTTCAGACCCAGAATTGCGCTACCTACAGGGGCAAGAATTGACAGCCTTTCCGCGGACCCGTCTGCATCCTTCGGATAAACCAGTCGCAGGGAGAATTCCTTGCCCTCTCCGGTCCTGAAAGCGACGGTGGAGTTCATGGTGACGACGTTGGGCGGGACGTCCTTCGAATCAACAATGGACGCCCGCGCAAGCTCTGCCTCCAGCTGCGCCTTGCCCGGAAACGTCTGGCCGGACAGACTCTCCAACAGCGAATCGAGTCGGTCGGCATCCCGTTTAGTAATCACGATACTTGGGGCTTTCAAGTCAAATCTCCTGGAATTCCATCAATGCCACCTGACAACAGGAACATGCGGAGCCTCGGATCGGCGGCCGAGACCCGGGACAGAGTGCAATTCTGCAAGTTTGACGCAGTCCCGGTACCTCAAACAAGCGACACGTGGACGCAGTTTTACCTCCGCGTCTTGCGAGGACTGCCCCACCGTTCTTATGGGCGATGACTGCCTACGCCTGTCGAGTGGCGGCGATCTCGCGGAGTGCCTGTGCAAACACTTCGACCGGTTGACCGCCGGAAATCAGATGTTGCTGGTTGATGATAACGGCCGGTACCGCCCGTATGCCTTGTCGCTGGAACTTCTGCTCAGCCGCACGAACTTCAGCAGCGAATTCGTCCGAATCAAGAATTTGCCGGGCGCGTTCGGCGGGGAGGTTCACCTGGGCTGTCACCGCAACCAGCGTGTCGTGATTTGACACATCCAGCCCATCAGTGAAATACGCGCCAAGAAGCGCGTGCTTGAGTTCGAGCTGCCGGCCCTCGGTACCGGCCCAATGCAGCAATCGGTGCGCATCGAACGTGTTGTACACGCGCCGTCGTTTGCCGACGCCGAAAGTGAATCCCAATTCGGCGCCACGCTCACGGATTCGTTCCTGGTTCTCGGCAAGCTGCTCCGCGGACAACCCGTACTTTTTAGCCAGGTGCGCGCCGGTGTCCTCTCCTTCGGGCGGCATCGCGGGATTGAGCTCGAACGGCTGGAAGTGAATCTCCGCCCGCACCTCACCGCGCGTGGCCTCAAGCGCGTGTTCCAGTGCGGCCAGCCCGATCGCGCACCACGGGCAAGAGACGTCAGACACGAAATCTATGCGTATCGGCACGGCTGTCGACATGGAGTCGTTCAACACAGTCTCCTGACTGCATCAGAATATGCCCGGCTATCGCGACTCGGCGCACCAGAGAAATCGTGGACACCCACAATCCTGCTCAAACTTCTGAACGCCGAGACTCCCGCCGAGACCCCGACAAGTCGCGACGCAGAGAAATCGTGGACACCCACAATCCTGCTCAAACTTCTGAACGCCGAGACCCTCGCCGAGACCCCGACAAGTCGCGACGTACGCTCCCGGGGGATCAAGGTTCGAAGCCGTTCGCGAAACCGGTGACAAAATTGCTGAAGCCCGGCTTCGACGCGACGTAGTTGAGGTAAATCCACCAGCCCACCACGCCGTTGAACGTGTCTTTGTCGCTGAAAGCAGCGCAGTTGTTGGTGCCACCCGGGAACAGCGAAGAGAGTGGCCGTCCACCGACCACCGGAAAGGTGGCCGGGATGACCGTGTTGTTTGCGTCTGACTCCGATATGAAGCCGCGCAGAAGACCATTGTCGAGGCTGGTGGCAGGCGTACCCACGAAGCGGGACGCGATCTGTGCTCCTGTGAGCTGCACGGGAATGCCCCCGAGGTCGAGCGTGATCGTGCCGACGGGCGATGCGAAACAGGGCGAATTGGCAGCTGTAACCGTTGGCGAATAAACGTGCACGATGCTGCCGGGCTCCGTGCCGAGACACGTCCCGCTGGTCTGCAGGGTTGCGTCCCCCGAGAGTGCGGACGAAATGATTGGACCGCAGACGGTCGACGCCATGGGAGCGGTGCAGTCCGCGCGACCGGAATCGAACAGATTGTTCGCGAGCGACTGGTTCAGCGGCAGGAATTCCACAACGGTGGAGCGGTCGAGAAGACCATCGCCGTCGCCGTCGGTCTGAATACTGGTCTGGATCTGGCCGTTGACTGAGAAGCCGGTGAAATTCGGATCCGTCACATCAAGGCATCCGAATGGCGCCTGGCTGACGAACACATGCGGATCGCGCAGGTCCATGTCGCTGAAGCGGAAGTACGTCGACTGCGCCTGTGCGCCAGCGCACGCGCCGACGCCCAGGAAAATGATCGAACAAGACCTCACGCAAGCACGCATCGCACGATCTCCGCAGCCTTGATGGATGCGCGATAGTAAATCGATTCCCCGATCGATCCCAGACACAATTGGGCACCGCTGCGAGCGCCCACGTGTT
Organism: Lysobacterales bacterium; assembly: GCA_038330365.1. GTDB lineage: Bacteria > Pseudomonadota > Gammaproteobacteria > Xanthomonadales > Ahniellaceae > JBBQNY01. The sequence goes on along the minus strand of JBBQNY010000032.1, from coordinate 1,571 downwards.
GCAAGAAGCGCGAGCAATGGGCCAGCGACAGCCGAAGGTGCGATGGCGTGATCAGGTTGGACCGCGCCGAACGCGCCTCTTCGATCCAACCGTCATCCCGGGATGTTCTGGAGTCGATCGGCTCGAACGCCTGCGTCAAGCGGACCGAAATTGGCACGATAGCGCTCCACTAGAACGAAGAGCGACCACCCGCCCCATGTTGAATCTTAGAAATTTCTCTCCACGGAGAGCCAGAACGTCTGCTGTGAGGACCGACCCGTGTGAGACTCGGTTCCCGACGCAAAGTCGCTTCCAATCTCCGGCAGGTATTCGAACTTCGCCTGAAGTGCCCACCTTGGATCAAATGTCCAAGACCCTCCAAGCGAATAGCGTACGACCATGGACCGCTCAGACGCGGACGTGCTGCTATTTCTGGCGGGAGGAAAGCCGACAATGGTCGAGAAGTCACTGTCGAGCTTTACGGTAGCTCGCACGAGACCGACCCCGAGCAACGCCGTCAGCTTGGACGATAGTGGCCAATGCCCGATGACATCGATTCCCAAGGCAGTGACGGTGCGGCGGCCCTCAGCCGTCACCTGCGGTATAAAAAACGCAGGGCCGAAAGGCATGTCCCGGCGACCCCTGTACCCGAGATTCTGCGTTCCGTAGTCGGAGTAGTTCAGCTCCACCGCCAGGAAGTCCTTCGGACGCAGCCCGACGAGGGCCCTCCAAGTGTGCCGATTCTGGTCGAGATAGGAGGAGACCACTCGGGGAGGGAACCGCGATCCGTCAACCGGGTATGAATTCTCAAGGTCCGAACCTTCCGAGCCGGACACCCCTCCCGCGAACCCCGCATACCATGGGCCGGCCGTTGACTTGACCGGGTATGCAATCGCAAACAACGCCGCAAACGCAAAGCCAACTGGGATCATCCTTCCGCGCATCGGTGCATCTCCTTTGGACCTCGTTTCAGCTACCGAAGCGGTACGAAAACCGGCCTTGATCTTGCGCTCTTGGGGATGAGCGGACAAGGGGATTCTCGAGCGAGGCGTTCGAGGCGTTGTGGAGAGGCGTTGGACACCGGAGCGAGGCGGTGGACACCGAACGAGGCGGTGGAGGCGGTGGACACCCAACGAGGCGGTGAGGCGGTGGACACCCACTCGGTGCGAATGTACGAGGGGCTGGACACCCACTCGGTGCGAGGCGCTAACGAGGCGGTGGACACCCACTCGGTGCGAATGTACGAGGGGCTGCATGCGAGGCGGTGGACACCCACTCGGTGCGAAAGCGAGGCGCTGGACACCCACTCGGGACACCCGCGCGAGGCGCTGGACACCCACTTGGTGCGAATAATCCTACACGTCGGCGCGCGGATTTCTGACTAGGAACCTGGACACCCACTGGTGCGAATAATCCTACACGTCGGCGCGCGGATTTCCGATAGTCGCAGGTCCCAAGTCGGCGCACGCTCTGCCCATGGGCTATCCACGCGCACTGCTAGTCGCACCCGGCGTCGCCGGCACCTATCACTGCGTGTCGCGCTGCGTGCGGCGCGCGTTCCTCTGCGGCGAGGATGCACTCTCCGGACAGAA
>JBBQNY010000031.1:0-24869 GCA_038330365.1 Lysobacterales bacterium | reverse complement strand
CTGAACCTGCCCCTCGAAAACGGACGCCATGTCGCGATACTTTCATCGCAACCTGGAGGTTCCCCATGCAAAGCATTCCCCGTCGTCAGTTCACTCTCGATTTCAAGTCTCAAGCCATAGAGCTGGCGGAGTCGGTCGGCTGTGCCGATGCCGCGCGACAGTTGGACATGTCGGTCAAGACACTCGGTAATTGGTTGTCTGCGGCCCGTGCCGGCAACCTTCCGGGCACTGGCAGCCGTCAGCCGGTCAGCGAGAGCGCCAGCGAGTTGTCGCGACTGCGTGCCGAGAACGCCATGCTCAGGATGGAGCGTGAAATCCTAAAAAAAGCGACGGCGTTCTTCGCCAGAGAGTCCAGGTGAGGTACGCCTTCGTCGCGCGTGAGCGGACTCATTACCCAGTCAGGGTGCTGTGCCGGGTGCTGGCGGTGTCGGTGTCCGGCTTGCACCAGTACCTGCAGCGTCAGGCCCATCCACGACCCGATCCGGATGCGCAAATCCGGGCGGATCTGCACACCCTGCATGCGGGCAGTCGCCGCACCTTCGGTCGCCCGCGCATGGTGCGGGCGCTGCGTGCCTGCGCCCATCGGGTTGGCCCCAAGCGGGTCGCCCGGTTGATGCGCGAGGAAGGGCTGCACGGCCGGATCAAGGGTGGCTTCAGGCCCCGCACCACCGACAGCCGTCACCGGCGGCCCGTTGCCGACAACCTGCTCGAGCGTCGCTTCACGGTGGACAGTGGCGTTCCGGCCTGGGTCGGCGACATCACCTACATTGCGACCCGGGAAGGCTGGCTCTATCTCGCCGCCGTCATCAGCCTCCAGACCCGGCAAGTGCTCGGCTACAGCCTCGCTGAGCGAATGCCGGATGAACTGGTGCAACAGGCCTTCCTGAATGCCTGGACCGCGTCGCCAGCACCCTCCGGCACGCTGTTCCACTCCGATCAGGGCAGCCAATACGCCAGCCATGACTACCGCAAGATGATCGCTGCGAAGGGCTTCGTACCCAGCATGAGCCGCAAGGGCAACTGCTGGGACAATGCGGTCGCGGAGAGTTTCTTCGCCACGCTCAAGAATGAGGAAGCAACCGGCGTTTACGCAACCAGGGCCGAAGCGCACACCGCCATCGCCAACTACATCCATGGCTTCTACAACAGCACACGACTGCACTCGACTCTGGGTTACCTGTCACCCAACGACTACGCAAACAGAATCAAACTCGGAAAGCCCAGTGATCCACCGCTTCATGGCGTCCGCTGAAAGGGGGCAGGTTCAAATGAAGCCCCTCTCCCGTCGGGAGAGGGGTTGGGGTGAGCGCAATGAAGCCCCTCTCCCGCCGGGAGAGGGGTTGGGGTGAGCGCAAATGGAGCCCCTCTCCCGTCGGGAGAGGGGTTGGGGTGAGGGTCCGAGTCCCCGCGTCATGTGGGTTCGGAGCGCATGCAATTGCCCCTTTCGACGTGCAACTCAGGGCAAGCCCGTCACGCCCACCGCAAACTCTCTGCGGATCCCCCGTCCGTTGCCCTCAGCGCGCGGCAGGCTCGCTGCGGAGCGCGTCGCCCGCTGCCTTGAACTCGCTGTCATCGCGCCATGCCGGCTCAAACTCGCCCGCGGCCACACGCCGGCCCACCTCATACAGCGCCTGCAGATCTTCCACAGTGCCCTCGAAATTCCAGGCCGGATCAAACTCGTCGGCCGGCTTGTGATAGCGGTTCTCGGTGTAATCACGTGCCATCGCGTCGCCGGCGGCCGCGCCTCCTTCACGCAGGTCGTTGCCACTCTTGGCGTACAGGGCGGGCAGGCCCCTGCGCGCGAAATTGAAATGGTCCGAGCGGAAGTAGTAGCCCTTCTCGGGCGAAGATTCCGGCGACAGTACGCGGCCCTGTGGCTTGATGGCTTCTTCCAGCGCGTCCTCCAGATTGGACTGGCCCGAACCCACCACGGCGACGTTGGTGGCGCGACCACCCACGTTCATCGCATCCATGTTGATGACGGCCTTGACGCCGGCGAGCGGCACCGTCGGATGCGCCACGAAGTAACGCGAGCCGAGCAACCCCGATTCCTCGAGTGTCGGAATCAGGAACACGATCGAACGCTCCGGAGCCGGTTTCTGTGCGGCGAATGCCTCCGCGATTTCCAGCGCGCCGGCGACACCCGTGCCGTTGTCGATGGCGCCGTTGTAGATGTTGTCGCCGTCCTCACCTTCGTGCTTGCCGAGATGGTCCCAGTGCGCCATGTACAGCACCGCCTCGTTGGCGGTGGTGGTGCCCGGGATCACCGCCACCACGTTTTCGCTCGCCTTGTAGGCGATGGTGCTGTCGAGCGATACATCGACCGTCGCCGCCATCGGCATGGCGGCGAAGCCCGGCGCGTCGGCCGTGAGTTTCAATGCCGCGAGATCCATGCCCACCGAGTCGAACAGCTGCTTCGCAGCGGCGTCGCTCAACCAGCCCTGGAATTGCAGGCGCGGTTCCGGATCGTCCGCAGGCGTGAGATCAAACTGCGGACCGGACCATGAATTGCGCACCACGTCCCAGCCATACGCTGCCGGTTCGGTGTCGTGGATGATGAGTGCGCCGACCGCACCCTGGCGCGCCGCTTCCTCGTACTTGTAGGTCCAGCGGCCGTAGTAGGTCATCGCCCGACCCTTGAACAGCGAATCGTCGCCGCGCAGGAAACCCGGGTCGTTGATCATGATGACCACCGTCTTGCCCTTGACGTCGATGCCCGCGTAATCGTTCCAACCGGCTTCCGGCGCGTTGACGCCATAGCCGACGAACACGAGCTCGCTGGCTTTCGCCTCCACATGCTTGCTGGCGGTACGGGTGCCGAGCACGGCATCGGTTCCGATCGCGAGTTGCCGGGTCGCGCCGCCAGCGTTGATGGCCAGCACGGCGTCTGGCGATGCCGTGGTTTCGACCATCTGCACACGCTGGAAGAAGCTGCCGTTGTTGCCCGGCGATAGCCCCAGGCGCTCGAACTGGTCCTTGAGATAAGTCGTCGTCATGCGCTCTCCGATCGAGCCGGGAGCGCGGCCCTCGAATTCGTCGGACGAAAGCGTACGCACGTGGGCCGCAAAATCCTTGGCGTCAATGGCGTCGGAGAACCGGTACGGCTCGGCCGCGGCCTTGGCCGGCGCGGGCGCGGTCGTGGCGGCAGGCTGGGCCTGCTCGCGGTTGCAGGCAGTCAGTGCCAGCAGTATCAGGACAGGGGCAAAACGGCGCATGGGTGTCTCCGCAGGGGCGAGCCCGGCATCATAGGCGCCGGGAGCGGGCGACAAGTTAGGCTTTCGTTAGCGCCTGCAGCATGGGCATGCAGGTACGCCTTCAGGCACCTCTGAAAAAGTCGCGCGAAGTATGTGCTGATTGGATCACGGCATTCAGCGAGTCGCGCGTCTGGTCAAGCTGACAATCGGCGATGTGGACTCCGCGTCACGCTGCCGGGAAAGCCAAACGACGACTTGGGGCCCGGTACATTCAACAGTGTCCTCAAGCAATCTGGCCTCAAGAGGTAGTAGTCATGCGCCATGCCGTCGTCATCGAGCAGGCTGAGGGAAGCTTTTCTGCGTACGTGCCTGATCTTCCCGACTGCGTAGCCACGCGCACATCTATCAAGGACGTCGAGCACGAGATACAGGAAGCGATCGCTTTCCATGTCCACGGCGTCCGTAAGCAGGGTTTACCGCTCCCAGTTGCAGCCAGCGTCGTGGAGTACGTCGAAGTTGCCGCGTAACCACTCATTCAAGCCGACGCCGCTTCGCGGCGCAGCTTGGTTCGAGCGTTCGGCATCAACAGCCTGATGCAGAAATGGATTCTCTTTTCGGGGCTCGCCGGTTTAGCTGTCGTAGGCGTGCGTCTGGTCGATCGTTTCGAAAAGCGCCGTGCGCTGGACCATATGGCGGGTCGAGAGTCGTTGATGGCAGCGGAGTTCGCGAATCGCTATTTTTCCGGAGATGCAATTGCTGTGGCCGAACAGCTCGTGGACATTCTGTCTCGGCATTTGAGCATTGACCTCAGCAGGCTTCATCCCGATGATCGGCTTGTGGAAGATCTGCGGATGGATGCACTGGATTCTCTGTCCACAGTCGAATTTGTGCTTGATGTGGAGAAGGACCTCAATGTCACCATCCCCAATGACGCCGCCGAAAAGATGCAAACGCTGCGGCAGGTCGTCGAGTTTGTCTCCGCGCGGCGCAGCGGCGAACAAGCCCCTGCCGGCGACGTGCGAGACGCACGCGGCTGACCGGTGACGTCAGACCGCACAGGATCTCTCATGGAACTCTACGCACATCTCGAAGACGCCAATTGCGCCGAAGCAGTTGCTGCGCTCAAGCTTGCCGAGCTGACAATTTGCGCAAGTCCCAGCGAGTTGAGAAGCATCGCCGTGTTCTTTGCTGCCACTGCCGACGAGATGGATCAAATGGGTGAGGAATACGACCATGTGCACCTCGCGGATAGGCACCAAGAATTCCTGGGTTCGGCGCACATTGTGGTGGTGCGCAGTGGCGGCAGCGCGGTCTAATCGGAGTCAGATGCCACCATGGAAGAGCGTACGGTGGGAGACCGGCTTGCTGATGGAGTCGCTGTTGGCTGTCTCGTGATGCTCGCGGATATCGTCGTATTGACGGTCTCTCTGGCACTTGCAGCGTCCGGGCTACCTTTTGGGGTTGGTTACATTGGTGCGATGATTGTTGTTGCACTCTGGGTTGGCGTGGTGATTAAGCGCCGCAGTTCAAGGCGCGCACAGGATGCCTCCAAAACAGAAGGCGAGGATGGTTCGCGTGATGGCGTTTAGCTTGAGCTTCTTCAGGACACCACGGCCACACCATCGTGATTAGGGGCGAATGCTTCTGTGGCGCAGTGCAGTACGCGATTGCCGGCGCTCTCGTGAACGCTCGCGCCTGTCATTGCTCGCGTTGCCGCAAAGCCTTTAGTGGCCCATCGTCCGCCTACGCTGAGCTGGCCGATCCGGACTCGTTCACGTGGCTATCCGGCGAAGACAACCTGCAGCGCTATAGCTCCCAGAAGGGGTGGGGTCTCGCCTTTTGTAGAACCTGCGGGACTACCCTCTGCGGTACGCACCTGGATCAAGTTCACGGCGTCACGCTTGGATCTGTGAATGGAGATCCAAGCGTTGAGATCGCAGCCCATATCTTTGTAGGTTCCAAGGCCCCATGGGACCACATCGGTGGTTCAGCCCCACAGTATGAGGAGGGGCAGAAGTAACGCGGCACTCCATCGTTCCATCACATAAACAAAAGGGAGATTTGCATGATCAGAAACCTGTTCCTGACCCTGTCGGGTGTCGCAGTGCTCTTCGCGTCCGGGTGCGCGACCGTGCCGATGGCTTCTGCGACGCAAGATGCTGCGTTGAAGACGTTTGCTGCTCCTCCGGCTGACAAGGCGGCGCTCTACATCTACAGGAACAGCTTCGCCGGTCAGGCTCTGAAAAAGAATGTGTACGTTGACGGAGAATTTCTTGGTGAGAGTGCGAACAAGGTCTATTTCCACAAAGAAGTCGCGCCCGGCCAGCACGTGATTTCCACCGAGTCGGAATTCAGCGACAACTCGCTCACGCTCGACGTCAAAGGCGGCATCAACTACTTCATCAGGCAGTACATCAAGATTGGCGTCTTCGTCGGTGGCGCGAACCTGGAGGTCGTCTCCGAAGCAGAAGGGCAGAAGAACGTGAGGGAATCACGCCTGGCGAAATAGAGCTTCGCGACACCGGCGGTACAGTTCAATCGCCGGTGTCGCCCGCCAGCCGCTAAACCCGACCCGCAATGCGGGTCGGCTCGCTTCAGGCGTTATGCAACGGAATCGGCAGGGGGGATTGCCCGGTTCGGGCTCGTCAAGCACATTCAGTGCGGTGGCCGCTGCCTAACTGAAGGTTCAAGTCGACCGCAGAAATTACTGCCCCCGCTATGGTCCAGACGGCGGCGGCGCCACATCGTACGAGGTCGCGAATATGTCAGACGCCTACGATTCGCTGACCGAAAAAGTACAGGGAATCTTCGAAGAACTTGTAGGTGCGAGACCCGAAAACCTTCGCGGGGTGAGTTCAACGGGTCAACGCAACGGCTGCTCTCAATGTATCTGCGGGAGTCTCGAATCCCAATGTTTTTCGTGGCCGTTCATTCAATTGCTTTGCCACTTTGTTGAGGTGCGCTTGCGAGTGGCCTGACAAGTCCGTGCCATTCGGAAAGTACTGGCGCAGCAGGCCGTTGGTGTTCTCATTGCTGCCTCGTTGCCACGGGCTGCGCGGATCGCAGAAGTAGACCTTCACATCGGTGGCGACGGTAAAACGCTTGTGCAGGGCCATCTCGGAACCTCGGTCCCAAGTCAGTGACTTGCGCAACTCGGCCGGCAGCTTGCGAACTTGCCGCGACAACGCGGTGGCAACGCTCGTCGCGTCCTTGCCCGGTACCTTCACCAGCATGGTGAAACGCGTTCGGCGCTCGACCAGTGTGGCGATGTGGCTGTTGTTGGCGCCTGTGATGAGATCGCCTTCCCAGTGACCGGGAATCGCACGATCTTCGACCTCCGCGGGCCGCTCACGGATTGAAACGGCATCGATGATGCCGCCTCTCGGCATTCGGGTAGCAAGCTTGGACTGTCGCATCCTGCGTCGTGTACGCAGGTGGGACATCAGCTCCCGCTTGAGCACACCGCGGGCTTGTACGTACAAACTGCGATAGATCGTTTCGTGCGACACGTGGAGTGCCTGCTGGGCGGGAAACCGAAGCTTAAGCCAGCCTGCAACCTGTTCCGGCGACCACTGCTGAGCCAGCTTTCTGGCAACCACCCGACGCAAGCGAGGCTGCTGTAGCAAACGGCAAGCCTTGGGACGCTTCGCCGCTTCCCAGGCGCGTTCGTCGGCTGCCGTCGCGCGGTATCGCTCTCGACCCCCATGACGGTGCACCTCTCGGCTCACCGTGGAAGTGGGACGTCCCAACCCCAACGCGATCTGGCGAAAAGACCGGTTCGCCGCCAGGGATCGCGAGATCTCTTCGCGGTCGGTCAAGCTCAGGGTACGGTCCGAGCGCTTGGGCTCGACTGGTGCGATGCCGCCACGCGCAGACAGCACGCAGTAAATTGAACCCGGATTCTTCTCGAAGTGCCGTGCCAAAGTCGTAATCGACTGCCCACCCTTCCATCGTCGAAGGACTTCTCTCTTCTGGTCCGGTGACATTCCCGGCCGACCCCTCTTCGCCATGCGCGTGTTCACTCCCATCGATGCAGTTCCAGATGATGTTGCATCGACCGGTTGAACTCACCGGGGACAAGAATGCAGCCTTGGCGAATGACATTCTCGGCAGGGCGCTCACGCAGAACCGAAACCACAAGGATGCCGACGAACTCGCATTTCACTTCGTCGACTGGAACGAGGACGCTGCCTTCGTTGTCGCGTTTCTTCTCTACCCGGAACGGTTTTCTGGCGACGATTGGCGTACTGCAGTGGACCTTTTCCTCTGTCATGTTCCGGGTCACGTGCTGGCCGCGGCGAGGCTCGGCGGGTCTGAAGCCAAAGCCATCTTCCTTGACGCCGAATCCGTTTGACGTCGTGTTCAATCCGATCGCCGCAATCGCCGTATTCTGTTTCCGTCGCGCTACGCGCAGGATTGGCACCATCCGGAGTTGGCCTTGCAGGAACTACTCAGCGTGAAACTGAAACACTGGATGCTCATACTCCTGGGTGTGGTCGCATTCGCGATGGGTTCTTCCGGGCAGTGGTTCTATCCGGACGGCGCAATGCCACCTTCGGACATCTGGTTCATGCTTCCGATCATGATGCTGACGTTTGCCTGGTATCGCCTGGACTCCGACGAGCGTGAGTTCGAGCGTTCCATCTGGCTCAACATGGGCATCGTCGCCTTGGCGTTGCTGGCGCTTCCCTACTACTTTTTTCGCTCGCGGGGATTCAAGCGAGGGTTGGTTGCTTCGACCCTTTTCCTGCTGGCAGTTCTGGCGTGGGGCGCATTGAACCTGGCCGGGCAATACGCGATCTTGTACGCGTTTCGGCGCTGACGAATCGGCCCAGCGAACCTGCCGCTAGACAACTCGATTGATCCCGGCTTCGGCGAGCCGTGTGCGGTACGAACGCGGGAGTGGCGCAGGGGTAAAGGGTTCCGGCCCTCCGTCAAATAGATCGGCGCTTGCGCTGCCCATCACAGTCTTGCCCGCTGCAATGCATTGGCAATGTGTTGATTGGCACGCAACGCGCTACGGCATCATGCGAGCCGAGCCTGCACCCGCTGCATCAACGACCCTGAAGCTCAACATCAGGCCCTGGTCCTCGTGTTCCAGGTTGTGGCAGTGAAGCATGTAGGTCTGGTCGCCTCGATACGGTTGCGTAAAATCGATGAGGATCCGGACGATTTCGCCCGGCCAGACGAGCACTGTGTCGAGCCATCCCAGATCGTGTGGTGTGCGACCCTTTCGGTCCACTGCCATTCGGCGAATCTGCGCAGGGCTATGGAGGCGTTCCAATACTTGAAAGCGGAATGCGTGTGCGTGCATGGGATGGGGCATGCTGAGGGTGTCGTTGCGAAACTCCCAGATCTCGCGGCTGTTCCTGAGTACATCAAAGCGCGTTCGACCGCGATCGTCGTGATGGTTCCTGCCGTTGATCAGCCATCGCGCCCTGTCGATGTGGATTCGAAACCGCCGCCGCGCAGCGATGGGCTTGCGTGGCGGCATCGGGGGTCCTGAGGGGCGCCAGGATGGCGGCTTGACCTTCTTCCCGACGAGATCCACGGCCATGATCTCCAATGGCTCACCCATCGGCACGGCCCCTGGGTGTTCGAGAGAGTGATCGATGGCCGGCGCGCCATCATTTTCCATGGGATCGAAGGGCATGCTGACAAGCTTTACGCGCGTACCTTCCGGCAAAGACGAGAAATCAACCAGAAGGTCGACGCGCTGAGCGGGCGCAAGAAAAATGTCGGTCACTTCGAAAATCCTGGGCGCCAACCCCGAGTCAGTGCCCATCAATTCGACCGGACAGGATCGGCCTTCGACTTTCCATGCGAGTCTGAAGGGCCGAGAGTTGGACGCGTTGAGAATGCGGAATCGGTAGAGGCGCCGCTCCGCTTCGAATCGTGGCTCAATGACGTAATTGACCATGATCCGATTGCCTATCCAATCGTCCTCTCCGAATTCGTAGGCAAATTGATTGGATGAGCCAATCTGCTTGTCCTGGATGATGAGCGGAATCTCGCTCGCTCCGAACTCGAGTCCAAGCCTCTCGCGAAGATCATCGTCCGTCTCATCTTCGACCAGCAGCATTCCGGCCATGCCCTGATGGATCTGCATTCCGGTTCGGTAGTGGGGATGAGGGTGGTACCAGTAGCAAGCGGCTGCAACGTTGATCGGCGAGCGGTACCGGCGCTCCTCACCCCGAGGGACCGGATGCAGCCCGCTGCCGTCGTTGGCCTCGGAAAAGTTCAGACCATGCCAGTGAATAGTGGTGTCTTCTTCAAGTCGATTGACCAGCAGGACATCCAGCATCACACCACGTCTCGCCCGCAGCAGAGGATTCTGAACCCGCTGTCCATCCAACTCCCCACCCCAACTCCACATCATCGTGGGCGGGCCTGGAAGGAGCGGGGTAGCCGCCACCTCAGCTGTTAGTTGCAGCGGAGCCTCCAGGTTGACGCTGGCAAACAGACCGCGAGGCCCGGGAAGGCGCAGGCGTTGCGAGAAAGCATCAACGCGTGATCTGGCCTGGATCGGAGGAGGATATCGCTGCCGCTCCAAAGCCCAGGAACGCGTCCCGGCCCCACCGCATGCGAGTAGCAGCCCCATGCAGGTCTGGCGGCGCGTCAACATGAGGACGGCAAGGCGTGCAGCTCTCGCGCTGGAATGGGAATTGCGAGTACAGATCGGTCCATCTTGCGCACCTGCGTCTCTCTCCGTAAAGTGAGGGTGCAATCCGGAAGCTGGCATCCGGGCGACCCAGATTATTTTTGCATGTTGCCGAGGGCAGGGAAGATGAAAGCGTTCCTACAGGGAGTGGTGTTGTGCATGCTGGCGTGCGCAGGCGGCGCCGCTGCCGACCGAGGCGCTACCGAACGGTTTGTCAGCCGACTGAGCGCTACGGGTTCTGCAATCGGCTTCACCTCCGAAAACACCCCGCAGATTCCCGATCAGACAAATGGGACCGTTCAGTACGCGGGGACGACCGCTGCAGCTCCGACTTACAACCGTGCCATCGCTGACTGCACAAGTCTGTCGCTTTCGGCCACGGAAGTCTCGTTCCACACTCAGGAATTCTCGGTCGGAACAGACGGTGATTACTCTGTTTCCAGTGTTCAGAGCTCCGGATTCGATGGCTTCGTTTTTCTCTACTCTGGCACCTTCGATCCTGCATACGCGCTGACAAATTGCATCGCCGGCAACGACGATGGAGGCAGTGGCATGGGAACGTCGGATCTTGCCGACGTTGCCCTGACTGCAGGTGTGCGATACGTGATTGTCACGACCGGCTTCAGCAATGTCGCCGCAGGATCGTTTGTCAATACGCTGAGCGGCCCAGGTGCTGTCAATCTGATTCCTGGCGGCCCTGGCGCAGACCTTGAAGTTCTGAAAGTCGCTCCAGAGGGAGTACGCGCCGGAGCGCCGTTCGCATACGAGCTGGAGGCGAGCAATCACGGGCCACTTGACGCGACCGGAGTCGTGGTCACCGATATCTTGCCTCCTGGAGTCTCCTTTCTCTCAAGTTCCTGCGGAGCATCCAGCGCATCCGGAACAGTGAGCTGGAACATCGGTCTGCTCGCCAACGGGGAGATTTTGAGTTGCACGGTGACCGTCTCGCTCGCCGGAGCGTGCGCTGTGGTGTCCAACACTGCCTCAATCCATGCAGTGCAGGGGGATTCGAATTCGAACAACAATTCGTCAACGACCCAGAACGGCGGCATCAATGTGGTGCTCGATCCCGGCTTCGAGGCGGGCGGCAACGGAGACAGTCCCAATTGGGCGGAGTTGTCGACGTCCTTCGGTTCGCCGCTTTGTACGCTGGCGACCTGTGGCTCTGGAGGAGGAACCGCCGGGCCCAGGTCGGGCAATGTCTGGGCATGGTTCGGTGGTGCGCCTGCTGGATCTCCCGCCGATACCTCATCGCTCCAGCAGAGCGTGATCATTCCTGCAGGCAGCACCAAACTGGAATTCCAAACCCGCTTCGGCTTCTGCAGCGGTGGTGCAGCCGACTATCTGCGAGTTCTCATCGATGGAACCGAGGTGTTCCGGCAGGATAGCAACTACTCAAGTTGCGGCGAAACCAGCTACGTCCAGAATGAGATCGACGTGTCTGCCCTCGCAGACGGCACACTTCATGCCCTTCGCTTCGAAGCATCCACTGGCGGTATGGGTTCGCATTCGAACTTCGGTCTCGATGACGTCGCAATCATCAGCGGTGCCGTTTGTGGCACCGGCACCGCCGACCTCGCAATTGTGCAGAACAGCGATGTCGGTGGCGGCGCCTTGTTCGTCGGCGGCGCGGTGGCAATTGCTCTGCGTATCACGAACCACGGGCCTGGAGCCGCCTCCAGCATTCATGTGACCGATAGCCTGCCGGCGCAACTTGCGTTCTCGAGCAGCACCTGCGGCGCAACGGTTTCCGGAACCGAAGTCAGCTTCGGTATTCCGACTCTGGCCAGTGGAGAGGATTACACCTGCAATCTGACTGCGACAGTTTCAGCCACCGGAACCATGGTGAACAGCGCGTCCGTGGTAGCAGCGACTCCGCCGGATCCCAATCCTGCCAACAATACGTCGACGGCGCAGATTGGTGCGTCCGGAGGAGCGCTGGCATCGACTGCTGTTCCTGGTTTGGAACGGTGGGCATTAGTCCTGCTCTTTTGCTTTGTTGCGCTCCTGGGCCTGCGGCATTGTCGTGAGCCATGAGCAACCTCGGGAGTCTCAACGTGGGCAACGCGATCGTCATACGACGGGAGTTTTGCCTTGCGCGAGTGCGTTTTGGAGCGGCAAGTGGAGTTTGATAACTGGATTCGTGTGGTGCCGGGAAGCGATTGATCGATCTCGGTATGAGGGCGACGGAATGATGGCTTTGGCGACGGGGAATGTCGTGGCAACGGATAGTCATAACAGTCAGGCGGTTCGCTTTGAAAAGGTTTGGATGGCAGCTTGCCTTGCCATTTTGCTGGTGTGGGCGGGGCCCGCCCTGGCACAACAGGCCAGCGAAGAAGCGGCACGTCGCGGCGCGCAGTGGCTGCGTGCGCAGGTACAGGCGGATGGTTCGCTGCAGTCTGAAAATGTCTCTGTCGCGACCCCGGAGGTGCAACGTGCAGAAGCCCTCCATGCGATCTCATTGGTCGGATCGGATCCAGCGCCACCGGCATTGATCACGGCCGTTGCAGAAAATCTGTCCGTTGAGATTGAGCACGTGGCGCGTGCACTTCCCGCGCTCGCAAGAGCCAACGCTCCGTTCTCCCAATTGCACGCGAAGTTGCTCGCCGCACAAGCCGAGTCAGGCGAGTTTGGACTCTATGGCGGCGCGGCCGGTACGTCGCTGGATACGGGACTGGCCCTCAGTGCACTTGCAATCGCAGCAGAAGCCAACGCTGCGTACGCCATGCAAGCCATCGCCGCCCTTGCATCCGCGGCCTCGAATTCCGGCAGCTTCACTGTCAGCTCTGAAGAGAGTGTCTACGTTACGTGCCAGGCGCTGATCGGCTTGCAAGCCTGGCGAGATCGCTTCAACGTCTCTTCGGTTGTCGAACCTGCCGCAGCGTGGCTGTTGGCACAACGAAGTGCAGGGGTCTTCGGCTCGACTCTGGAAAATGCCGAGGCTCTGCTTGCCTTGCGCGGGCTGACGTTGGATCCGACTGTTTTCGCTCCTCTTTCGACCGCGCTGCGTTCCACTCAGGACCAGAATGGCAGTTGGAGCAACGATCCTTTCTTGACGGCCCGCGTGGTGCGCGCGTTATGGAGCGATGGCTTGCCAACACCGCCGCCAATGACGGGGTCTATCCAGGGCTCCCTGGCGAACGCGTCGACACTGCTGCCGGTAGCTGGAGCAACTTTGAGACTGTTGTCGGGACCCGAAGTATTCGCGACCAGTCGTGCCGACGGTCACTTCGAATTGAGAGGGGTCAGGCCCGGCGAAAACTCTCTGACGATTTCCGCATTTGGTTATGCGAACCGCACAGTTCCCGTCATCGCTACCGCTGGAAGCGTCGTTGAGCTGGGGCGGATCCTGTTGTCTCCTGCCTCGCTCTACGCCACTCTTTCCGGGGTTGTCAGCGATGAGGGCGGGCAACCCATTGCCAACGCAACCGTTGCCGTCGGCACGGCGACCGCTGCGACGTCCGAGATCGGCGTGTACATGATCGACGAGATCAGCGCCGGTTCGGCGGTAATCACCGTGATCGCTCCGGGCTACCAGACACTGAACCAGCCGCTGTCGTTCGAAGGCGGGATCGCGTACATATTCTCGCCCTCGCTGGTAATTGAAGGCAGTCCGAATCCGCAGGCGACGGACCTCATTGGCCGGGTCGTCGATGCCGCCAGTCACGCCCCCATCGCCAACGCCGCTGTGTCCACCGCCAGCCGCTCAACGACTACAGACGCAGACGGGCTGTTCGTGTTGACGCAGCTCGACGCCGGCCACGTGCTTGTCGAGCTGACCGCGAGCGCATACGTGGCGCAAGGCTACAACGTAACGCTTGCGCAGGGACGGAACGACGCGGGTGATCTGGAGCTCTCGCCGCGGGCAACCAGTACGAGTCTGAGCGGACGCGTGCTGGACTTCGACAGCGGAATGCCCGTTGCCGCGGCGGCGGTGAGCGTGGTGGGGACTACGCTTTCCGCGACCACAAACAGCGATGGAGCGTATTCCATTTCAGGAATCCTGAATTCAAGTTTCCAGTTGTCCGCTTCGGCGACGGGCTACACCACGTCGAGGTTCGATGTGAGTTTGCCGGAGCATGGCGACGCGCAGATCGACCTCCGGCTCGCTCGGGAATCCATTGAGTCCGGCGTCAGCTTTCGTGAGATCCGCACCAACAAGCCGGAGTTCGCCCCCTACGATGAGTTCGAGGTCGAAATCGAAGTTCATAACGGCTCCGGTACACCCACAGAATTGGTGATCGACGTACAGGTGATCGACGCAGAAGGTCGACTTGCCTTCCAGCTGAAGGCGAACGCGCGGGGCGGCGGACCCAACCCGCCCAATCTGCCGGTTGCGATTCCAGGAAATACCATTGTTGAAGTCGAGCTCGAGCGCATTCTGCTGCGTCAACCCGCCGGTATCTACACCCTTCGCGCGCGGGGCGTCGACAATCTGGGTCGAATCGTGGCGCAGGGAACCGCGTCGTTCACCGTCCGCAGTGAGTCTCAACTCGGAGGGGGTCTCGTTGTCGATCCACCTGTGGCGCAGGCGGGAACGGAGACGCCCATTCACTTCAGCGCCGAGTTGACCAATCTCGGCAATGAGACCCTCGGTGCTGGTCCGTACGAGCTTGTTGTGACGCTTCAGAATGCCGACCCGCGCAATCTCCCGCAGCCGGCAGCCGTGATCTCCACCCTGTTCAACGGGCCTCCTCTGAAACGCCCGTTGGGCATGGTCAGCGGAGAGGGCGACTCCGTGTATCTGGTCAACAAGGAAAGTTCGCAGATTCTCCGCGTGGGCCTAGATGGAACGCTTGATACAGCGGGGCTGCTTCCCGGGCTGGGCTATGTCGACCTTGCGCGAGCGGCGGATGGAACATTCTGGGCTTCGGACTACAGCAATGTCCTCACCCGTCTGAGTCCAGGTGGGACAGTGACTGCGTTTGAATCCACGACGGTCGATCGAGTTGTGGGAATCGCCCTCGCTCCAGATGGAGATTTGCTGCTGGCTGGGACGAGTTCCACCGGGGAGTCACGCCTGGCCCGAAGGAACCTGATCACAGGAACGGACACGCTGCTGGCGTCCAGTGGATTGGCAATGCCGAGCGGTATCGCGCGCAAGCCCGATGGTAGCTACCTCGTCACCAATTATGGGGACAACACGGTTGCGGAAGTTTCTGCGACGGGGCAGGTGCGGCCTTTCCTGGCCGACTTCGATAGACCGAGCGGCATCGCACTCGGTGGCAACGACTCGATCTACGTCTCGAATTCCGGCAATGGCACCATCGAAAGAATCACGGCCAGCGGAGCACGCGCTGTGTTGGCCGAGAATCTGGAATATCCCGGGGATCTGGTTGTCGACGACGTGGGCAATCTGTTCGTCGCGCTGCCGACCGGAAGCAGCATTCTTCGAATTGCGGTCGACGGCAGTGTGTCCACCTACGCCCGCGGCCTGAGCGACACGCCTTTGGCGATGACCGAGGATGATCAGGGCCGACTCTACATTGCCAACGGTGACGGACGACTCACCCGCAAATCCGGCGACGCTGTCGACGTACTTTCCATGGCACTTTCCGCACCCAACGGCATTGCACTGGATGCCAGTGGTGCAGTTCTGGTGACCAATCCCACGGCCGGCTCGGTCCAGCGAATTGATGTCGATGGTACTGAGAGCGCTTTCGCCACGGGCCTCGACAATCCATTTGGCGTCGTGAGACCGCCCCAAGGTGGCGTGTTGGTGACAGAAAGCGGAGCGAACCGAATAGCCCGCCTGTCCGATAGCGGTGCACCCGTCGAGATCATCGAGACCCTGGTTTCCACTCCCGATCGGCTGCGCCTTGATGCCGCAGGCCGGATGTACGCGATGAGCGACAAATTTGTGACCGTCCGAGACGGGGGCCAGGTGCGCAGGCTGGTTCGCGATGCAGCATTTCGCGACTTCATCCCGGATGGCGTGGGCGGTGGATACGGCGTGACCAGCGACTCGGTCTTCAGGATTTCGAGCGACGGATCGAGCACTGAAATCGGCCAAATGCCGTTCGTTTTCATCCGTGGACTCGGCATCGAAACCGACGGATCGTTGCTGATAGCCGATGGACAATCCAATCGGCTCATGCGCATGGATGCCTCCGGCGTGTTCAGTGAAGCAGGGCAGTTCGGAGCGACGCCTTCAGATATCGCACAGGGTTCGAACGGAGACATCTACGTGCTACTGGAGCAGTCGCGTGTCGTGCGCCTCTTGCCCGGAGGCGGCACGGAGCTGCTCCTGGAGCTCGGCTATGCAAACAGTCTGGACTCCAGCTCCGATGGCCGACTGCTGGCCGTTGGGTACTCGGGCTCCAGCTACACCGTACGCGCGATCGACCCGGAATCGGGAAGCATTACGGAGCTGGCGGCCGATCTACCCCCGCCTGCAAGCGCGGTACTTGAGTCGTCCGGGCGATTGACGGTGTCACTGCCGGGCGAGAACTCCCTGGTCGAATTCTCGAATGGGACCGAAGTGGCGCGTCTAGACGGGTTCTTCAGTCCCGGTCCAATCCTCTGGGCGGGAAGCGAATTCCGCTTTGTAGCCGGTTACCAGCTCTATGCGTTTGCTTCCGGTGAATATCCGCGCAGACTCGGCCCGTTCCCCGCACAAAGCCTGTTTCAACGCGGGACTGCCACCTGGGGTGTACAAGGCAACCAACTGTTGAGATGGAATGGGACAGAGGCCGATGTCTTTGCGTTTCCAGAAGCATCCAATCTCGCCGCCGCGGTGGGTCGGCCTGACGGTAGTGCCGTAATCGCGGATCAATCGACGAGCGCGGTGTTCGAGATTGATTCGGACAATGCAGTGATCAATCGACATGCGGGCATCGTGCAGCCGTCCGGCCTTGATCTTGATGCCAACGGTCGGCTGCTAGTGGCGAATGGAAACGGCACCTTGGCTCGGCTGGGCGCCGCTGGCAGTGTCTCAACGCTGCTGGCATCCAATATTTCCGGCTTGACTGATGTGTCCGTCAGCGACGGTGGAACCATCCACGTCACACACGACAGAGGCATCAGCACAGTCGATCCCGCATCGCACCAGGTCACACTTTTGGCGGAAGGCGAATTCCGGTTGGGAGCACTGTCAGCCGGGGGCGCCACACCCATTGCTGCAGATTCTCATCGTTCGCAATTGCACGCGCTTCGGAACGGCATTTTTGAAACCTTCGCGTCGGGAATTTCCAATCTGAGCGGCTTGCGAGTCGCCCCCGGTGGGGAAGTGCTGCTGCTGTCGCATTCGAACGGCACGGTGCTCCGTTTCCAGGGTGGAGTACTGGAAGTCGTCGTCGCCGGACTGGACCAGCCCACCGCGTTGACCATCGATGCTGGTGGAGGCTTCACCGTAGCGGGTGCAGACGGAAAGCTTTACCGCTCGGCGACCGATGGCAGCTTCACCACAAGATCCATTTCTTCACTGCTTCCATCCGGTTCAAGTCTGGCCGGAATAGGCGCTCGCTCGGATGGGTCCCTGGTGCTGACGGAACAGAACTACAACACCCTTTTCGTCGTTGAACCCGGCGTGGCCTCGCTGCCCCCAGCCGTTGGCACGGTAGTGCATCGTGCCACGCGCCAAGTCCCGGCGCTGCCGGCTACAGATGTCATCCACGCAATCGACTTCGGCGACTGGACGCCACCCTACGGAGGTGATTTCAAGGCGCAGGTGAGTCGCGAGGGTACGGTGGGCCAGGCGACCAACTTCGTGCACGTCGGGCCCTTCGCGACCGGTGACTTTACGGTCCAGGCATCGAGAGTCCCCCCCGGGCATCAAACCGTGCCGCTGCGTTTGCGACTTACGGGGGCGGATTTCACTTCAATATCGAGAGTGGAGACGGGTCAGTTTCGAAGACTCGTCGATACTTCCTTCCCTAGGGGAATGACCGCCGATCGCAGCGGGAACATCTTCTTCACCGATGAGGACTCGATCAAGAGAGTCTCACCTTCAGGCATCTCAACAGAAGTGTTGTCGGGCATTTCGCCACAGTTCGGACTGGCAATCGACGCTGACCAGAACCTCTATCTTCCTTCGTCACGGAGCTCGGACACATCGATCGATGTACTGCGGGTTGCTCCCGGGGGAGCGCTTCAGATCCTGACGAATCTCGGCCCCGTGAATTCAAACGGCGTCGCGGTGGACTCTTTCGGTCGCGTCCTCATTGGCAGCTACGGGGCATTGCTCCGATTTGATCAAACCAGCGGCCAGATGGAAACGGTCTCCACGCTGGGCATCTCCGATCCGCTGGGGATTGCAGTGGACGGCCGCGACAACGTGTACGTACAGAACACTTCGCATACCGTCTCGCAGATTTCGCCCGACGGGCGGACGCGATCGATCTTCGATCAGGCCAATGGTCTGGATCAACCGATCTTCGAAGGCGACGGCTATCCAACCATCACGGCGGACTGTGCCGAAAACTTCTACATCACCGCTTCGAACTGGGAACTGGTTGGACAAAAGGGAGAGGAGCGCGTCCTCTCGCAGGTGGTCCCGAAGACGGGACAAGTCGTTGGATTGCTCGATGTTTCCCGCATCGATCCACGTATCGCCGACATCGACTACTTGTCATTTGATCGTTTCGGCAACCGGATACTGATGTGGGACCACAGCACGGGAGCCATCTATTCAGTTCCGGTGACCTGTGGTGCGATCAGCGTGGAGGCTCACGTTCTCACCCGCTCGGGTCAAATGCTGACGGGCTTCGATCGTCCTCCGGCAGCCTCGCTTGCGAAACCCGATGGACGTACGGAATATGTGTGGAGTCTGCGCGATGTGACCGCGGAAGGTCTCGCGTTGAACTTCGATACGCACCTGACCGGTCTGTCGCGGGGTGAGATGCGCAGCGCGGTCGACAGCGCATTCCTCCTGTTCCGGAATTCCTTCGTCGCGGGTGACGTCCGCGTCCCGATCGCTATCCCCAAGGTGGTCGTCGAAGACCGGGTGTCCATGAGCGTCACGACGGATGCTCCGGAGTATCCGGCTGGTGCGATCGCACGCATTACGACCACCCTGCAGAACCCCGACGCCGCACCGGCATCAGGACAGCTGCGTGTCACCGTGCTAGATGCTGCCGGCGAGATCGTCGGCAGCCTTGCATCTGCGGGAATCGTGGTGCCTGCTTCAGGGCAGTCGACGGCGCAGGGCGACTTTCCAATCGGCAGCACGCTGCCCGGCAATTACAGCGTGCGGGCAGCGCTCATGTCGGGGCTCGTGGAACTGGCTCGTGCGGAAACCAGCCTTCGCGTCGTGGCGGACGTGGGCGCCGCTTCGTCGATCGCGCAGCTGCAACTGGATCGAAGCGAATACCTGGCCAATGACCGCGTACAGATTACTTCCCGCGCCCTGAATCAAAGCGCGAATGTGCCGCTCGCAAATCTCCTGTTGAGTCTTCGTGTTCGAAATCCGGCGGGCACGTTGCTGCTGACTTCACACCATCAGGTCGGGCAATTGCTTCCGGGTACCCGCCGGGAATTCATGGATGGCCTGGATCTCGCTTCGGCGGAGCCCGGCGTGTACCCGGTTGAACTCACGCTTGCCGATGACGATGGCCGGTCGCTCGATATGCGAAGTGCGAGCTTTACGGTACTGCCGTCGTCTGGCACGGGTGTCGGGCTTTCGGGAAGCCTCGTCGCTGAACCTGCCATGGTCGATCCCGGCATGGTTGTGGGTCTCTCCGCTTCGATCAGGAACGATGGCAACGCCGCGTTGATTGCGCTCCCGGTCCGGCTTGCGATTCTGGATCTGGAAGCCCAGGCGCTCATCGTCACATGGAACTTCAACGTCGACCTCGCCCGGGGTGGCCAATTACCGCTCCAGGCAGACTGGGAAACGACAGGCGTCGCTCCAGGAAGCTATGTCGCTTCCTTGGCCACCACGGTATCGGGTCAGGAACTGGTGCTGGCTCGCTCCGATGTTCACGTGAGGTCGCCGGATGTTTCGGTTGATCTCCAACAGTCGATCGGAGCTGATACGAGAGTGCTCGCCCTGCGCTTCTGCAAAGGGGACGGCGGCACCCAGTCTGCGCCGCATTGCCAGAACCATCCTGCCCGCACTTTTCTGGACCAGTACCTCACGTCACAAGGCGTGATTCACAAAGTGGTCGACGATGTCGCGTCCTTCCGTCGGGAGTTGCGCAGCGGACGCTACAACACGTACTGGTTGAGCGGGCACTACCCGCTGTTGCCGGGAGAGGGGGCTGCTGGAACGGCGAACATCGCGGAAGCGCAGTTGGGTCGCGAAGTCACTGAAGCAGTATTCCGGGGAGAGGGTTTGATCCTCGACGGTCGCGTGGACTGGCAACATTCCACGCCGACACCCTCACTCGGTGTTCGCTTCACGACTCGACTTTCCGGTCCTGACCCGACGGTCAGCGTCGCAGATACGGCGGTTTTCGATCCCGCGAGCATTGCGGTCAGTGGGCGTGGGCTCCTGTATGAGTCCACAGGCGCAATCGCGCACGCACGGTTCGGAGCCAGCGCGGTAAGTGGTCCGCCAGCGATTTTCACGAACGGATATGGTAGCGGGCGCACAGCACTTTTCGCGTTCGATTTCATCGATCTGCTGCAGGCAAACCCCTCTGCCGTGTCGCCCCTTGACTTGCTCAACAGCGCGATGTCTTACGCTGTTCCGACTCCGCTCTCCGAGTTCTCTACCGGCGCATGGGTACCGGTGATCTCCAGCGTGATGAATGAGGGCCCTGCGCTCAATCTCGCCAATCAGGTGCGGGTACCGGCGGGCGTTTCCATCGAAGCCACCGATCCGGTCGCCGATGAGACTGCTCCTGGTTCAGCGTTGTGGCGATTCCCGCTCGCGATGGGCGATTCCCGCGATTTCGACGCGGCTTTGCGGATCGTCGAGGCGGATGGAACAGTCACCATCACGTCCACTCTGTCACGGGTGACAGGAGCCACGCTCACACAGGTTTCCGAAAG
Organism: Lysobacterales bacterium; assembly: GCA_038330365.1. GTDB lineage: Bacteria > Pseudomonadota > Gammaproteobacteria > Xanthomonadales > Ahniellaceae > JBBQNY01. The sequence continues at coordinate 4,079 of JBBQNY010000031.1, read as the reverse complement.
CGCACTCGATCTGCAGATCCGAACGTATGCCGAAAGACTCGCCAGCGCGCGTACCGCGATAGCCGCATTGCCCGTTTCTACGCCCGCCGAGATCGCCGCACGTGCAGCGGCACTCGCGAACCTCGATCAGACCGACGATGCGATCGCGCAACTGCGCTTCGATGACGCGATCCTGCACCTGCTGAACGGTTCCGAGCGGCTGCAGGCCATTCAATCGACGAACGTGGGCATCGCGCGCACTGAAGTTTCCCGACTGCTCCAGATCGCCGGCTATCGCTGGTTCCAGGCGCAGCCGCTGCCATGACAGCGATCGGCCTTCACTTGTGCAAGGGACCCAAGCGATGAACCGCCAGAACAGGACTTCGATGCCGTGCTGATGATCTATTTGCGACAACTGGTGGTTTCTCTGCTTGTCGGTAGCTATCTCGCGACCAGTTCGGCCGCGATCGCACAGAGCTATCCCCAGCGCAGCGCCTCCGGCTTCGAGTCACGCACTCTGCCGGCGGAACTGGTTCCCGTCTCGAAGGCGGAGCTGCCGCCGCAAACGCTTGGCGGCGCTTCTACTTCGGCTGCGCCGATCACTGGCGTCAAACCGCTGGGTACCCTCGACACGCAAATCGATGCGCTGGCATCGCTGCTTGAGTCCGTCGCAGAGCTGACGCGAAGAATCCGCCCCGCCGGAGCCGTCTCGCCTTCAGCTTCGGAGGTCGAAGCAGCGCGCGGGGACGCCGACGCGCTGCGGTTGGCCCGGCAGATTTCGGAGCTGGTTTTCCAGTCGCGCAGCCTGGAGGCCGGGATCGAAGGCCAGTGGCAGCAGGAAGGCGCCGCCATGCTGCAAGCGGGAATCCCCGCGTCGATCGCATCGAGGAGCACCAGCCTCGTGCAGGAACTGCGCGGCCAACTCAACGAATTTCATCGACTCACGGTCGAGGTCGATGTATCCCAACGCTCGGGCGATCGCAGTCGGACGTCACGGGCCCTGATCGATCTCGCCAACTGGATGGCGACACAGCAGAGTGCGAGGTCCTACCAGTCAATCGACAAGTCCAGACTTCCGTTCCAGCCAGCTCACGCGCTTTCTGCGCTGACGGCAGAGGATACTCAGCCGGTCGCGACGCGTGCACTGGCGAATCTGCCGCCGCCCGGCGCCGAGGACACGGCGGAGACCGAGGAGATCCGCTTCACCGACGAGATTCGCGCGTTGGCACTGCAGCTTGAGGGCAACCCGGTGGCGATCCGCAACTGGGTCTACAACAACATCGAATTCGATCCCACCCATGGTTCGATCCAGGGTGCAGGACTGACGCTGCTGAACCGCCACGGCAACGCAATGGATATCGCGAGCCTGACGCTCGCGCTCCTGCGCGTATCGGGTGTGCCATCGCGTTACGTGTCGGGACTCGCCGAAATCCCCGAGGCGCGCGTACGCAACTGGCTGGGCGACATTCCGACGGCGGCGATGGCAGTGGATCTGATGCAGAAAGGTCAAATTCCGTCCATCGGCATCACGGGCGCGGGCCAGATTCGCAGCGTGCGCTTCGCGCACGTCTGGATCGAAGCCTATGTCGATTTCGTGCCCTCGCGAGGCGCACGCAATCGCGTTCCCGACCAGTGGGTCCAGATGGACGCCTCGTTCAAGCAGTTTACCTACCAAGCCGAAGTGTCCTGGCGCGAGCGCACACGACCCGCCGTCGACGCCGCAGTGCGCAACTTTGCCTTGGGTGCGCAGGTTGGCGCGGACGGCGGCATCACGGGATTCGACTACCTGACCCTCGATAGCAGCTTGCAGCAGGTCGCGAGGGAAGAGTCGGCGCGGATCCTCGCGGCCAATCCCGCTGCCACAGGTGCGGATCTTTTCCCGCAGCGCGATATCGTCCAGCTCGACACATTGATGCTGGAAGGCGCACTGCCTTACCAGACACAGTTCGGCGAGCCGCAGCGCTTCAGCCTGGTACCAAGCGAGCTGCAGCACAGCTTACGAGTGCAGTTTTTCGCCAACGGCAACTACGTGGACTACGACTCCCCCACTGAAGTCGTCGAGATTCCGCTGGCCCGGATCGGCAACCAGCGCCTGTTCGTCGAGCACGCGCCCGCAACGGCTGCGGATGCCGCAGCGATCGCGCAGTACGCGGCACTGAATGCCGAGTCGATGCCCATAGGACAGATCAACGTGCTGCCGAAGCTCAAGCTCGGCGACACGCCCATCCTGCAGTCGAGCGCCGTGCGCATGGGCACCCTGCAGGCGTGGACGACCGACATCCGCGACTCGCATGGCCAGCGTACGTCGACCGAGGCCTACCGTTTCGCGGCTGGCAGCCACATCGCCTTCGTGGTCAACCAGGCAGGCATTTCACCCGAACGCGCAGAGCGCGAGACAGCGTCGGCCGCCGATGTCGCGACTCTGCCCGTCAAGGAAGGGCTGTACTACGGCGGCCTCGTCTACTGGATGCTGCACGACCGCTTCGACCTTGAGTCGGCGTTGGCCGCGGGCGGGCGCACGGTCCGTCTGCCGTCGGTGGGTGCGTTCGCCATGCCGCTACAGGCACGCTACTTCTTCGGCATTCCGCGTACCGGCTATTTCCAGGGCTACCTCACCGACGTCAAGGCTGTCCGACTGGCGTTGAGCGTGCCGGCAACACAGAGCGAATCCTTCGTGACCCAGCATATGGGCGCCGGGGGTTCGCTGTTTGAAAGCGTCGCCTGGAATTTCATCTCGGGTTCGCCGATCCAGGATGGAGACGTCTCCACGTCGGCTCTGATGCGAGTCGCGATCGATCAGGGCCAGCCGATCTTCGAGATCAATGCCGCCAATGCGGATTCGGTTCTCGAAGTCTTGAATCTGTCCGCAGACGCGGAGAACGAAATTCGCAACGCCGCCGCGGCCGGGCTCACTGTCGTGGCACACCGCGACGAGGTCACCAGCGGAAGCTGGACCGGCTCGGGCTACGCCATCTTCGACCAGGAGTCGGGCGCCGCGCTGTTCCGCATAGAAGGCGGGTTGGCAGGCGGGATCGATGTGGGCTGCGTGTCGAAAGCCGTGGTGCTCACCGTGCTCTGCAAGCTGAAGATCGCGCGGTTGGCCACGCAGTATCTGCTGCGCACGGTCGTTCAACTTGGCGCACGAGCACTCGCGCTGCTCGCGATGAGCAGCCTGCTCGGACCCTACGGAGCGGCTATAGCCAGTGTGATCTCTATCGCAGTGGTCGCAGTTAACTACGCCATGGCGGCGTACGAAGTCTATATGTGGGTAAGGATGGTCGAGGCAGGAATTGAACTGCTCAGCCAAGCGGACCTCGATGATCTCGGCATCGAAGCGCTCAACGATGTGATCTGCTCGTTCTCACCGGCTTGCTTCGGCGGCTTCGGCGGCATGCTGGCGTCGTCTCTGTTCGCGGTGGGCTCAGAGCTGGTCTCCACGGCGATGTCTTCTTTCGGTGGCGGATCGCCTGGCGAGGGTGCCGGCGGTCCGATGGTCGGCAATCCCACCACCGCCGGTGACGGCACCAAGTGGCAGACCGAGAGTGACTATTGGGGCTCCGGTGCCTTCCCGCTGACATGGCGTCGTACCTACGCCAGCGCCGTGCCGCGCACGGCAAATCGGATGGGCGCGAAATGGACCGCCAACTACTTCGCACGCGTGCAGCTCCCGCCGTCCATTGACGGCGCGCCGTATCCCCCGAACCAGGTTCCCGATGCGGTTTTGCTGATCCGTCCCGACGGCGGCTGGTGGCAATTCAATCGTCGTGACGACCTCTACGTCGGCGACAGCAACCTCCCGGGCACGCTGACACGCCAGAGTGCTGGCGGACTCACGACAGGATTCACATTCCTCAATCCCGCCGACGAGCTCGAGCGCTACGACGCACAAGGACGGCTGCTTTCAGTGTCCAATCGCGGCGGACTTACGCACACCCTGGCCTACGACAGCACGGATCGACTCGTCACCATCACCGACGCCTTTGGGCGTTCGCTGACTCTCGCGTACGACCCGAATGTGGGAACGCTGTCGTCGGTCACCGACCCATCCGGCGGCGTGATCGCCTACCGGCACGACGAGTTCGGAAATCTCATCGAGGTCC
>JBBQNY010000030.1:0-24999 GCA_038330365.1 Lysobacterales bacterium | reverse complement strand
AGCTGCAGCATGGAGATATTGACCGCCATGTTCGGCAGGTTGACGCCCGCGTCGCTCCAGGCTTCCATCTGCCGTACGGCTTCCTGCAGCACCCAGTCGCCGATGGCGACGATCAGCCCCGTCTCTTCAGCCAGCGGAATGAACACCGCGGGAGGAATCTCGCCGCTGATGTCGTTGCGCCAGCGCAGGAGCGCCTCGACGCCCGTGATGCGACCGTCGTCAAGCGACATGCGGGGCTGGAACACCAGGCGCAGTTCCTGGTTCTCCAGCGCCTTTTGCAGGCGCGCGGACAAGTCGCCGCGCATGCGGTTGCGCGCGTCCATGGCATCGTCGTAAAGCAGATAGGTGTTGCGACCTCGATCCTTGGCCTGGTACATGGCAGCGTCGGCGAACTTCAGCAGATCCGTCGGGATGAGGCCGTGCTCGGGAGAGATGCTGATGCCGATGGAGGGAGAGATCACGAACTCGGTGCGCCCATCGATTTCCAGCGGTCGGGTGAAGGCATCCAGCACGCGCTGGGCCAGCACTTCGGCCTCGCTGATCTCCACCAGATTTTCCACCACCACCGTGAATTCGTCCCCGCCCAGGCGCGCCACGGTGGCGGACTCGGGGACGGTAGCGCGCAAGCGCGTGCCGACTGCTTTCAAAAGGCGATCCCCGGCGGTATGGCCGAGCGAGTCGTTGATGTGCTTGAAGCGGTCAAGATCGAGATACAACACCGCGACGCGCATGCCATTGCGGCGCGCCCGGATCAGTGCGTGCGCAAGTCTCTCACCCAGCAGTGCCCGGTTCGGGAGACCTGTGAGCCCGTCGTAATTGGCGAGATAACGCAATTCCTGCTCGACACGCTTGCGCTCGGTAATGTCCGTCAGTACGCCGAGGAAATGCGTGCGCTGGCGGTGGTTGTCGCAGACCTCGATGATGTCCACGGCGCAGAGCAGCTCCTCGCCGTTCTTGCAGCGCTGCCAGATCTCGCCGGTCCAGCGGCCATGTTCCACCACGGCGGCACGCACCGTCTCGTAAAAATTCTCGTCATGCTGGGCAGCGTTGAGAATGCCGGCATCGCGGCCGAGCAGGTCTTCCTCCGAGTAGCCCAGCGTCCGGGTGAAGGCCGGGTTGATCGAGACGAACCGGAACGAGAGATCGGTCACCGAAACCGCTTCGCTCATGCTCTGGATCACCTGCTGCGCGATCAGGCGTTCGCGCTGGGCATGACGGATCTGGGTCACATCCCGTGCGGTACCTGCAATGCGCGTGGCGCGTCCGTCCTCGTCGCGCGCCACCACCTTGCCGCGCGAGAGCACCCAGACCCAGTCACCTTCGGCATTGCGGATTCGATGCTGCGATTCGTAGTGCGAAGTCTTGCCCTGCGCGTGGGCCTCGAAGCGCGCCTCCACTTCAGCGAGATCATGCGGGTGCACCGCGTTGTGGCGCCAGTCGCTCGCAGACAGTGATTGCTCCGAAGGCATTCCCAGCAGCGAGTCCGCACCGATGCGGTAAAGCCTTTCCGCCTCGAGGTCGTAGTCCCAGAATTCGTCGCCCGATCCCCAGATCGCCACGCGCAGTCGCTCGTCGCGCTCGCGCAGTGCGCGGTGGTACTGGCGCAGTCGCAGCCGCCGTCGATGGGCGGCGTACAGGAACAGGGACAGGATCAGCATTGCCAGCGCCACGTACGCCAGCCGCATGGGCAGAGACGCCCACCACGGCGGCAGGATCCGCAGCGGGAATGTCAGCTCGTGCGGGCTCCAGCGCCCGTCATGGTTGGTGGCGGCGACACGCAGCTTGTACTCGCCCGCGTCGAGATTGGTGTAGGAGATCTCGTTGCGCGTCCCGTTGTCGATCCAGTCGTCGTCGAAGCCTTCGAGGCGGTATCGGAATTTCGTGCGACCGGCGGTTCCGAAATCCGGCGCCGCGAATTCGAATGCGAACCATCGGTCCTTCTGCGGCAGCGTGAGCCGACTGAGACCGCCGGGACGCTGCACCATCTGTCGCGCGCCGCCGGTCCGGAAGCTGGTCAGGATCACCTTTGGCGCATACGCGGAATCAACGATGGCCTCCGGATCGAACAGGTTGAAACCCTGCACGCCACCAAACGCCATGGTGCCGTCCCGCAGGTGCGCGGAGGCCCCTGAGTTGAACTCGAATGCCTGCAGGCCGTCGCCCGGCACAAAGTTGCGGAATACGCGGCGCGCCGTGTCGAAGCGACTGAGCCCCCGGTTGGTGGCGATCCAGAGCAATCCCTTGTTGTCTTCCTCGATCGCGTAGACGGTGGAATCCGGGAGACCATGCCTGGCCAGATAGCGCTTGAAGCGAAACGTTCCCGCCTCCGATGGCAGCAGCTGATGCAGTCCCGAGTGGGTGCCGACCCAGATGGATCCGGAGCGCGTCTCGTAGACAGTACGAATCAGGTTGCTGCCAAGGTCCGAGGTGGCCGCGCTGGACCGCGGCACGCGCGTGATCTTGCCGGTGGCGGTATCGAGCACGCTCAGTCCATCGAATCCGCCGACCCACAGGCGCCCCCGCCGATCCAGCGTGAGCGTCAGTACCGCGTCGGACCAGAGCGAATCCGCGCCCTCGGCACGGTGCCGATATTCCTGCCAGTCGCTGCCGTCTGCCGGAACCTTGACCACGCCGGTGTCGGCCATGCCGATCCAGAGATCTCCGGCGGGCGTTCGCACCATCGCCCGTACGGTGTGCGAACGCAATGAGTTGGGCTCGACGGGATCGATGGGCAGAATGCGCGCGCTGTGCGCCGCCGGATCCAGATCGAACACGCCGATGTTGGTGCTTACCCACCAGCGACCTTCCACGCCCGGCACCACCGCGAAAATGCGCAGGACCAGCGACTTCACGCCGAAGCCGACCGCATCGATCAGCGGCTGAGTGAAATCCTCGAACGAACGCGCGAGCAGGTCGTAGCGCTTGAGTCCGTCACCGTCGGTGCCGACCCACAGACGCGACTCACCATCGGGCACCAGCGCCCGGATGTTGTTGGCAGCGATGGTGCTGGCGACATCGCGATCGTCGACGACATACGTGAATCGCGCACCCGCCGGGTCGACCAGGGCGACGCCGCGCGTATCGCCACCGACCCACAGCATGCCGGCGCGGTCGATCATCAGCGATCGCACGAAGTCCTCCGGCAAGGTGCCGTTCAATGCCGGGTCGTGCCGCAGCAGCTCGAATGCGGAAGACGAAGGGTCGAACACGGCGAGGCCGCGACCATAGACCGCCATCCACAGGCGGCCGCGCGCGTCACGGCGAAGCGCGCGTATGTCGGTGCGCAGGGAAACGGAGCGACCCGGCGCGAGCCGCCACACCAGTACCGCGACATCGTCGGATCCGATATGCCAGAGGCCATCGGCCCCCCCGGCCCATGCACCGCCTTTGCCGTCGTCCAGCACGGCGTTGACGCGCCCGGTCAGCTGCTCGGATGCGATCCGTGCCGCGCGCAGCGGCTCGGGCTGCAGGCGGTAGATGCCGCGGTCCGTGGCGATCCACGCACCACCGGCGCCATCGTCGGCCAAGCCGTTGATCGGCAAATTGCCGTTGGCGCCGGGTTCGAGCGTCAGTCGCGGACGCAGCTTGTCGCTGCGGTCGAGCCGATCGATTCCCGTGGACGCTCCAATCAGGAGACCCAGCGTTGGATGGGCGAGCAGCGCTCCCACCGGCCCACGCGGTGCTGCGTCATTGTCAGTGGACGCGATTGGAGTGAAACGATCCAGGCCGCGGTCGTAAAGCACCAGATTGCCGCTGTTGGTCCCGACATAGAGGCGCCGCTGATCGTTCTCGGCAAGTGCGGTCACGAGGTTGTCTGGCAGGCTGCCGGCAATCTCGGGGTCATGCTGCATCAGCTCGAAGCGGTAACCGTCGTAGCGGTGCAGCCCGCCCTGGGTGGCGATCCAGACCAGCCCGTCCCGGTCCTGCAGCAAGGCGTGCACGGTGTTCTGTGCGAGGTCGGAATCCCCGGAAATGCGTCGGAAATAGAAATCCCGCTCGGTCGCCGCTGCCGTGGCAGACACCAGTGCCAGGGCGAGCGCGAACCAGGTCAGTGCGTGCGTGATCGGACTCGCGGCTCGAACCTGCGGCACAGCATGCGGAAGCGGATCCATCACCCAAGCATAACCGTGGCAGCCACGGCTTCGCTGCGCCGAACGCGGCACTTCCCGTCCGCAGGCGCGCACCGATGCCGTTTGCCCGGCCAGAGATCTCGGAACACCGGCATTTCCGTGGCATCACCCCTGTTTTTGAGCCGGTCACTTGAGCCGCTGTGGCCACACCACGTTCCTTGCCGCCGCGGATTTCAATCGCGCAGGCATGGCTTCGCCGCCGCGTGTTGACGGGCGTGCAGAAATGGCAGTGACGTCGGCGTGGCATTATTCAAAGGGTTCCTGGCATCGACCAACGTCTCCGGAGTTCTGCATGAGCCGACACGCTCGAATCGATCGCGCCACCGACGAGATCGGTCTCGGCTGCGGAGCCTCCGAATTGCACGGCTCGCTGGTTGGGCTGTTGCTGGGCGGAGGCAAGCTCACCACGGATCGCTGGCAGCAGGCCCTGCTGCTGGAGCCGGCGCCGGATTCGGCACGCGGCTCGGATGCGGCGCTGCTGCTGGATGATCTGGTGCAACAGACGTTGGCCGCGCAGACGGATGCCGCCGGCGCACATCGCCCGCTTTTGCCGGATGCAGAAAGCGCGGGCCTCGAAGCACGCGCGAGCGGGCTGATCGAATGGTGCGGGGGCTTCCTCGGGGGCTACGGCATTGCCGGCGCGTCACCCGACACAGGCACGCCGGTAGCTGAGGCCCTCGACGCGCTGGCGCGGATCGCCGGCACGCGATTGCCGACGTCCACCCTTCCGCCCGAAGAGGCCGCTTCGCTCGAGGAAATCCACGGATTCCTGATGGAGGCGCTGGCGACGCTGGCGCAATCCATCCCGCTGCGGCACTGATCGATGGCTCCGCAGGCATGATCGCGCCCACCGAATTCTCGCGCCGTCGCGCAGAGATGATGCGCATTGCCGGCGACGACAGCGCCGTGATCCTGCCTGCTGCGCCACCGCGCGTGCGCAGCCGCGACTCCTACTATCCCTACCGCCAGGACAGCGACTTCCACTATCTGAGCGGCTTCCCCGAGCCGGAGGCAGTGATCGCCCTGGTCCCCGGACGCGCGCAGGGAGCGGCAATCCTGTTCTGCCGCGATCGCGATCCTGATCGTGAGCGCTGGGATGGTGTCCGCGTGGGCCCGGAGGGCGCGCAGCGACAGTACGGATTCGACGACGCGTTTCCGATCGACGACATCGACGACATCCTGCCGGGGCTGATCGAAGGTCGCGGGCGGGTCTACTACCCGATGGGTCGCGACGTCGAGTTCGACCAGCGGCTGCTCGGCTGGATCAACCGCTTGCGCGCCGACGTGCGGCGCGGCGCGCAGCCACCGCACGAGATCGGGGAGATCGGGCATCTGCTGCACGAGATGCGGTTGATCAAGTCACGCACGGAAATCGCGGCGATGCGGCGCGCGGCACGCGTCGCTGTGGAGGCCCATGTCCGCGCCGCGCGCCTGGCGCGCGCAGGCGAGAGCGAGGCCACCATCGCCGCCGAACTCCATTACGTGTTTCATCGCGCCGGCGCGGTCGCGGCCTACGAGCCGATCGTCGGCGGCGGCAACAACGCCTGCATCCTGCATTACCGCGACAACCGCGACCCGCTGCGTGAGGGCGATCTCTTGCTGGTGGACGCCGGCGCGGAGCTCGATGGCTACGCCAGCGACGTGACCCGCACCTGGCCCATCGGCGGTCGCTACTCCAAAGCGCAGCGCGCGCTCTATGACATCGTGCTCGCCGCGCAGGCAGCTGCGATCGAGGCGGTGGTGGTCGATGCCGCCTGGAACGAGCCGCACGATCGCGCGGTGTCGGTGTTGACCCAGGGCCTGATCGACGTGGGGCTGCTGAAGGGCGATCTCGCGGGCAACATCGAGCGCGGCGACTACCGGCGCTTCTACATGCACAAGACGGGCCACTGGCTGGGTCTCGACGTGCACGATGTCGGCGACTACCGGATCGACGGCGTATTCCGGCAGTTCGAATCCGGAATGGTTCTCACCGTCGAGCCCGGGCTCTACATAGCAGCCGATGCACTCGATGTGCCGGCGCGCTGGCGCGGGATCGGCATCCGCATCGAAGACGATGTGGTCGTCACCCGCAAGGGTCCCGATGTGCTCAGTCGCGATGCACCGCGCGATGCGGTCGAGATCGAGCGCATGCTGGCGACAACCTGATCAATGCGACGCCGCCGCGCAGGCGTGACGGCCCGGAAATTTCAATCCAAGCCAACGATTGGTGAAGTCCAGCAGTCCGCGCGACGGGCGCGGTTGCACGCCCGTCGGACTCAAGCACACCAACGCGGCTCAGGCCAGGGCGGCGAAGGCGTCCCGCGTCATGTTCTCGGGCGCAGCGGCGGTCACCGCCACATCGTCCTCGATGCGCACGCCGCCGTAGTGCCGGAAGGCGTCGACGCGGTTCCAGTCCACCAGGGAGCCGGCGGAGCTCGCCCGCAACTCCTCCAGCAGCATGTCGATGAAATAGAGGCCGGGCTCGATCGTGACCACCATGCCGGGTGCGAGGGTGCGCGTCAGGCGCAGGTACGGATGGCCGGGCGGACGCGCAATCTCCGTGCCGCTCTCGTCCGCCGCAAACCCCGATACCTCGTGAACCTGCACGCCGATCCCGTGGCCGAGACCATGCGGAAAGAAGGTCGAGGACACGCCGCGATCAACCGCTTCCTCGGCGGTGCAGCGAATGAATCCATGCTCGCGCAGAACGCCTGACAGTAGTCGATGTGCCTCGAGGTGCAGTGCCGCGTAATCCTGCCCGGCGCGCACGTCGGCGCACAGCTGCTGCTGCACCCCATCGACCGATGCAATCAAGGACCCGAAATCATCGGCTCCGGAGCCCGCATGGGTGCGCGTGATGTCGCAGGCGTAACCGTGGAAGCTGGCACCGGCGTCGATCAGGAAACTGTCGCGACGTGCGGGCGCGGCTCGCTGCAGCTCGGTGTAGTGCAGCACGGCACTGTGCTCGTTGAGCGCGATGATGTTGGCGTAGGGCAGATCGCCGTCGCCCTGTCCGGCCGCCGCGCAATAGGCGAGGTGGATCCCGAACTCCGAGTCGCCGCGCTCAAACGCGACACGCGCCGCCACGTGCGCACGCACGCCGATCTTGCTGGCCACGCGCATCATGGTCAGCTCATAGGGAGTCTTGAATGCGCGGTGGTAATGCAGGTACTCGACCACGGCGGGCGGATTGTCCGGAATGATGTCGCCGACCGCATCGTCCACCTCGCCGATCACCGCGCAGCGCCGGGCGGTTGGCGGCAGATGCGCACGCGCTTCCTCCGGCGTTCGCACAACGGTGATGTCGAAATCCTCGACCCAGTAACCCGCAGGCGTGTCCGGCACCACATGCCAGTAGTCGCGTGGCTGGTAATACACGAGCCGCGGGCGTTCCCCGGGTGTGGCAACCAGCCAGCTCGAGGGCAGGTGGGTCAGCGGCACCCACGCCTTGAAATGCGGATGCACGCGGAAGGGATAGCCCAGGTCGTCCATGAACTGAAGGCGCGGACGGCCACTGGCGATCACCAGGTGATCGAAGCCGCCGGTCTCGAGTGCACGTGCGGCGCGCTGCATCTGGATCTCGAGATGGGCGGCGTAGAGCGAGGGCAACTGATGCTCGGGCATGGGCAAAGCCTCCTGATCGGATGTGCCGCCAGCGCCGCGGCGGTCGTGACACGCGATGCGCGTCGGATTGCGCAGGTGACGCGGCCCTAGTCGCCGACGAAGGCGATCAAGCGCTCGCGCTCCTCCGGCGCCATGTCGATGATGCGGAAGCCTGCCCAGATCAGGCCACTGGCGTCGGATTTCTCCGTCCACTGCTCGTGCAGACCCACTTCCACGAGGTCGTTGCCGCGTCCGTCCGGAATGTGGAACGCAACCTGGAACAGCGTATCGGGCGGCATCGGGCGCTTGAGGATGAGCAGCAAACCATCGTGCGACAGATTGCCGATGACGCCGATCTCCTCGCCCGTCATGGCATCCGTGACGACGAGGCGGTCGCCAATGGGCTTGCGGGTTGCGCGCCGCCGCTCGCTCATCGGCTGGCGGCCGATGGCTGTTCGGGTCCGCGACCGAGGCCGGTCGTGGACTTGAGGCTCGCCACCAGCGCGCCCCAGCGCCTTTCGAGCAGGTTTTGCGGATTGGCCTCGATCACGGTGACGTTGCCGCGGGTGAGCTCGCGTGCCAGTTGGTCGAGCGTGCGTTCTTCCGTGCGTGCACCGCGCTGGTTCACGAACAGGCAATTGCCGCTCAGGGTCGAGTACCACGCGAGCTTGCGGCGCACGGTCTGGCCCTGTTGATTGATCGTGAATTCGAACCAGGTCCCGAACGGCAGCGAAAGCAGATTGTGACGCGCGCGCATCTCGTCTTCGGTGAGCGGCGCTGCCTGCGGCTTGGCAGAGGTCGACAGCGTACTGCCGGCTGCCGCGGTCGAAAGTCCGGCCCCGGCAGCTGTCGAGTCGACGCCCAGGCGGGAACGCGATTTGAGCCGTATGGTGAGTTCGGTCAGCGACGTCGGATCGGTGGTCTCCCCCGGAGCATCCTTGAACAGTCGCGCGTTGAGCGCACTGACATCCGCGTCGTGATAGCCGATCTGCTTGAGGCCCGCCTCGACTTCCTCGCGCAGGGCGAGTGTCTCGGGGGTCTGCGGCAGTTCCGCGGCATTGCCTTTCTCCAGCACTTCGATGAGCCGATCGGCGGTCTTGACCCGCCGCCGGTAGATCTCGCTGGATTCGGTATGACGCAGGATGGTGAGCGCCAGCACGTCGGCCCACGCCTGCTCCAGCAGCGTCCGCAGCAGGGCCGGTGGGCTGTGGCGTGCAACCCGCTCATCGATGGCACGCGACGCAGCCGAACGCGCCGCCTCGAGCTTTTCCCGTCCCTTCGCGGCCTCGACGTGCCTGCGTTCGGCGACCTCCGACTTGCGCACCATGGTGCCGATTTGCCGCGACAGATCGCCGCTGAGTTCCTCGAACACGCGTACATCGCTCTCGAACTCGAAATTGGCGCGGTCGACGACATTCTGCATGCGCTCGACAAGATTGCGGTCGTCGCTTTCCTCGTCCAGCCAATAGTGCCCAGCCTCCGCCACCGTGTTGAGCAGTTCGCGCGCCGGGTGATCGGGCCGCGTAAAGAAGCGCTTGTCGCGCAGTGCGATGCGCGCGATGGGAATCTGCAGCTTGCCGAGCAGTTGCTGCATCGAGCTGTCCGGGCGCTGGTCGCGACCCAGCTGTTCAAACATCAGTCCGAGCAACTCCAGTGCGTCGTTGTCCTCCGGGGCGAGTCGCGGGGTACCGCCCTGCGGTCCGATCTGGCGCAGGTAATTGAGAAGATCCTGGCGCAGGTGGTTGAGCGTGCGCGGCACGCTGCGACCCTCGATCTGGATAGGCGCCTGCGGCTTGGACTGGAGTTCCCGCAGCACGACGTCCAGATCCTCCGGAGTGGTTGCGCCTTCTGCGCTGCCCCCCTCGATCTGCTCGGGTTCCGACGGTCGTCGCCAGGCCAGCAGACTGCGCAGATTCTCGAACGTCTCCGTGGCCTCGGGCCCCGCCTTGCGGCTCTCGCCCGAGGCGGCCGGTGCGCCCAGCCAACCAGTCATGGGATTACGGAACGCAGGGGGCAAATCCGGATCGTTGGCCGCGGCTTCCGCAGCCGGCGCGTCGGCTACAGCGGCCGGCCCCGGCTTGGCGCTCGCACCCGGACCATCCACACCCGCCTCTTCGCGGCGGATTCGCGGCAGCTGGAAACCGAGGTGAGGAAGGATGCGGTGCTGGATCAGCACCTCATTGAACAGCACGTACAGGGGTTCGGCACTGGCGAACAGCAGTCGGTCCGCGATCCGGTAGAACTGGATGCGGTAATCCTGATTGAGATCAAGACACGTCACCGCCGTGCGCAGGCACTCGCACACACGGCATGGCCCGAGCGGCAATTCGTCCGTCTCGAAAGCCTGGCGACCTGCCATGACGCCGAAGCGCTGGCCGAGCAGAAACAGCAGCTGCGAATATCGCAGCTCCGCGCGCGTCGCGATTTCCTGCAGCGCGAGCTGCTCCTCGAGGCTGCTCTTGTCGACCAGCGAGAGCTCGTGCGAGGCGCTGAGCCTTGGTCTCACGAAATTCGGCGGAGCTACCTGGCGATCAATGCTGGCGAGTGCATGTTCCAGACGCAGCAGGAATCGCGGAGCGACGTCGGCGCGGGCGCGGCGCACATCACGCATGGCGTCGAGGTGCTGCTGCTGCGTTTCGTTGGAGCGCGCCTGATCGGCGAGGCGGAACAGATGCTGTTCGAACTCGGTCAGCGCCGTTTGCAGATGCTGCTCGAAGTTGCTGCTGGCGACCGAGAACAGCGCTTCCAGTGCGGCACGCGGGCGTGCCGGCAGGCTGCTGTTGCGCAGACTGACGACATGATCGGATTCACCCGCAGGAGGACCGAACTCGGACACTCACTTCCCCGGAACGGCCAGACAGACTTCGATTGTAGGGGGCGCGGACTCCCGCGTGCCAGCCAGCAATGCATAGGAAGGGGCGGCAGAGGCTCTCCACGTTCAGGGCGTGAACACCAGCGTCGCCAGCCATGTGCGACCCGGTTGTCCGAATCCCGCAGCGAGCTGGTAGTCACGATCCGCCAGATTGTCTCCGCGCAGATGCAGGCGCCAGCGCTCGGATAGCGGCCAATCCAGCGTGGCATGCACCAGCGCATAGCCGCCGAGCGCACCGAACGGGTCGGGGCGAGGGCCGGATGCGTCGATGGCAACGCCGAGATCGATGCCGGCGGCGAAACGATAGTTCGCTGCAGCGGAGGCCCTGCGGCTTGCGCGGCGCGGCAGATCAAGGTCCGTGGCCTGGTCTCGCGCGTTCTGCCATGTGGCGTCGAGCCGCGTCCGCCAGCTGCCCTGTTGCCACTCGTGTACGACCTCCACGCCGTCGATGGCGGCACGGCCCACGTTCACGGCGCCGAAGCGCGGTCCGGAGAAGGCAACCAGATCCTCGATGCGCGTGCGCCAGGCATCCACGCGCAGGCGCTGCGCCGGTTGCAGTTGCCAGACGAGACCGGCCTCGACCGAACGCGAGGATTCGGGCGCGAGCGAAGGATTGCCGGCGAAGTCACCACCAAATCCCGGGGAGTAGAGCTCATTGAAGTTCGGCGCGCGAAACCCCTGACCCCATGAGCCGTACAGCCGCACGCTTTCGGAAAGCCCGATGCCGTAGGCGGCCTGCGCGGTTGTGTGGCCGTCGAACTGGCTGTTGTCGTCGTGCCGGACCGCGACTTCAATGCGCTGCCTGCCGAAGTCCTGCGCATACGTTGCGAACGCGGCCGCGTTGCGGCGACTGCGATCGAAGTCGGCGCTGCCGCCGAACGTGTCGATCGACTCACCGCTCTCGCGCAACCACTGCGCTCCGAGCACCAGCTCGCCGCCCGCTGTGAACGGGCGCGCGATCTGCCAGTCGAGACTGCTGCGGCTCGAGCGGAACAGCGAGAAGAAGTCCGGCGTCTCCAACCGATCACGGGCGTAGCCCAGCACCAGGTTCTGTTGCCAGTTGGAGCCGACTGCTCCGGCGAGAGTGACGCCGCCCGACGCCGTCTCGATGGCACTGGTGCCCTGGTCGAACTCGACATCACTGTCGGTCACCAGCAGGCTGGCGCCAAGCCGCTGGCTGCCCAGCGGCATGGCGCCACGCAGCGAAACGTGGCGGTTGCGATAGCCGTCCCGATCGGGATCGAAAGCGAAGCCGCCTGGCAGCTGGGCCGAGATGCCGTCAATGTCGATCACCCCGGCGGTGGCTCCAAACGAGGCGCCTTCTGGCCCGCGGTTGCCGCCGACGGCGGCGTGCGCCTCCGTGTGACCCAGCGAGCCCGCGCGTACCGCAGCCGTCACGCCCTCGGGCACGCGGGTGAAGATCTGGATGACGCCACCGATGGCGTCGGAGCCCCACCAGGCAGCGCGCGGCCCACGCACGATCTCGATGCGCTCGATCTGCGCCAGCGGCAGATGCGCGAAGTCGAAGCTGCCCTGGTTGGCGGAAGCCACACGTACGCCGTCGATCAGCACCAGCACGTGATTGGAGTTGGTGCCACGCAGAAAGACCGACGTGCTTTGCCCCGGGCCACCGCTGCGGGCCAGTTCCACGCCGGCGAAGCGGCGCAACAGCTCGAGCACATCACGCGCTCCGGTTGACTCGATCTCGGCGCGTTCGATGAGCGTGGCATGCGCGAGCGTGTCGTCGATGGACTCGACGCGGCGGTTGGCCGTCACCAGTACCGCCGGTTGTTCTCGGACCCGGCTGGCCGCTGCGGCCAGGGGTGACAGCAATGCGGCGACGAGGGCCGCCACGCAGAAAAAAGACAGTCGACGATTCATTCAGGACTCCGTTGCGCTCACCCGCGAAGCACGGTGCAGAGCTAAGGAGCAGCGATCGTCGGCGTATGCAACGCGGCCGAAGACCGCATTGCCCGCCGCAATGCATCCGGCGATCGGCCGCGGGACGGCTCGATCGATGCCAGGCCGGTCTCCGGGCTCATCGGTTGTCCACGGTGCGAAATATCGATCGCGTGCCGCGGACCATCGCTTCACCTTCCCGCGGCATGACCGCAGTGGCCGGCGCGCGAGGGTCTTACGACCTTTCGCGACACCGAAGAAAACGATGTGACCGATTTACCGTTGCGGGGGCAGCGCCGGAATCAAACCGGCTTCCCGTTTCACCCATCCGCGCGAGCGGATGGACACCTGACGGCGACAGTGTAGCCACGTCGCGTGCGCAACAGACAATCGAGCTGCGCGCGCGGCATAAAGACTGTCACCTGGCGGGTCGCGGCGCGCGGCGCGCAACCGGCGGCGCCGGGATCTGCAAGCAGCGCAACCCACAATCCGCAATCCGCGCAGCGCTCAATCCTGCTCGCGGCGGCAACGCAGCTGCGCGTCGCCCTCGTCATCCACGACCAGATGCATGACGATCGGGCGACAGCACACCGCGCAATCCTCGGTCATAACGGCGTCGCCGGCCGAGGTGTCGAATGGAGACTCGAAGTGTTCGCCGCAGTAGGGGCAATCCACACGCAGGAAGTCGATCATCGCACTCGCTCCAGTTCATGCCCGCGACGCTCCGTCACCGCGATGCCTTGCCATTCACTCGCGGCTGCCGCGTGTCGATCTGAGGTTGCAGGCAAAAACAGCTGCAGCAGATCGTTGAGGAAATTGCGGCCCCGCTCCGTGGGTGTCACGCGGCCTGCATGCACGTCGACCAGTTCGAGTTCCAGCGCCTTCGACAGCGGCGCACCCAGCGTCGATGCAGCAAGCCCCGTGCGTGACTCGAAGTCCGCCAGCTCGAACCCACCGAACAGTCGCAAGGCGTTTTGCGCATAGTCGAACGGCAGCTCGACTGCCGTCATGCGCTGTGTGCCGCCGATCTGCGCCGGAGTACCGGCCGCCGCAAGGTACGCGCGCGGCTGCTTGAGCTTCCACTGTCGCGTGATGCCGAGTCCCGCAGTGGATTGCTTCGCGTGCGCACCGGCTCCAATGCCGAGATAGTCGCCATAGCCCCAGTAATTGAGATTGTGCCGGCACGCGCACCCCGGCCGCGACCACGCGGAAACCTCGTACTGCACGTAGCCCGCGTTCGTC
Source organism: Lysobacterales bacterium (assembly GCA_038330365.1). Taxonomy (GTDB): domain Bacteria; phylum Pseudomonadota; class Gammaproteobacteria; order Xanthomonadales; family Ahniellaceae; genus JBBQNY01. The sequence continues at coordinate 11,271 of JBBQNY010000030.1, read as the reverse complement.
AGGAGCTGCTGGCATTCCTCCTGCATCAGCCACGCAGCGTCGTGCTCCGGAAGCGTCGGCGGCTTCGCTGCGAACACGGTATTGGGTTCGATGGTGAGCTGGTAGTGCGACAGATGCGCGGGTGTGAAGGCCAGCGCGCGCTCGATGTCGCGCAGTGCCGCGTCGACGTCCTGCTCGGGCAGGGCAAACATGAGATCGAGATTGAAGTTGTCGAAGCCCGCGATCGCAGCCGCCTCGATCGCACGCGCAGCCTGCACCGAATCGTGGATGCGCCCGAGCCGCGCCAGCGCCGCATCGTCAAAGGTTTGCACGCCCAGGCTCAGCCGATTGACACCCGCGACGCGATACGCCGCGAAGGCGTCGTGCTCGACCGTGCCCGGATTCGCTTCGAGGGTGATCTCACAGCCCGGTTCCAGTGTGAGCCGCGCGGCCACACCCTCGAGAATTCGGGCGATGGCCCCGCCCGGCATCAAGCTCGGCGTACCACCGCCGAAGAAGATGCTGTGGATCGGACGCGACTCACCCGCGTTCGCCGCGAGATCGAAATCAAGGTCCGCCAGCAGCGCGCGCACGTAGTCATCGATCGGCAGGGCGTCGGGCGCGGTGTGCGAATTGAAATCGCAGTACGGACACTTGCGTACACACCACGGCACATGGATGTAGAGCGAGAGGGGAGGCGAGGCCTCTGGCGCAGGCGCAGGCGTCGCCGTGCCGACCTCCGACGCCGGCTTCATGCCGGCGCCGTGACGTGCGCCGCGCGCAGCCATGCCGGCAGCATTGTGCGCAATTGGGCCAGGGCCTGACCGCGATGACTCACACGGTTTTTGGCCACGGCGCCGAGCTCGGCAGCGCTGCAGGCCGAGTGCGGATCGAAAAACAGCGGGTCGTAGCCGAAGCCCCCATCGCCGCGCGGCGCGGACAGGATCGAGCCCTGCCAGCGGCCGCTCACGATCAGCGGATCAGGGTCCTCGGCGTGGCGCAGCACCACCATCACACAGAGAAAATGTGCCCCGCGCCCGGGATCGGATACTGCGCGCAGCGCGTCTAGCAGCCGCGCATTGTTGGCGGCGTCGTGCGAGGGCAGGCCCGCGTAGCGCGCGGAGCGGACACCGGGAGCACCGTGCAGCGCATCGACCAGCAATCCGGAATCGTCAGCAAGCACCGGCAAGCCGGTGGCCGCGGCTGCATGCCGCGCCTTGATCAGCGCGTTTTCAACAAAGGTCAATGCCGGTTCCGCGACCGGGCCAACGCCCAGCTCGGCCTGCGAGACCAGCGTGATCTCAAGGTCAGCCAGCACCGCGGAAATCTCCGCCAGCTTGCCGCGATTGCCGCTGGCGACGACGAGCCTCGGCGGCTCAGTCGGCATGCAGCACGGCGCGCTGCAACAGCACCAGCTCCATGGCGCCCTGCAAGGCCAGCTCGAGCATCGCGTCCAGATCGGTGCGGCGAAACGCATGGCCTTCCGCCGTGCCCTGCACCTCGATAAAGGCGCCGCCATCGTTCATGACGACATTCATGTCGGTGTCGCAGGCGCTGTCTTCCGCATAGTCGAGATCGAGCACCGGCTCGCCGCGCCAGAGCCCGACCGAAACGGCGGCAACGGCGCCGTGAATGGGATCCTTGCGGATCGCGCCGCGCTTCATCAATCCCCGACAGGCGTCCACCAGCGCGACATAGGCACCGGTGATGGCCGCAGTGCGCGTGCCGCCGTCGGCTTGAAGTACGTCGCAGTCGATGGTGATCGTGCGCTCACCGAGGGCCGCCCGATCAACCACAGCGCGCAGGCTGCGTCCGATCAGGCGCTGGATCTCGAGCGTGCGGCCTCCCTGGCTACCGCGCACGGCCTCGCGCGCGTTGCGGGTGTGGGTGGCGCGCGGCAGCATGCCGTACTCCGCCGTGACCCAACCCTCGCCCTTGCCGCGCAGGAACGGAGGGATGCGATCCTCGACGCTCGCGTTGCACAGCACCTGGGTGTCACCGAAGCACACCAGCACCGAACCCTCGGCGTGGCGGGTGAAATTGCGTTGCAGGGTGACGCTGCGCATCTGCTGCGCAGTCCTTCCGCTCGGTCGGGATATTGTGTTCATGGGATAAGCGGCGCCTTGCGCGCGGCTTGGGAAATCGGGCCACAGAGCTTACCATCGCGCTCCGCAGGCCGAGGTTTGACCGATGCTCCGCAGCATGACCGCGTTTGCCACCGCCGAATCCGCAATTCCTGCGGGCAGCCTTGCCTGCGAGCTGCGCGGCGTCAACCACCGTTACCTTGAACTGCAGTTGCGCCTGCCCGATGAGCTGCGGGCGCTGGAGCCCGCCCTCAGGGAGCGTGTTGGCAAGCGCGTCACACGCGGCAAGGTGGATCTGTCGATGCGACTGCGCGCCGCCACCGGGGCGCCCGCGCTCGACATCGACGAGGCACTGCTCGCGCGCCTCATCGAGCGCACCGCGCAGATCACCGCGCGCGCACCCAATGCCGGGCTCGATGCGCTGGCGCTGCTCGCCTGGCCCGGCGTCGTGCGCGAGCCCGAACGCGATGGCCCGGCCCTGCAGGCGGCCGCGCTGGCCACGCTCGACCGAACCCTGGACGACTTCATCGCCACGCGCGAACGCGAAGGCGCGCGCCTGGCGGGCTTCATCGGCGAGCGTCTCGACGCCATTGCCGCGCTGATCGTGCAGCTGCGGGCGTGGTTGCCCGATATCCGCAGCGCGCTGGCCAATCGCCTGCGCGCCAAGCTCGCGGAGCTCGAGCTCGATGCGGAATCGACCCGCTTCGAGCAGGAACTTGTGCTCGGCCTCTCCAAGCTCGACGTCGACGAAGAGCTCGACCGACTTGATGCGCACGTGGCCGAGACGCGCTCGACGTTGACGCGTGGCGAAGCGACCGGCCGCAGGCTCGACTTCCTGCTGCAGGAGTTCAATCGCGAGGCCAACACCATCGGCTCGAAATCCATTGACACGCGCACCTCGCAGGCCAGCGTCGATCTCAAGGTGCTGATCGAACAGGTGCGCGAGCAAGTGCAGAACATCGAATGAGACCATCGCGCGCAAGTGCGACAACGGCCCCGGGGCACGTCGCCTGATGCGCGGCACGCTCTTCATCGTCGCGGCGCCCTCCGGCGCGGGCAAGTCGAGCATCGTCAACGCCTGCCTTTCGCGCGACGCCGCGCTGGCGCTGTCGATCTCGTTCACGTCGCGCGCCGCGCGCCCAGGCGAGCGCCATGCGCAGCACTATCACTTCGTCAGCGTGGAGCAGTTCCAGCGCATGATCGAGGCCGGCGAATTCTTTGAGCACGCACTCGTGCACGGCGACTGGAAAGGCACCGCGCGCCAGTCGGTCGAACCGCAACTCGCAGCCGGACGCGACGTGCTGCTCGAGATCGACTGGCAAGGCGCAAGCCAGGTGCGTGAGCAGGTACCCGAAGCCGTCAGCATCTTCATTCTGCCGCCATCGCGGGCGGCACTCGATGAGCGCATGCGGGCACGCGGGCAGGACAGCGACGCTGTCATCGCCACCCGCCTCGCCGCCGCACGCGAAGAGATGAGCCACTTTGCGGAATTCGACTACGTCATCGTCAACCACGTCTTCGCGACCGCCGTCGACGACCTGTGCGCCATCCTGCACGCCAGCCGCCTGCGCCGCGCCCCCCAGCAACAGCGCCACGATCAGTTGATCGCCGAACTCCTTCAGTAACCCGCGCAGCCCACCCCCGCGCGCAGCAAGAAACGCCTTCCCCCGGATCACTACGCGACAGCGCGCCGACCAGGTGGGGGCGCACGCTCGTGCAAAGTCGCGCGCAGTTTGCGCGCGACGTGCGCATCTCAGCGTGGCGGGGGCTCGTCACCGCTGTAGGGAATCGGAGTTGCGCCGGTGACCTTGCCGATGCGCGCCGTGGAATGCACGTACAACTCGACTTCGCGTTCGAAGCGGAGCGCACCACGCACCACGCAGTGACGTCCGATCACCACTCGCGGCGGTTTGTTTTCACCGAACTGGATGAGATTGCTCCAGCCGCTGCGCGCGCGCATGTGGATCCCGCCGCCAACGCGCGCCCCGCTGTCGAGCGTGATGCCGCCGTTGGAGGTGCGCACATCGCGCTCGATCACCGCACCGACGGCACTGATGCCGCCGTTTACGTTTTCCACACCGCCGCGGATGTGCACGCCCGGTTCCATCGTCACGCCGCCATTGACGGCTTCCACGTCCCCGCCCACCTTGGTGCGACGCGCGATGCGGATGCCACCGTTGACCGTCTCGATCGAGCCGATCTCCACGTTGGCCCCGATCCTGATGCCACCGTTGACCGATTCGGCTGATCGCACGTGGCTGCCGTCGCCGACCTTGATGCCGCCGTTGACGGTTTCCAGCGATCCGGCCGTCGAGTTCGCCGCGACGTTGATGCCGCCGTTGATCTTGTCGATGTCGCCATAGTCGCGCGCTGAGGCAAGCCCGCTGGCGATGCAAAGGCCCAGGCTGATGGTGAGCAGGGTGCGGATGTTCATCAGGACTCCAGTAAAAGGTCGGCGTTCGGGGTGTGAGATGCGCCCTCCCTGCAAAAGGTTTGCATGCTCGTGCCACGGAGCCGCCGCGCCCATCCGCTACGATGCGTCTCCCTTCCTGCATGCCCGGTCATCGCGTGAATGCAACGACTCCCGTGGTGCTGCTCATTCTTGATGGCTGGGGTGAGCGCGCCGAGCGCGAACACAACGCCATTGCGCAGTGCGAGTGCCCCAACTGGCGGCGAATGCGCGCCGAATGCCCGCACACCCTGATCGATACGCACGGGCTGAGGGTGGGACTGCCGGACGGGCAGATGGGAAATTCCGAAGTCGGGCACATGAACATCGGCAGTGGGCGCGTGGTGTTCCAGGACCTGACCCGCATCGACGCCGCCATCGGTGATGGCAGCTTCGAGCGCAATGCCGGCCTGCGGCAGGCCGTGAATGCGGCAACTGTGCCTGGCGCGACCCTGCACATCCTGGGACTTTTCTCGGCCGGTGGCGTGCACAGCCACGAGCAGCACATCCTTGCCCTGATCGACCTCGCTGCCGCTGCGGGTGTCGCCTCGATTGCGGTGCACGCTTTTCTGGATGGACGCGACACGCCGCCGCAGAGTGCGGGTCCCGGACTTGCGCGGCTCGAGTCGCGACTCGCGTCGATTGCCGGTGCGCGCATCGGCAGTGTCAGCGGCCGCTACTTTGCAATGGATCGCGACCATCGCTGGGATCGTGTCGAGCGTGCCTGGAAGGCGATCGTCGATGCCGAGTCGCTGCAGCACTCCGATTCGGGCACGGCGGCGCTCAACGCCGCCTACGCGCGGGGCGAGAACGACGAGTTCGTGCAGCCGACGGTGATCGGTGACGGGGCGCCCGTGCAGGACGGCGATGCTGTGGTCTTCATGAACTTTCGCGCCGACCGCGCGCGCGAGCTCACCGCCTGCTTCGTCGACGAGGCTTTTGCGGGCTTCACGCGGCGCCACGCACCCGCGTTGTCCGCGTTCGTGTCCCTGACGCGTTACGCCGACGACCTTGCAGTGACCGCAATCGCATTCGAGCCGCAATCGCTCGACAACACACTCGGCCAAGTCATCGCGGACGCCGGCCTCACGCAGCTCCGGATCGCCGAGACCGAGAAATACGCACACGTCACTTTTTTCTTCAACGGCGGCCGCGAGCAGCCGTTCCCGGGCGAGACGCGCGTGCTGGTGCCGAGCCCGCGTGTGGCCACGTACGACCTGCAGCCGGAAATGAGCTGCCCGGAAGTGACCGAACGACTCTGCGCGGCGATCCGGAGCGGTGCGTTCGACCTCATCGTCTGCAATCTCGCCAACGCCGACATGGTTGGGCACACCGGCATTTTCGAGGCCGCGCTCGCCGCCGCTGCCGCGATCGACCGCGCGCTCGGCGAGATACGCGCGGCGGTGGAGGAAACCGGCAGTGCGCTGCTGGTCACGGCGGATCACGGCAATCTCGAACTCATGCGCGACGCCAACGGCGAGGCGCACACGCAGCACACGGTCGGTCCCGTGCCGCTGGTGCTGTGCGGCACCACGCGTGCATTGTGCGACGGTGGCGCGCTCAGCGATCTCGCGCCCACCGTGCTGGAACTCATGGGCCGCGCCGTGCCGGTCGAGATGACGGGGCGATCCCTGCTCGAACCCGTGTGACCGGGTTGCCGTCCCTGCGCGTGCGGCTTCGGGCACCCCGCTGCGGGCGCTTGCTCTGGAGTGTGCAGGGCCTCGCCGTTTGCATCGCATCTCTTGCAGTGCCCCTGCGCGCGCAGGAGCCGACCCGACCCGATGTAGCCGATGCCACTGCTCCTGCCGAGGCGTCGGTCGATCCGACAGCGGGCCAGGCCAGTGCGATCGACACGCCGCAAGGCCCTGCTGCCGTGGAGGACAGCGCCGCCGTGGACGCGCAAGAATCCGGCACCGACCCTGGCGCGCGGCAGCAGTCCGAGCGCACGGCGCGTGTCGCGCTGGAATCGGTCCGCACACAGCAACAGGCGTTGACCCGTGCGCAGGAATCGGGCCGCAGCGCGCAGGCCGAAGCGTTGCACGCCACGCGCGCCGCCGATCTTGCGCTGGCCGACGAAGCAGGGCGCGCGCACGCGTTGACAACGCGGGTTGCGCGGCTCGACCAGGAGCTGCGCGAGCTGGAGCAGCAGGCAGGGGATCTCGAAGCGCGCCTGGCGCAGCAACGGGCCGTGGTTGCCGCCCTGCTGCGTTCCGCGCACGCGCTCGGTCGCCACCAGCAACTGCGCACGCTGCTCGGCTCGGAGCGGAACAGCGAAGTGCGCCGCCTGCTCGCCTACCACCAGGCTATCGAGCGCGATCGCAGCGCGCGACTGCGGCGCATCGCGGCCGATCTCGACGCGCTCGCTGCCAATCAGCGCGCGGTCGCCAGCAATCGCGAGCGCTGGTCCGTTGCGGCCCGCAGCCAGAAGCAGGCCGTTGCCGCCCGGGAGCGCGCACGCGACCTCCGCCGGGAAGTACTCGCCAACGCCGGGCAATCACTGGCGTCTGTCGCCGAACGCATGCAGATGCTGCATCGGGACGAGAAGGGCCTGCTTGAGCTGATCGCACGACTCACCGACGCCATCGCCGACGTTGCGCGCGATCTCGAGAGCGTGGTCCCGATGTCGAAATTGAAGGGAACGTTGCCGTGGCCGGTGAAGGGCAAGGTACTGAGTGCGTTCGGCGTCGCGCAGAGCACGGGCGAGCCTGCCGACGGCCTTCTTATCGAAGCCGCAACCGGCGCGGAGGTGGACGCCATCGCGCATGGTCGCGTCGCCTACGCCGACTGGCTGAAGGGCTACGGACTGGTGCTCATCATCGACCATGGCGAGGGCTTCATGTCGCTGTACGCACAGAATGAAACCCTCCTGAGTGAGGTCGGAGACTGGGTCGCGGGCGGCGAGCCCATCGCCACCGCCGGCGCCAGTGGCGGGCGTCGTCAAGCGGGTGTCTGGTTCGAACTTCGCCGCAACGGCCAGCCGCAGAATCCGGCCCAGTGGCTGGCGCGCCGGTGACCCGACGCGCCCGGTTGGCCATCGTCCACGGGCATCGGCATGCGTGCAGTCGAAGTCATTTCTTCACGCGTGCGCCTGCACTTTGCTCGCTAGCATGCCGCCCATGATCATTACCCATTGCGCGCACGCAGCCGGAACAGCCAGCGCAGTCACCCATGCGCGATCGCCTGGACTTCATCGTGGTGTCGGTGGCGGATTCCCGCCCCGAAAAATTGCGCTCGCGACCCTGTCGCAGGTGCTGGCGTGTTGCCTCGTCGTTGCGAATCCTGCATTTGCCGCCGCCGCAATCGCACCTGCGCCCGCTGTCGAAGCCAGAGAAAAAATTCCGCTGGATGAGCTGCGCGAGTTTGCGGCGGTGTATGCCGCCATCCGCGCCAGTCACGTCGACGCGGTCGACGGCAAGCGCCTGATGCACGCGGCGATGGTGGGCATGCTGCGCGCGCTGGATCCCCACAGCGAGTACTACGATGCCGAAACGCTGGCGGAATTCGACCGCAACATGCGCGGACGCTATGCCGGAATCGGCGTCGAGGTCGTCACCTTCGCCGGCATCCTGCAGGTACTGTCCGTGGCGGAGGACTCGCCCGCTGCCCGCGGTGGAGTGAAGCCCGGCGACATCATCGAGCGCATCGACGGTCAGGTGGCGGGTGCGAGCGCGCAGGATGCCGATCGGCTGCGCGGGCCGCTCGACAGCACACTTGCACTGAGCCTGCGTCGTGAAGGGCGCTCTCGCCCGATCGAGGTGGTGCTCAAGCGCGCGCCGGTCGTGCTGCCGAGTGTCGAGTCGGACTGGCTCGCAGCCGGAATTGCGCACGTCCGCATCAGTCAGGTGCGTGAGCGCAGCGCGCTCGAGTTGCGACAGCATCTCGCGCGCCTGGGAAAAGAGCAGAAGTTGCGCGGGATCGTGCTTGACCTGCGCGGCAACCCGGGCGGCGTGCTGCCGGCGGCAGTCGTCATCAGTGACAGCTTCCTGGATTCCGGCCGCATCGTGCGCACACACAGCCGGCTGCCCGAGCTCGAGGCGACTTTCGATGCCCATCCCGGTGATCTCGCGCATGGCGCGGCGCTGGTGGTTCTGGTCGACGGCGCCACGGCGTCGGCTGCGGAGCTGATCGCCGCCGCGTTGCAGGAAAACGGCAGGGCGCGCGTGGTGGGTACCCGCACCTTCGGCAAGGGATCGGTGCAGACGGTGGTTCCGATTGAGAGCGGCGGCGCGATCAAGCTCACCACCGCGCGCTACTTCACGCCGAAGGAGCGCTCATTGCAGTCGGCCGGAGTGGTTCCGGATGTCGATCTCGCACTGGGCAGGGCAGGGAGTTCCGGTCCGGATGCGGTGCAATCAGCCGATCCGGATGCCGAGGACGACGCCGAACTTGCGGCCGCGCTGCGCGCACTGCGCGCGGACCTTGCGACGCGGAATTGATGGTGAAGGCCAACATTGCCCTCCGCCTTGGCGCCGGTCAGCGAGCTGACCTTCATGCATGCGGCGTATGGTGTGCCTCGTTCTTCCCCGGCAGCGTTGGCCGCATTGCATGATTTTTCCCGGCACTGAAATCTTCGTTCGGACGGGTCGCGTCACGCTCATCGCGCTGCTGCTGGCAGTCGTAGCTGAGGCCGATGCGACCTCTTTTCCCGGCGATCCACCGCCCGGGCTCTGGCCCGAATCGGCGGATGCCGTCGCGGGTGTTTTCATCAATGACGACGCGTTCGCGCGGCTCGCGCTCGGGAGGGCGCAGCTCGGTGCGGGCATCGACTGGCGCGCGCCACGTGAGCCGGGAAGCTATCGCTTCGCTGCGTTCGAAGTGACGATGGCTAGCGCGGTCGGATCCGTCGATTTGGCCATTGTGAGGACGGCCCCGAGTCCCCCCGCCGGCCCGTTCGGCGCGCTGGCGACGCGCTCCATGGAGTTGCCGGCAGGCTCGCTCGAGTTCGATATCGATGGGGACGGCGTGGAAGATCAACCGGATCTCTGGATCGAAGTCGAGCCGGACGACTACAGTCGTCTGCGGGTGCGAGATGCCGCGGACCGAACCTGGTTTTCACTCTCCTACCCACATCGCTGGCATGACGAGGCGAATGCGCGCACCCATTTCCGGAACATGGATCTGCGCCTGCATGCGGACGCCGCGCGTCGCCTCGGCCAGCCGCAGCTGGCCGGCACTTCGCTCGGCGGAGTGGACCTCTGGATTCGCGATTCCGCAATCGACGCAGACGAACATTCGCAACGCAGTCCCGATGGCTCGCCGCAATGCAATCCGATCGTCTGGCCTTCCCCGCAGACCCCGGCCGATGTCGCCATGACGCGTGTGGACTTCGTCACCGAACTCCGTTGTCGCGATTGCGATGGCGCTGGAGTGGGCGGCGATGTGGTGATCGCTCCTGCGGCGGAACTGCGCAATATCGGTGCTGCGGATATTCCCTGGATACCCAAGCTCAGCGGAACGTTCCCGCCCTACGGCAACGATCAGCATCCCTATCTGGTCTGGAATCTCTATCGCCTTGACCCTGACCAGCGCCTCAGGCAGATCGGTGCGTCCGGTCTCAAGCACGCCTTTTTCGCGAGCAACGACGACTGCGACTGCTCGCCAGCGCTGCAGCTCTATCGAAGCTGCAAGGACATCTATTCTGCCTTCACCAACGATACGGTGGACGACATCGGGCCCCGGCGCGAGATCATTCCCGCAACCGGCGTCTGGATGCGCTGTGGTTCGCTCTACGACGCGAACTGTGACGGTTTTTTCGATAACGGCGCCGGCGCCAGCGACGAATACGAGTTCCGTCTGCTCGCGCCGGAGTCCGAACTGCTGCCCGCGCAGCACGTCGGCGCACGCTGGTTCATGGAAGCCTGGTACGTGGTCCGTGACGATATCCGCCGCGACAACAGCGCCGCCTTCATTGAAGTCGCGCCGCAACGCAGTGCGGGAGCCTGGTCCTTCGCGTCGGTCGGCGAGGCGCGCAACGGATTCGTGCATGCAGGTTGGCGGCCTGCAGGGCCGTCGCGCGCGCTGGACAGCACTGCGACTCTCGACACGGAAGCCGGATCGGTGCTGCTGTCGGCGCGCGTGCGCCGCATCGACGGCGGCCGCTACCGCTATGACTACGTGATGCAGAACATCGACCTTGCCGCAGTCGAGAGCGAAGGCACTGAGCCGGATATCCGGCTGCTGGACGAGAACGGCATCGCTTTCATCAGGTTCGACAGCGTGGCCGGATCGGATGTTGCGGACTTCAAGTTCAGCGACGCGAATCCCGCCGCTGATGCACTTCCCTGGGCGCGCTCCGCGCCTGCATCTTCCATCGAGTGGCGTGCGCCCGATGCAGCGACCACGCAGCGTTGGGGCACCACCTACACCTTCGGATTTACCACCAGCGCGGCGCCGCTGCCGGGTAGCGCGGCGATCGGGTATGGCGATCCCGCGGGCAAGCTTGTGCCAGGCAGCATCGCGACACTGCTTCCGCTCGATACCTCGGGCGAGCAATTGCTGCGGGATGATTTTGAGGGCCCGGCGCTGTAGGAAACGTCAGCCGATTTCCTCGGCGCGCCGTAGCTCAGCAAACAGGGTGCGGGCGTGTCTGGAGGGATCCGCTGGAGGCACGACTGACCGCGCACAGTTCCGGCTTATGTCGACCTCGGACCCTCATCCGGCGCTGCGCGCCACCTTACGCACCACATCCCTGTGGTGCGCCCTGCGGGCCGCCTGCGGCGTTCGCAGCTGCTCCTGCAGCTGCAGTCTCCCACGGGGAGA
>JBBQNY010000029.1:0-25296 GCA_038330365.1 Lysobacterales bacterium | reverse complement strand
CGGGCACGACGATCAACTCGCACGGACGTTGTCGCGCGAACCCTCGCTCGCGAACTATGAGGTGCTCGCGATCGAGGATCCCAAGGCCGCCACTGAACTTGCTGCGCGCTTTACGAAACTCTGCCTGCTGGTCGAGCCTTCCGCGCTCGGGTCCGTACACCAGGTCATGCACGAGTTGGCCCAGCACCAGTCGAACAGCGGCGAACGCGCGCTGTGCATGGCCATCGTGCCGCGCGAGAACATGCCTCAGCGACTCGGCGCATTGCGGGCCGGCGCCCACTTCGTGGTCCGTGCGGGTTTGCCGGCGCAGGAGCTTGCGGCAGAACTGAAGCTACGCCTCGAAGCGGACAGCGGTCACCATTTCCGAGTGTTCATCGTTGACGATGATCGGGGCCAGGCGACTTTCTGCGAGAGCGTCCTGAAGCACCGCGGCTTGCTGACCCAGATCTGCACCGATCCCGAACAGGCGCTGGTCGGGATCGAGTCGTTCAAGCCGGACGTGGTTCTGGTGGACTTGCACATGCCGACCATGAGCGGCATCGAACTCACCGCGCGCATCCGTGAGCAACGCGGCCGCGATTTCATTCCGATCATCTTCCTTTCGGGCGAGGAAGACCGGGATGCGCAACTCGACGCCATCGCGATCGGAGGCGACGCATTCCTGATCAAGCCGATCCTGCCACGGCATCTCGTGTCCGAAGTCATGACTCGTGCGCAGCGTGCGCGCGACCTCAAGCACGGCATCGACCGCGCCCGGTACGGCAGCATCTAGGGAGCCTCTGTTCAATCTCACGCGGGCGTTACCGGAACGGGGTCTACCGGAACGGGGTCAGAGTGACTTCGTGGTGTCTGGTTCAAGCCGCGTGGGATATGTTCATCGCACAAACTCGATCCTGGACACCCACACGGGTTGACACTGAAATGGGTGTCCAAGACCTTGCAAGACCTTGTGAGTGCACGTTCAAGGCGGAAGCGCGCCAGCGACCGGCGGTTTGCGCAATGGCGACCGGTACCAACTGCGGCTCGAGATCTAGCCGCAACAACAGGGGATTGCACTTGACATGACGCCGACGCGCCACGCCTCCCCTGCTCTGCCATTGATGCTGCACATCAGGGCGCGGCGCATGGGGCTGTGCGCTGTGTTGTGGGCGCTTGGCGCAGTTCCGGCCGCGGCGGCACCGCTCACGCTTGACGATGCAACACCCATTCACGATGCGTGGCCGCATGTGCAGGTGTTGCCTGACCCCGATCGGGTGATCGATGCAGCCGACGCGCTTCGACGCCTCGAAGAGTTCAAGCCTCCGACTTCGCCACACGCTGGAATGGGGTTCCGCAATGATGCGTTGTGGTTTCACGTGCCGGTAGCGGTCCCGGCCAATTCGAACGGCCGCTGGGTCATGGAAATTGACTACGCGCTGCTCAACCGCACCGAAGTATTCATCGCGCGTGAAGGCCGCGCCGAACAGGTCGCAACGATGGGCAGCCTGCAGCCGTTTCGGGATCGTCCGCTGGGTTCGCGCACGCCGGCGGTGACGCTGGATCTGGAGCCCGGTCAGAACGTGGACATTCTCTTTCGCGTCGATACCCGCAGCTCGGTGATTGTGCCGGTGAAGTTTCTGAAACCGGCCGCGTTCCACGCGCGCGCCAATCACGAGTTCCTGCTGCAGGGCATCCTGATCGCCATCGGCTTGTGCCTGCTGGTCTTCAGCCTGCAGCAGTGGATCAGTCTGAAAGACGCGGTGTATGGAAAGTACGCAGCCGTAATCGCTTCCCACTTGTTGTTCAACATGCATCTGTTTGGTCTGGGCGCCATCTACCTGTGGACCGACCGGCCGTGGATTGAAGTGCACATGGCGGGGGTTTCATTGCTGATGGTCTCCGCCACGCTGGCCCTGTTCGTGGAGGCGGTGCTGGCGGACGATCTGCATCCGCGTGCACGCCTGGCCCTGAAAGTGCTTGCCGCCGCCATGGTGTTGTTCGCGCTTCTGTTCGCACTGGACTTGATGAACAACCGATGGCTGGGCGTGGTCTCCGCCGTGTTCGGGCTGATGCCCGCGTTGATCGGCATGCAGGGGGCCATCGCCCGCGTGCGGCGCGGCGACAACGTCGGCACCTATTTCATCGTGGCATGGGCCGGCTATTTTCTGACCGGGGTCATCCTATCCCTGACCATCAACGGCCACATTGGCGCCAGTTTCTGGACCCTGCATGCGCTGCAGTTCGGCGCCACGTTCGACATGTTGCTGTTCATGCGCATCGTTACCCTGCGCACTGCCGCCGAGCACCGCGTGGCGCAACACGCAAGACATGAGCGCGACATGATGAAGTCGCTGGCCAACACCGATTCGCTGACCGCGCTCAAGAATCGACGTGGGTTGAATGAAGCACTCGCCGCGTTGATTCCGCACGCGGCCCCTGAACGGCTGCTGGTGATCTACATGTTGGACCTCGACGGCTTCAAGCCGGTCAACGACCAGTATGGGCATGACATCGGCGACGAGTTGCTTGTCGCCATCGGCGGCCGACTGACCGCTGCGGTGCGAACGCAGGATATCGTCGCGCGCGTTGGCGGCGACGAATTCGTGATCGTGGCCAGTGAGGTGACCAGCGAGGCAAGAGCCGCCGACCTCGGCAACAAATTGCTTGCGGTGTTTCAAGCGCCTTTCAAGCACGGCGAGCAGGATTGCCATGTCGGTGTGACGATTGGTTACGTGCTGGTGCCGCTGGATGGCAACCGGATCCCTGCCCTGCTCAAGGCGGCCGACGCGGCGATGTATGCGGGCAAACAGCTTGGCAAAGGAATCGTGGTGCGCGGGGCGATGTAGTTTTCGTCAACGCGAGCAGCTCACGCTGGCGTGTTGCGTTTGAGCCGCCTCAGGCGCTGACTAACGACCGGAGTTGGTCGGAGTGGCCTTTTTCAATCGACCGCTCCTGACCTGGCGGCAAGTCCCACCTGGCCCCAATTGTGCGGCTCGGGCAGGTCAGGAGAATCCTGCGGCGGATTCCATGCTCGTCATCACCGGGGCGAATCCGCCGCCCGGAGTGCGGAAATTGGTGGTCTGGCCCTGATACAGCCGCGCCGCAAAACAGATCGGCATGCCCGCGTAGGCGTAACAGCGGATGTCGACCTTCAGGGGGTGCGAATCTGCCGCGACGTGACGCTCGCTCGGAGCAACGATCTGCTGCGCGACATACGTGTTCTTCGCCATTTCGCTCCAAACCCCACGCGTGAGCTTGTCACCGCGATAACTCGCCTTGCTGCCGAACCCGGCAGCGGGTTTGAAGAACAGGTGCCGGCGATTGGCCCACATGAGGTCGCGGTTGTCGGCGGTGAGAATCCCGGTCGGCGGCACCGCCGTGGTCAACAGATCGATCGAGCGCTGCGTGGCGCCGGTCGAGTGAAGAAACTCTGGGCTGCCAAGCAGACTCAGGTTGCGCTTGTCGGCGTAGAGAGCGTGCGCGCGCGGATGCGGGGTCAGAGCCACTTCCCGTGACAAATAAGCGGCTCGCAGCACGGCATGCCCAGCCCGCTGCAGTGAGAAATCGGTCAGGCGGTTATAGATCAGATCCACCGGACATGCGTCCAGCCAGAGCCGCTTGTCCTGGCGACGAAGCGCCTCGGGGCCGCAGATTTCTGCCCGATAACCGTGCTGTTGAAAGAGTCGCTGAAACAACACGAATTCCGGATAGAGGTACTGTTCCGTGGGCGACTCATCGACGATCACGATACGTTCCAGTGGCTCACTGCCGCGCTGCTGACGCCACTCCGACAACATTGAAGCGAGCACGGCTTCTTCGATTTGTTCCGGATCGGACAGCGGCGCCATCAACGCAGGCGTGCAGGCTTGCTGGGCCCGGCCAAGCAGCACGTTGAGCAGGATCCCACCCGGATTGGTATTGATCTCGATGAGCCTGGGTCCGTCGGGTGTCAAATGAAAGTCGAGGCCCAGCAAGCCTCCGGGCGAACCGGGATCGAAGTGTGCGATGTCCGGCGCCCATGAGCTGGCGGCCGAGCGATAGGCCGGCAGCGCGGACACTTCGGCAATCGCGCTCACGACGCCGGCGATATCGCGGATGTGGTGGCGGGCCACAAAGACGGGCAGCTTCGCAAACAGGTGAGGATGCGATTCCGCGAGTGCCCCGGACAACCCCTGCAACTGCAGTGTTTCGGCGAGCGCCGCGTGCAGCGCCGTCTGCTCGACGCCCACGCAGAAGCAGTCGCGATTGAGCTCTGCAATCGAAGAAGTCGGCCCGCAGGTGCCAAGTGACGCGGGGCACGGATCAGATTCCGGTGGTTCCCTCACGACGCAGCGCCGCCCCCGCGCGCAACACGTGTCGCTACGGCTGTGCGCAAGGCCGACCTGCGCAGCCGCAGGCCTGCAACCAGCAGCCACAGTCCGCTCAATGCAATCCAGAGACCACCAGCGGCAGCCGTGACCACCAGCGGATTGTTGAAATTGTCGCGATCGGTGTAATCCATGATGTGCAGCATCCACACGATGTCGAAGATCCGCCAGCTGCGGTTGCGGCGCTCTAGGATCCGTCCGTCCTCCGCTGAGACATAGATCGTCGTATCGTCCTCGTCGTCGAAGTCAACGCGCCAGATAGGTGCGACATGTTTGCGAACTTCAAGCGTCGTCGTACTCATGAACTCGGCGGCTCGCGCGCTGCCGGCCCCCACGTAATCGGCGCTCGCCACGGCACCGGCCGTGGCGGCGTCAACCCGCACACGCGTCCCGTCCCGTGCATCCACGAGCCACGCAGAGGACTCGCCGCCGAGGCGATAGACGGGCCGACCACGCAGCCACGTGGCTTCGACCGACTGCAGCGGTTGGCCTGCGTTCGCCAGTATCTGTGCCGGGGCCAGCGTGCGCGTCGGCCACACACGTGGCGATTGCGGGACCGTTGCGCGATGTTGATGACCCTGGACCCGTTGCTGATCGAGCAGATTCATGATCAGACCGCTGGCCATCCACAGGGTGAACTGCAAGGCCAGCACCAGTCCGAACCACTTGTGCAGTCTGCGCATCCAGCGGCTCATGCACGCCTCCGACGGCGGAAGCTGTAGAAGAGCAGCCATACGCCGCTTAGGGAGAAGCCCAGACCCGCCCACGACGCGAGCTGCAGCACGCGATTGTTGATGTGGCTGCGCGTGTCGTAATCCATGATGTGAAGCATCCAGAGCAGATCGAACCAGCGCCAGAGATCGTGGCGCTTGGCCAGCAACTCGCCGGTCTGTGGCGACAGGTAGAGGGTGGTTTCGTTGCGATCACGGAACGACACTTTCCACATGGGCGGTGGCCGCGTTGCCACTTCCCGTGGGGTCACCGTCAGCCAATCGACAGATTCGACCGGTGCCCTCCCCCGATAGAACGACAACGCCAGACGCTGTGCTGCGACGCTGTCGAGTGGGCCGAGCGGCTCGCCTGACCGGGCATCAAGCAGGTGAACGCCTTCGCCATCGTGCAGCTCGTAGACCTCGCGGCCCATGAAGCGCTTCAGCCGGAAAGTGCGGAGTCCGGGATATCGTGCGACGAGCGCGTCCGCAGTGACAGGCGCCCCGCTGGCCGCGAGCGGCTTCGGATCGAGACGCACGAGATGATCGCCATGGATGATGTCGATGGAGATCGCGGTCATGTACAGGCCGCTGGCCATCCACAGCAGTGCCTGGATACCGACAGCCCAGGCGATCCACTTGTGCGCGCGGCGCGCCCAGATCCCAGCGGTCACGCGCCGCCGATCAGTCATGCAGGACCGTTCCGGTGCCATTTATCACTCGAACCCGAATCACGGTGTCGATGCGCCAGGGCGGCAGCGTCGCACCGGCGTCGAGCAAGCAGAGGCTTGCGTGTTCTCGCCGATCGTCGACCGCACGCTACTTGTGCTCCGCCAGCAATGATTTCATCTGTGCAATCTCGCTCAACTGGGATGACACGATCCCCTCGCAGAGCTGCAGTATTTTCGGATCCGAAATTTCAGATTCGTTGCACATCAGGATCGCGCCAGCGTGGTGCGGAATCATGGACCGCAGGAACTGCCGATCGGCGACTCCGGCCTGTTGCCGGATCAGCGCCCAGCACAGGAGCAAGGCCAGGATACTGACCGCGATCAGCACGCCGTTGAGTTTCTTGTTTCCATACATCCCACCCATGAGCAGCAACTCGAGGAACACCATGGGTGCGGTCATGAGACCCGCCATATAGAACTGATTGAAGCTCGCATACACGTTGTCAAACCGATCCACCATCGCGTACATGAGGAAGTACATCGCGACGAACGACAGCACCGTCATGGCCAGGAGACGCAGGTAGTGACTGTCCTTCGCAGAAGCCCTGGATTGCATTTCCTGATGCTGCATGTTCTTTTCCATGGTGATGCCCTCCGGGGCAGGTGGACGAGGGAAGGGTTGGTGATCGCCGGTCGACAGTCAGCGAACCGGTTCGAGCAGCGACTCGTCGTGACGTATCGCCAGAGGGTGTTGCGCGAACCTTGACTTGCCAAGGCGCAATGCGTTGGTCACGACTGACACTGAGCTCAGACTCATGGCAAGCGCGGCGATCATCGGGCTCAACAGCAGTCCGAACACGGGAAAGAGTACGCCTGCGGCAATGGGAACGCCGATGGCGTTGTAGAGGAATGCGAAGCCGAGATTCTGCTTCATGTTGCGTACGGTGGCGGTGGAGATTGTGCGGGCATCGAGGATCCTGCCGAGATCGCCCTTGACCAGCGTGATCTGTGCGCTCGACATTGCGACGTCCGTACCGGTGCCCATGGCGATGCCGATATCTGCCGCGGCCAGAGCCGGGGCGTCGTTGATGCCGTCCCCAGCCATGGCCACCCGCCGACCCTCGCCAGTGAGGCGCTGTACCAGCGCGACTTTGTCCTTTGGCTGGACCCCGCCGTGCGCTTCCTCGATGCCGAGTTGATCGGCAACCGTGCGGGCAGTGGACGCTGCATCGCCCGACGCCATGACGATACGGATGCCGGCCGCACGCAAGGCATCCAGCGCCGCAAGCGTGGTGCTTTTGATCGGATCGGCAACGGCGACGGCCCCCGCGAGGAGTCCATCGACCGCCAGGAACATGACGCTCGCGCCCTCGTTGCGCAGTTGCTCGGCGCTGCCCAGCAGACTCGACACGTCGGCGCCCTCCTCCGCCATGAGTGCCTGATTGCCCAGGGCCAGCGCCTGGCCTGCCACCAGGCCGCGCACGCCCATGCCGGTAATGGAGTCGAATCCCTCGGCATGCTGAAGCTCGAGATTTCGTTTGCGCGCTTCGGCCAGAATCGCTTCCGCGAGAGGATGCTCGCTGCCCTGCTCGAGGCTTGCGGCCAGTTGCAGGAGCTGGTCGGAGTTGAACCCGTCCGCCACGATCGCGTCGCGAAACGCGGGCTTGCCCATCGTCAACGTGCCCGTCTTGTCGACGACCAGCGTGTCGATCTCGCGCAGCCGTTCAATGGCTTCGGCATCGCGAAACAGCACTCCGTGCTGCGCCGCTCGCCCGGTTGCGACCATGATCGACATCGGCGTTGCGAGTCCCAGTGCGCACGGACAGGCGATGATCAACACCGACACGGCGTTGAGCACCGCATAGGTCCATGAGGGTTCCGGTCCGAACAGCCCCCAGACCAGAAGCGTCAGGACGGACACGCCGAGCACCGCCAGCACGAATCCGAATGCGACCTTGTCCGCCATGCGCTGCATCGGCGCACGTGAGCGCTGTGCCTGCGCGACCAGCTGCACGATCTGCGCCAGCATCGTGGCGGATCCCACCAGCTCGGCACGGATGATGAGGCTGCCGGTGCCGTTGATGGTCCCCCCGATCACGCGACCGGCGAGTTCCTTTTCGACCGGCATCGGCTCGCCGGTGAGCATCGACTCGTCAACGCTCGAGTGTCCGTCGAGCACGCTGCCATCCACAGGTATCTTCTCGCCGGGACGTACGCGCAGGCGATCGCCCACGTGCACATGTTCCAGCGGGATGTCTTCCTCGCTGCCGTCGTCCCTGACGCGACGTGCCGTCTTCGGTGCGAGTCCGAGCAGTGCCTTGATCGCTGCCGACGTCTTGAAACGCGCCCGCAACTCAAGTAGTTGGCCGAGCAGGGTCAGGGACACGATCACGGCGGCTGCTTCGAAATAGACACCGACGCGCCCGTGTTCGCGGAAGGAATCCGGAAAAAGACCTGGCGCGAGCGTGGCCACGACGCTGTAACCGAACGCGGCGGCCACGCCGATGCCGATCAGCGTCCACATGTTCGGGCTGCGATTGCGGATTGACGCGACACAGCGGACAAAAAACGGCCAGCCTGCCCAGAGCACCACTGGCGTTGTCAGTGCAAACTCGATCCAGGTGCGGGTTTCTGTCGGCAGCAATGTGAGGCGATGGCCGAGCATCGCCAGCGCGAGCACGATCACCGTCAGCGGCAGCGTCCACCAGAACCGACGCGAGAAGTCGCGCAGCTCGGGGTTGTCGTCGTCCTCGAGACTCGGCATCTCGGGTTCCAGCGCCATGCCGCAGATGGGACACGTGCCGGGCCCCTCTTGCCGGATCTCGGGATGCATCGGGCAGGTGTAGATCGTGCCCGCCGGCGCGCTTGGAGCGCTTTCCCTGGGCGAAAGGTACTGCTGCGGCGAAGCCTCGAACTTTTCGCGGCACCTGCCGGAGCAGAAATGGTATTCGGTGCCCGCATGACTGGCATGGTGCGCGGTTGTTTCCGGATCGACGTGCATGCCGCAGACCGGATCAATGACCGCATCATCCGCGCTGCTTGCAGGGGTCATGACGCGTCCTCCTGAAGTGCGCTCAGGATGGGGCACTGCGCGAGCGACCCGTGGCCTGGGCAGGAGTCCACCAACGCTCGCAAGCCGTCGCGAATGCGCGTGATGTCGTCGAGCCTGGAATCGACATCGGCAAGCTTGCGTACGGCTGCGGCTTTCATCACCGCCATATCCACCTCGCGATGATCCGACAGCGCCAGCAGCTCCGTGACTTCGTTCAAAGTGAATCCGAGCGCCTTGGCGCGGCGCACGAAGCGCAGGCGCGCAACATCGTCGCTGGAATACAAGCGGTAGCCGGACGGCCGTCGTTGCGGCGTCGGCAGCAGGCCCTGTCTTTCGTAGTAGCGCACGGTGTCTATGCGCACCTCGGCACGCTTGGCGAGTTCACCGATTTTCATGGGCATTCGCGCATCCTCCGACGACGGGAGACGTAGTCTGCAGTCTGGACCATGGTCCAGAGTCAAGCTGTCCCCGCCATTTCTGCCGAACCACGCCCATTTCGATCATGTCGTGATGACCTTGGTGGTGCGCTTGATACGCAGGCTCGTGGCCCCGCCGACAGGGCCGGCGGGGCCGAACCGAGCGTCAGACAGTCGCCGCACGGCACGATTCGGCACACCGACGGCAGGCGTCCGCGCACTTTTGACAGTGCGCCATGTCATGCGCGCACAAACGGCAGAGTGCCGCGCATTCGATGCAACATGCGGGGCAATCATTGGAACTGTCCTTGCCGACCATGTGACTGCAACAGTTGCCGCACTCGGTCGCGCCCTTGTTGCAGACCGCGATGCAATCCCTGGCTCAGATGATGGCTCATGCTGTTCTCCTGTAGTCAGTTGGGTTGTTGCGGGTTGCAGATGATCCCCTTCCCCCCTGAAACAAATGATCAGCGCTTTGGACTCGACGACCAGTGAATGTGAACGATGCGCCACTTCGATGCACTCTTTTTCAGCACCATGGTTTCGGTGCTGAGCAACGTTGATGGCTTTCCCTCCTTGCTCGTGTGCAGTTCGCTTTCCGTGCCGACCCATGCCATATCGCCCTCCACTCGCGCAGTGCGGCGTTTCACCTCAACACGAGCGTTCTTGAGGAATGCGGCATCGTGCTTGGCGTGTCCGTCCAGGTATTCCCGGCTGGAGTGTTCGACGCCGCCGTTCTCGAGGATCAGCACGTCGTCAGCGAGCAGCTCGCCCACGCGATCAAGACTGCCGGCCTTGAGTGCGGCGGATAGGGCATCGACCGCCGCGATGACTTCGAGCATCGCCGGGTCCGCCGCCTCCATCGCGGTCGCGGGGGCATGCAGCGTGGGCTCGTGCGCCGCGGCAAGGTTGACTACGCCCAGTAATGCGATTGATGCGGCAATGAGCAGTCTCTTCATGGTGAGGTTCTCCGAGTGGGGACGTTTTCAGTGGTCATGGCTGCGGTCCGCGGGGGCGGAATCAGGTGCGGGGTGCGACTCCACCGTGCCGTCCGCGTGGCGATGCTCGATCATCCCCCCTGAAGTGCTCGCGGCAGGCGCAGCGTGATGATCGGCGGGTGGCCCGGAAGGATGCGACTGCGGATTGCTGTTGCCGTCCGATGGTTCAGGGCTCACGTTGATGCCGGCGGGCGAATCGCTCGACGCATCGTCGTGGGGCGGAGTGCCCGGCGCATGTACATGCGGCTGCGATTCGTCGATCGGCGCGTTCGGATTCGACATGCTCTCGTGGGCCTCGTCCATGCCCTCGCCCATTCCGTGCGGCCTGGTTTCGCCGCCACCATGCGAATGTCCACCACTGCTCGCAACCAGTGCCTGGTACGCCGCAGCGTCGAGCGTGGGCATCTGCTGCAGGAAGGCAACCATGCCCCAGATGTACTCATCCTCCATGCTCATGCCCCAGGCGGGCATGCCCGACGCCTTGATGCCGTGCTTGATCACCCAGAAGTGATGTGCCGGATTGCCCGGCGCTGCCTTGGCGAACGCGGGCGGTGCGGGATACAGGCCACGACTGAGCTCGGTCTCCGCCATGCCGGGCGCGAGGTGGCAGCCGGTACACATGGAGTCGTAATTGCCCGCGCCCTGGCGAATCCGTTCTGGATCGCCAAGGTCAGGCGGTGGCGGCAGTCGGCTCGCGCGCACCGAGATCGAACGCTCCCGCAGCGTTTCAAGTAGCGCGTGGACGGGTCGGGAATGCGCAGCGTCCGCGCCCATGTTGTAGACGCCCGAGAAGACAAAACCTCCCAGCGCAAGCAACACCAGCACGAGCAGCGCGATCAGGGTGGGAAACGAACTGCGTGTCAGCAGAGGCATGGCGCGAACTCCTTGTCAGAACCAGATACGCACACCCGCAACGATGCGGGTGTCATTGATGTCGTCGCCGTCGGCACGCCGAAAATCGGCGGTGTCGCCAAAAGCACGTTCCCACACCACGCCAACGTAAGGCGCGAACTGACGGGTGAACTCGTAGCGCAGGCGCAGGCCTGCTTCGAACGTGCTGAGGCCGGATCCAATGCCGCGGGCGGCGTCGCTTTTTCCGTACAGATCCGCTTCCGCCAGCCACTGCAGGATCAGGCGGTTGGTCAGGAGCGTGTCGTACTCGACTTCCAGGCGTGCGGCCGTCTGCCCCGACTGTCCGATGTAGGCGGTGGCCTCGACTTCGAACTTGTATGGCGACAGTCCCATCACTCCAAACGCCGCAAAGGTCTGCGACGGCCCTTCCCCAAAGTCATGACGGACGCCCGCGACGAGATCCCACCAACGGGCAACACTACGGCCGTAGAGGACTTCGATGTCAGCCGCTTCGGTGACGCCGTCCACGCGTTCGCCTTCGCTGCGCAGCCACAGCCGATCGACATCCGTGCCGACCCAGCTCAGCGCCTCCCAGCCGATCCCGGCACCCGCATCAGCGTCCCACCCCTCCAGTCGATCGATCAGCCAGAAGGATTTGATCGAGTCGTCGTGCGCCGTATGGCCGGCGACATCGGGAAACGCAGCGCGGCGATCGGCGTCGGTCAGCACCGGGATGGGTTCGCGGGGCTGCGTCGTCGACTTGGGCATGCCGTGGCCCATCGCCGCGTGATCCATCGGCGGCGTCGGTGCCGGCATCTCGTGCCCCATGGCGGCGTGATCCATGGGGCCGCTGGAATGTTCCTGCGCTGACCCGCCATGTCCCATCGCCGCATGATCCATGGGTCCAGCGGCATCCTTCGACCCGACCGCGCGGGGCACCTTGATCGCAGGATTGTCGGGACGCTTCGCCGGTGCTGGCGCCGGCGCTTTCATCACGTGTCCCGCGTGGGGATCGTCCGCAGCCGGCGCGACGGCAACCTTGCTGTCCGACCTTCTCTCTGCAGCGCGTCGATCTGCACGCGGTTGCGGAGGGCGCGAGTCCGCAGCGGGCACCGCAGGTGCCGTCTGCATTTTCGAGTGATCCATCTGCTGGGCGCGAACCGGAGCGCCACCCATCGCCAGCCCTATGCCAACGCACAGGAGCAACGGACGCGCCGATCGAAACGCCGCGCGCCGGGCATTCACGCCAGGTCGGCTGTTGCCCGTATTGCCTATCGTCGTGGTGTTCATTCCTTCACCGCCACTTCCCGCATCATTCCGGATTCCATGTGGTAGAGCAGATGGCAGTGATACGCCCAGCGACCGAGTGCATCGGCGCGCACGCGATAGCTGCGCCGCGTGCCAGGCGGCATGTCGACGGTGTGCTTGCGCACCTGGAAGTTGCCCTGTTCGTCCTCAAGGTCGCTCCACAAGCCGTGGAGATGGATCGGGTGCGTCATCATCGTGTCGTTGACCAGAACGATGCGCATGCGCTCGCCGTAGTTGAGCCGCAAAGGTTCGGCGTCGGAGAATTTGATGCCGTTGAACGACCACGCGAAGCGCTCCATGTGCCCGGTCAGATGCAGTTCCACGGTGCGGCCCGGTTCGCGACCATCAGGATCCTCGAAGCGGCTCCGTAGCGCGGCGTAATTGAGCACCTCGCGGCCGTTGTTGCGCAGGCCCATGCCGGGATCGGCCAGCTTCGACGCGGGCGCCATGGTCTGCATGTCGACGAGCGGGTTGCCGGCCTCACTGGCAGGATGCGCCTGCATGCCGCCGGCCCCATGATCCATTCCGGCCATTGGCGCGGATGCCATGGATCCCATGTCGTGTCCGGAATGGTCCATGCCGGCCATCTCCTTGGCCGCCGGCTCCACAGGTTGCGCCGCCATCGCCGACATGTCGTGGCCGCCGTGACCCATGCCGCCATGACCCATGTCGTCCATCGTGAGGATCGGGCGCGGGTCGATTTCGGGTACCGGCGCACGCAAGCCCTCGCGCACCGCCAGGGTGCCGCTGACGTAGCCGGTGCGCCCCATATCCTGCGCGAAGATCGTGAACGCGTCCTGCCCGGAGGGCTCGACAATGACGTCGTAGGTTTCGGCCACCGCGATGCGGAACTCGTCCACCGATACCGGGTGCACGTATTGGCCGTCCGCGGCAACCACGGTCATCTTGAGTCCGGGAATACGCACGTCGAAATACGTCATCGCCGAACCGTTGATAAAACGCAGTCGTATTTTCTCGCCCGAGGCGAACAGCCCGGTCCAGTTTCCAAGCGCGGTGGTGCCGTTCATGAGATAGGTGTAGGTGTTGGCATTGACGTCGGACAGATCCGTTGGCGTCATGCGCATCTCACCCCACATCTTGCGGTCCTCGATCGTCCGGGCGAGGCCCATGCGCTCCACGTCCTCAAGAAAGTCGCCGACCGTGCGTTGCGACAGATTGTCATGGTCCGGCATTTTCTTCAGTCGCGCGAACAGCGCGTCCGGACTGAGGTCGGTCCAGTCGTTGAGCATCACCACGTAGTCGCGCTCATAGCGGAAAGGCGCGGGCTCGATCGGGTCGATCACCAGCGCTCCGTAGAGACCGGCCTGTTCCTGGAATGCGGAGTGGCTGTGGTACCAGTACGTTCCGCCCTGACGCACATCGAACCGGTAGTGGTAGGTCTCGTTGCGGTGGATGCCGTTGAAGCTCAATCCCGGCACGCCGTCCATGTTCGCGGGCAGCAGGATGCCGTGCCAGTGAATCGACGTCTGATGGCCGTGGATGGAGCGCGGCGGCAAGCGATTGGACACGCGCAGGTTGACCGTCGTGCCTTCGCGCCAGCGCAGGATGGGTCCGGGAACCGACCCGTTGACGGTGATCGCCGGGCGCGTGGTGCCAGTGAAGTTCATCGGCGTCTCGCCAATGACCAGATCAAATTCGGTTCCGGCGAGCACCGGATTGCCTGCGGGTGACTTCAGGGCCCACGAGGGCCGTGGCCATAGCCCAAGACCCGCCACCACGCCCCCGGCGGCAAGTCCTTGAACAAAACGACGGCGTGACTGTGCACGCAACGCATTCGGCGGCGAGCCGAGGGAATCAGATGACATGTGAAACTCCGCGGAAGATTCAGGGGCGGTGTCGACACGCGTGCCGAACCGCAAGCCGATCTCCGCGGCAACAACGTACGGCGGAGATGGGGGCACTCGGCGTGCCCAGTGCCGGCAGTCAGCCGATCGGAGGTCGGATCAGATGCGGCAAAGGTGGCGCGGCATACCGGTTCCACACGACAGCCGTCAGGACAGGATGCTCGATCGCGACGGCGCGCAGGGACTGTCCTGCAAACCCGAACGAAGAGTGATGCACGCAGCCACAGCGGCAACTTCCGGACTGGCAGCAATCAGTCGATGCGTCGTCGATTGCGAGCGCCTGCAACACCTCGGCGGGCTCGTCGATGGCATTCGACGATGCTGACGTGTCGGCCTGATGATGCTCATGGCAGGGCGGCTGAGCCGCCGCCGGACGCTCCGCAGTTTCCGCGGCAGTCTGCACGGCTGCAGCATCCTCCGGATGCGCGTGCGAACCGGCCAGCACCACGCCCGAACCGTTGAAGATCAGGCTCAGACTCAACAGCACGCGCAGCAGGATGGGCCAGACTCGCATCCGGGCACTGTACCGCTAGAAGAATTCGTTTGCGTAAGTCCGACGTGAAGAAGCGCGCCAGGCCTGGCCGCCAGGATGGGTGAATGTGCCCGGCGAACCGGTTCGTCCGTGGTGTTCTGCGCGGGCGCCGGCGCGAAGTTGACGTCATGGTGCGCACATCGGAACGGTGGCCGCTTGCTCCCGGTTGTGGGTCATCGCCCCGCTCGCGTATCCTGCCGCATGGCTGTTCGATCCAGGACCCCGCTCTCCACCTTCGTGCGCGTCAGTTCGCTGGCGCTACTGGTGTTGGGTCTGGCGCTCAATCCGGTTCTGGATCTTGCTGGTCAGTTGCACGCGTTCGACCACGCACTCGCCGCGCAGTCCGACGGACACGATCATGATCACGATCATGAGCAAGCGGACGATTCTGGATCCGGCGAGGATCCCGCCCCTGACCACAGCAGCGGCGTGCACGGGTTGATGCATCAGGCGAGCGGCGGCAGCGCCCTGTCGGTCAATACGGCGCTGGCGTTTCTTCCGGAAGTGCCTTTCGAATTGGTTGCCCTGCCGGTGCTGTTGCCACCGCGCGTCCCGTTGCAGCAGATCTCCGTACCTTTCAGACCTCCAATCGCCTGAGCACATCCGGGTCGCCCAGGCGACCCGCGTTCCTGTGTCCTGTCGATAGCCCGGAGGTTTTCCGTGAGTTTCCAATTCGTGTTGTCCCTGGCGCTGGCCGGGGCACTGAGTGCCGTCTCTTTGGGACTGGCCGCAGATCCTTTGCATCTGGAAGAAGCCGTCGCCCGCGCTCTGGCGACGCATCCACTGTTGGCGGCAGAGTCCGCCGAGCTGCGCGCGTTGCAGGCCCGCGTCGATCGCGAGTCGCTGCCCACGCCTTACGTGGTCGGTGGTGATCTTGAGAACGTTGCCGGCACCGGTGCGCTGAGCGGCACCCACTCGGCAGAAGCGACGGTGCGGCTGGGTCGGGTGTTCGAACTGGGTGGCAAGCGTGCACTGCGGCAGGCTGCTGGCAGCGCCGAGATGGCGCGACAACGCAGCGTCGCCGACGCCGTGCGGCTGCAGATCGCGTCGCAGACGACCACGCGCTTTATCGAGGTCGTCGCGGACCAGGAACGTCTGACATTCGCCACCGAGCAAGTAGCGATGTCCAACCGCACCCGGCGCGAAGTCGCGCGCTGGGTTGCCGCCGCACGCAATCCTGAATCCGACCTTCAAGCCGCCGAAATTGCCGTAGCCGAAGCCGAACTCGTTCGCGAACACGCCGAACACGAACTTGCCAGCGCCCGGACAACGCTTGCCGCGAGTTGGGGTGCAAGCAAACCGGACTTTGCCGCGGTTTCCGGTGACCTGCGCGAGCTGCCGGAGAGCGCGGCGTTCGAAACACTTGCGGCGCGGCTGCCGCAAGCGCCACTGCAACAGACGTCGCTGCGGGAAGCAGACGCGATTGCCGCTCGTCGCCGCGTCGCCGAGGCCGGCGCGAAGCCGGACGTCAATGTCAGTCTCGGTCTGCGTCGCCTCGAAGCGATAGACGACCAGGGTCTGGTGCTGTCCGTGTCGATACCACTCGGCAACAGGTCGCGCGCTGCGCTCGCCGTGGCTGAAGTCGATGCCCAACTCGCCGCACTTTCCGCGCGCCGCGAAGCGCAAATCGTCGAAAGGCAACAGGACCTGTTCGAGAAGTACCAGGAACTGCAGCACTCACGGACCGAGTTCGAGACGCTGCGCACTCGCATTCTGCCAAAGGCCGTGCAGGCGCTGGCGTTTACGCGGCGAGGCTTCGAAGCGGGACGCTTCTCGTTCGTCGCGCTGGCCCAGGCGCAGGGCAAGTTGTTCGAGCTGCGCGAACGCAGCGTTGAAGCTGCGGCCCGATACCACACGCGCCTGGCTGAGATCGAGCGCCTCACCACTGTCTCTGCGGATGCCACGCCATGATTGCCCGACTTGTTGCCAGTACTGCCATGTTTCTGCTGCTCGCCGCGTGCGGCGATACCGGGTCCGGCCCGGAAATGCCTGCGGGTCACGCTGCAGAGGCGCCAGCCGAATACGAGCGGGGGCCACATCGGGGCCGAATGCTGCGCGATGGCGAATTCGCACTGGAAGTCACGATCTTCGAGACCGGCGTACCGCCGCAGTATCGGCTGTATGCGTACCGCAATGACAAGATGATCGAAGCGCGTGAGGTCGAGGCCAGCATCGAGCTCAGTCGCCTCGACGGAGAAGTCAATCAGTTCACCTTTGTCGCGGAGAACGACTATCTCGTAGGCAGTGGCACGGTCGGAGAGCCGCATTCGTTCGACGTCAAGGTCAGTGCACGGAACCAGGGCAAGGACCACCAGTGGCAGTACGCCTCGTACGAAGGCCGCACGAGTATCCCGACTGCAACGGCTGCCGAAGCGGGTGTGAAAGTCGCGGTAGCCGGACCCGCGATCGTCCGCGACACCGTGCGCGTCATGGGCACGGTTGCGCTCGATGCCAATCGGCGTGCCGACGTCAAGGCGCGCTTCGCTGGCATCGTGCGCGAAGTGCGCGTGCAGCAGGGCGATCGTGTCCGCCGCGGCCAGACGCTGGTCGTGGTCGAGGGCAACGACAGTATGCGCAGCTATGCCGTGGTGGCACCGATCGCCGGCCTTGTGCTCATGCGCAACACCAATGTGGGCGATGTCGCCGGCGACAACACCTTGATCGAGTTGGCCGATCTGTCGCGCGTCTGGGTCGAGTTGCACGCGATCGGGCGCGACGCCTCACGCATGGCGCCTGGCCAATCCGTACACGTGAAATCAGCCACCGGCGATGCCGAGGAGAACACGGTCATCGACGCCCTGCTGCCGCTGGCCACGCAAGGCCAGAGTGTGGTGGCGCGCGCGAGTATCCAGAACCCTGAGGGCCGCTGGCGACCCGGCATGAGCGTTGCCGCCGAAATCACGGTTGCCGCTCGCGAAGTGCCACTCGCCGTCAAGGAGTCGGCGCTGCAGCGCTTTCGCGACTTCACGGTGGTGTTCGCGCAGGTGGGCACGACGTACGAGGTACGCATGCTGGAACTGGGTGCACGTGATGGCACCAACGTGGAAGTCATCGAGGGGCTCAAGCCCGGTACGACTTACGTGACCGAGCAGAGTTTTCTGATCAAGGCCGATATCGAAAAGTCCGGCGCCAGCCACGACCACTGAGGCCGGCCCGCCTGCGAGCCACCGGCTCGCGGCCCCACGGACGCATTCGCGCGCTGCGCGATGACTGGACACGAGGAAGAGAGAAATGCTCGAACGCATTATTCGCGCTGCAATTGCGCACCGCTGGCTGGTGATGCTGCTGGTGCTCGGATTGTCCGCACTGGGCATCTGGAACTACGGCCGGTTGCCGATCGATGCGGTGCCGGACATCACCAACGTCCAGGTACAGATCAACACCGAAGCGCCTGGCTATTCGCCGCTGGAATCCGAGCAGCGTGTGACTTTTCCGGTCGAGACCGCGCTCGCGGGACTCGCGCGTCTGGAATACACACGTTCCATTTCGCGCTACGGACTTTCACAGGTGACCGTGGTTTTCGAAGACGGCACGGACATCTACTTCGCGCGACAGCAGGTGGCGGAACGGCTGCAGCAAGCCGCCTCGCAGCTGCCGACTGGCCTCGAGCCCACGCTCGGACCCGTTGCCACCGGGCTGGGCGAGATCTTCATGTATACGGTCGAGGCCGAACGCCAGGGCAGCAACGCCACAGTCGACTGGTCACCCACTGCGTTGCGCACGCTGCAGGACTGGGTCGTGCGACCGCAACTGCGGCACCTCAAGGGTGTCACCGAGGTCAACAGTGTTGGCGGGTATGTGCGCCAGTTCCACATCACCCCCGATCCGACCAGGCTGCTCGCGTACGGCCTGACCATGCGCGATGTGGAACGCGCCGTTGCGCGCAACAACGCTAACGTCGGCGCCGGTTACATCGAACGCTCCGGCGAGCAGTACCTGATCCGCGTCCCGGGCCAGATTGGCGACGCCGACGGACTGCGACAGATCGTGCTCGCGACGCGTGATGGATTGCCGTTGCGCATCAGTGATGTCGCCGAGGTGGGCGAAGGCAGCGAACTTCGCACCGGCGCGGCGACCAAGGACGGCAAGGAAGTCGTGCTGGGCACTGTCTTCATGCTCATCGGCGAGAACAGCCGCGCAGTCGCCCAGCGCGCCGCTGCAAAACTCGAGGAAATCGACGCGACCTTGCCTGATGGGGTCACTGCACGTGCCGTCTACGACCGCACCGATCTGGTGGATCGCACCATTGCCACCGTGCGCAAGAATCTGCTGGAGGGTGCGCTGCTCGTGGTTGTGGTGCTGTTCCTGTTGCTCGGCAATTTGCGGGCGGCATTCATCACGGCTGCGGTCATCCCGCTTACCATGCTGATGACGATCACCGGCATGGTTGAAAACCGGGTGTCGGCAAATCTCATGAGTCTGGGCGCGCTCGACTTCGGCTTGATCGTCGATGGCGCGGTCATCATTGTCGAGAACTGCCTGCGCCGGTTCGGCCAGAGCCAGCATCGTCTTGGGCGGCTGCTCGAACGTGACGAACGCTTCGAACTCGCTGCCACTGCCAGCAGCGAAGTCATCAAGCCGAGCCTGTTCGGTCTTTTCATCATTGCCGCGGTCTATCTGCCGATCTTCGCGCTCACCGGCATCGAAGGAAAGATGTTTCACCCGATGGCGTTCACGGTGGTCATCGCCCTGACTGCCGCCATGGCCTTGTCGTTGACCTTTGTGCCGGCTGCGGTCGCCCAGTTCGTGACCGGCAAAGTCGCGGAGAAGGAAACTGGCGTGATGCGCGGCATGAAACGCGTCTACGAGCCCATGCTGAAGGTGGCGCTTGCCATGCGCGTCGCCGTGGTGGCTGCAGCCGCGGTGCTGACCGTGCTGGCGGCACTGCTCGCCACTCGCCTCGGCACCGAGTTCATTCCGAATCTCGATGAAGGCGACATTGCCCTGCATGCATTGCGTATTCCGGGAACCAGCCTGACCCAGGCGGTGGGGATGCAGGAACTGCTGGAAGCGAGGATCAAGCGGTTTCCCGAAGTCGATCTGGTTTTCGGCAAGCTCGGCACGGCGGAAGTCGCCACGGACCCGATGCCACCGTCGGTGGCGGACACGTTCATCATGCTCAAGGGTCGTGCGGACTGGCCGGATCCGCGCAAGTCGAAAAACAGACTGATCGCTGAACTCGATGCCGCAGTTCGTGCCATTCCGGGCAACAACTACGAGTTCACCCAGCCCGTGCAGATGCGCATGAACGAGCTCATCGCGGGTGTGCGCGCGGAAGTCGCGATCAAGCTGTACGGCGATGACATGGAGCAGTTGGCAGAGGTGGGTCGCCAGATCGAGACGGTTGCAGGCGGAATCGAAGGCGCTGCTGACGTGAAGCTTGAGCAAGTGACCGGCTTGCCCCTCATGACGATCACACCGGATCGAGCCGCGCTCGCGCGCTATGGCTTGTCGGTGGCAGACGTGCAGGACACAGCTTCGATCGCACTCGGCGGCGCGCGTGCGGGGCAGGTGTTTGAAGGTGATCGCCGGTTCGACATTGTCGTGCGCTTGCCAGAAGCACAGCGGCAGGATCCGAACGCGCTCGCGTCGTTGCCGATCCCGCTGCCTGGCGGCGACGCAGCCGATGCGGAGGGCATGCCGAAGTCGCCGGCGCACGTTCCGCTCGGCGAGGTTGCGGCCATCGATGTGAGCCTGGGTCCCAACCAGATCAGCCGCGAGAACGGCAAGCGCCGGGTGGTGATCACGGCCAACGTGCGCGGTCGCGACCTTGGCTCTTTCGTCGAGGACTTGCGGCAGCGAGTCGCTCAGGAGATCGAGTTGCCCGAAGGCACGTGGGTGGAATACGGCGGCACCTTCGAGCAGCTGATCTCGGCCGGTCGCCGTTTGACGGTGATGGTCCCCGTCGTGCTGGTGATGATATTCGGCCTGCTGTTCATGGCGTTGGGCTCCGGCAAGGACGCCGCCATCGTCTTCAGCGGCGTGCCGCTGGCGTTGACGGGTGGCGTTCTGGCGTTGTGGTTGCGTGGGATACCGCTATCCATATCCGCAGGGGTCGGATTCATCGCGCTGTCGGGCGTCGCGGTCCTGAACGGCCTGGTGATGATCAGCTTCATACGCAAACTGCGCGCGGATGGCGATCCATTGCAGGAAGCGGTGGTCGACGGTGCGCTCACGCGACTGCGGCCGGTGTTGATGACGGCGCTCGTGGCGAGCCTCGGCTTCCTGCCCATGGCCCTGAACGTCGGCACCGGTGCCGAAGTTCAACGACCGCTGGCAACTGTCGTGATCGGCGGCATTGTCTCGTCAACGCTGCTGACGTTGCTGGTGCTGCCCGCGCTTTATCGACTCCTGCATCGCGACGATCGCCTCGGCGCCGGGCAGCCGGCATGATCGGTGCGGCGCGCACTCGCTGCCGAAAGTCGGGAGCCTGCTTGGCCGCAACTTGCCGATAGCGCCGAAGGTCGTTTGGTTGAGCGTTGTGTCGGTCGCTGCGAGTCGACGGACTGCAACGATCGTTGCTGCGGGTGCGATCGACCAAGGCTTCAGTGCGTTCACTGCAGCGGGCTGGGCAACGCGACAATCTGGACGTCAGTGAGCGTGGACCTCGGGTCGGGCGTCGCAGGCAGCGGTGACGCACGCTGCGCGCTCGATCTGGATGGTGGTGTGCAGAATGTCGAAGCGTTCGGCCAGCATGCCGTCGAGTGCCAGCCGAAGCGCGTCGTAGTCCTGCTCGGGACCGGTGGTGACGTGCACCATGAGCGCGGGGCGGCTCGAGCCCAGCGCCCAGAGGTGGAGATCGTGGATGCTGTCGACGCCGGGGTGGGTGGTGAGCGCCGCGCGGATCGCCTCGAGGTCCATGCCCTTGGGCACTCCGAGCATCAGCACATTGCCGGCTTCGCGAAGCAGCGTCCAGGTGCGGGGCAGCACCCAGAGTCCGATGAGCACAGCCACGATGGGGTCGACAACGCGCCAGCCGGTGAAGTAGATCAGCACCGCTGCTGCGATCACTCCGATCGAGCCCAGCATGTCGGCCCAGACTTCGAGATACGCACCCTTGAGGTTGAGATTTTCTTCGCTGCCGGCCTTGAGCAGGCGCATCGCGATCAGATTCACGATCAGACCCAATGTCGCGATCAGCAGCATGCCGCCGGAGTGGACCTCCGGTGGTTGCCGGAAGCGCTGGATCGCTTCGAACAGGATGTACGCCGCCACGGCGAACAGCAGCAGACCGTTTGCCATCGCACCCATCGCTTCCGCACGGACGTAGCCAAAGGTGCGCTCCGAGTCCGGCGGTTTGCGACTGAGCCTGACGGCGGCAAGCGCGATGACCAGCGCCAACGTATCGGTGCCCATGTGCGCGGCGTCTGACAACAGCGCCAGGCTGTTGGTGAGCCAGGCACCGATCACTTCCGCGATCAGGAACGCCGACGTCAGCCCAAGTGCCCACCACAGCGGCCGCTCGTGGCGGATGGATACCGTTCCGTGATCGTGACCTGCGCCCATCCCGTATCGCCTGTGCTTCAGCGCGAGGAGTTTCTGGACGCGCGCGCGCTACGGTCGGGCGGCTGACTTTCACCTGCGTCGTCGAGGTGCAGGCTCGAAGCCCGTGCCTTCAGCGAGAAGCGCGAGTGCCCGCGATCCTCGATGAATTCGAGCCATTTGCCGAGGAAGGCGTTGATCCGCAGCCGGTAACCAAACACGGCCTTGGATGATGCTTCGCGGCCGAGCACATCCTCGATGCGCGCCTGATCGTCGCAGGCGAGAATCTCGGCGACCCGCGCGTCGCGATAGAAGCGGAGCTCCGCGCCCGGGTTGCGGCCGCGCCCGGCCCCGTCGAACTCGTAGCTCAAGCTCATGAGCGTGGTGTAGGCCTGCTGCTCATGAACACGCAATACCAGCGGTTGATCACCGTCCACATTCGAGCAGTATTCGCCGACCGCGAGAAGATGCGGCGAAAACAGGCGCGCAAGCCGCCAGTAGTTGTCGCCGTACAGACCCATCAGGTAGGCGAACGCGGTGGCGTTGCGGGTCGCGGTGCGTGGTTGTCGTAGCAATTGCATGGCTCGACGGTATACCCCTGCGCCAGCGTCGAACAGACTTGACTTCCGAGGTGCGGAACGTGCCAAAGTGGGGATCCGATCGCTTGCAACCACATCGAGCGAACGCTGGGCGCTCCTTCTCGCGTCGCGCAAAATGCCCGCCCCGCCACTCCGCCCTGCCCGTCCGCGTTCCTGCTACTCGAAGCCGTCGCTGAAGATGTTCTGCATCGAAGCCGCGCACTGCGAGAGATACAGGCACGCCGCCCACTCCGGGTGGTCCACGAAGGGATTCCGGTTGCCCTGGTAGCTCTGCACGATGCCGTTGCGCAGGCGTTCCCGCTCGTCCGGCGGATCCTCCGCGTGCCACTGCAGCACCACGGTCAGCAGGCCCATATAGGCAACCGAGGCATTGCCGCCGGTCGGTGCGATCAGTGCGGCATTGTCGGTCAGCCGCAGATCCGGTTCGGGCGCGCCGGTGATGCCGTGCGATCCGCCCTCGTAGCGGATATCCATGTACAGGATCGCCCGTGCGATGTTGCCGCGCAACGCATCCCACACGTGCCAGTAGGCACCGCAGCGGAGGTTCGCGTGGCCAGTTCCGCCCTGGCCGAAATAGGCGAGCGTCGCGAACGTCTCGCCGGCGGTGCAGTTTCCGAACGCCAGGTTGCCGCGCGCGGAGTTGTGGCCGATGTCGGACAGCATCAGCATGTGCGTGTCCGTGTAGGCGGAGTTTTCCGGCACGTTGTTCGGGAATCCGAGCGAATTGGGCCACGTGTGTTCGCGGTTGTAGGAGCTGTTGCCGCCACCGGCTTTGGCGTAGGTGGCATTGCGATAAACGTCGAGGATCCGCGTGGAGGCCAGGGGATCCTCGTCCGCCTGCTCCAGAATGTCCCAGGTGTCGATGCCGACGTCGTCGGTGTAGGGATAGCGCATGTGATCCTTGATCACGGCGTGCAGTGTCGTGCGCAAGGATGCAGCATTGCTCGCATCCACGCCGAGGTAGTAGTCGCCACTGCCGATGCCGGTGAAGAAACCGCTGGCGAAGTCCGCTGCCATCGGGTCCGGCGTGCCGTCCCGGTCGAGCACGAGTGCGGCCGTGATCGCGAGCGTGCACGACGACTCTTCGGGCAGATCGGCTGCCGGATCGAGCGTGAATCGCGACGGGCCTCCCGACAAGACGATAGCCTGCCCCGCTCCGCCGCAGCTGAGGGCGAATGCGCCGGATGCCGCATCGACGGGTTCCGAAAATGTCACGGTGATAAGACTTCCGGTGCCTACACCGGTGGCGCCATCGGCCGGACTGACCGTCATCACGATTGGCGCCGAGTCGACGGCGGTGCTGAAGCTGAAGGCGAAGTCGGAGGCCGGCGGATCGGGCGTACCGTCCAGGTCGCGAACGCCGGCGGCGTGGATCGTCACTGTGCAGGACTCGCCCGGAGCAAAGTCCGTGTTCGGGTCCAGAGTGAAGGTGCGGGAATTGGCGCTGGACACGCCCGTCTCGGGAGTACCCCGCTTGCCTGACACGCTGCAGGCAATGCCGAACCATTCGCCCGTGACGCTCACGGGCTCGGAAAACGCGATGGTCACGTTGGTGTCGGTCGCGGCGGCGCTGGCGCCGTTGGCCGGGATGGTCGACATCACCACGGGCGCGTTGTCGACACCACCAGTGAAGGTCTGCTGTGGATTGCAGGCACCGAACGAGGCGTTGCTGGCGACCCCCCAGGAGAAATCCTCATAGCTCGAACCCGAACCCGTCAGGGCCAGACTGGCCGTGGCCGATCCGGAGCCGCCTTCCGATACCCCGATATCGGTGCTGGTGAGGCCGGCAGCGGGCCCGTTGCTGGCGGTGAAGCTGCCCTCGTAGCTCAAGAACTGGAGGACTTGTCCTGCACTGTTGACCAGGGCGAAGCCATCGGGTGCACCGTTCTGCAGGCCGGGCGCCGCGACGGCCTGCGTGCCGAAACCGCCGCACTGGTCGGCGAGCGTGCCGCCCAGTGGAAGCGTTGCGTAGCTGGTTCCTCCACTGCCGTTGTAGAGCACCAGTGAGAAGCCGGAAAGATCGGTGCCGGCTGGCCCAGCGACCTCGATGGTCTCGTTGAGATCTTCGCCAGCGTTGTCGTAGTGCAGCTCGTTCACGAACAACTGGGTCTGCGCCGAGGCGGCGGCGCAGCACATGAGCCCGATCGCTACCCGGATTCCAAAGGTCATAAGAAGGTTTCCGGTCTGCGGTGGTGCCCGGGGCCGGAATCGAACCGGCATGGCACAGGGCCGAGGGATTTTAAGTCCCTTGCGTCTACCAGTTCCGCCACCCGGGCAATGCCGCACGCTCCGCGATTGCCCAGCAATCGGCGAAATG
Source organism: Lysobacterales bacterium (assembly GCA_038330365.1). GTDB lineage: Bacteria > Pseudomonadota > Gammaproteobacteria > Xanthomonadales > Ahniellaceae > JBBQNY01. The sequence continues at coordinate 148 of JBBQNY010000029.1, read as the reverse complement.
GAGGCCAGGGTCGGAATTGAACCGGCGTAGGCGGCTTTGCAGGCCGCTGCATGACCACTCTGCCACCTGGCCAGGTAGCGCGCTTGCGAATTGTGACGGGGTGACCCGGATCGCGCCAGAGCGCAATCCGGGACGGTGTTGCTCCGGA
>JBBQNY010000028.1:0-25663 GCA_038330365.1 Lysobacterales bacterium | reverse complement strand
GGTATTCCAATGATCGTGCTGCCGATCGTGTTGTTCGGCCGTCGCGTGCAGGCGCGTTCGAAGATCAGCCAGGACCGGATGGCGGATTCGCAGGCGCGGGCGGGCGAGACCCTCAACGCGATGGCGACGGTGAAGTCCTTCGCGCGCGAAGCGTTCGAGAGCGGCCGCTTCAGCGCCGCCATTGCCGATGCCTTTGCTGCCGCGAAGGTGCGCGTGCGCCTGCAGGCGCTGCTGACGGCGGTCGTGATCGTGCTGGTGTTCGGTGCCATCACCGCCGTGTTGTGGACCGGCGCGCATGATGTAATTGCCGGCAGCATGTCGCCCGGCGTGCTCGGGCAGTTCGTGCTGTACGCGCTGATCGGCGCGGGCTCGGTTGGCGCACTGACCGAAGTGTGGAGCGAAGTGCAGCGGGCCGCAGGCGGTATGCACCGCTTGCAGGAACTGCTCGACGAAGTACCGGGCGTCATCGCGCCGGCCGCTCCACGCGCCCTGCCGGCTCGACTATCGGGCGCGATCACCTTCGACGCGGTGGGCTTTCACTATCCCTCCCGGCCCGATACCGCCGCACTGTCGGATTTCGCGCTCGCAGTGCATCCGGGCGAGACCGTCGCGCTGGTGGGCCCGAGCGGCGCCGGCAAGAGCACGGTGCTGGCGCTGCTGCTGCGCATGTTCGACGTGCAGTCCGGTGCGATCCGCATCGATGGTATCGATCTGCGCGAGGTCGATCCGGTGGAGCTGCGCGCCCAGATCGCACTGGTGCCGCAGGATCCCGTCATCTTCGGCACCGATGCACGGGACAACATCCGCTATGGACGGCTCGAAGCTGATGACGCAGCGGTCGAGAAGGCCGCGCGCCTCGCCGAAGCGCACGAATTCCTGGATCGTTTGCCCGAGGGCTACCGTACCTTCCTCGGTGAACGCGGTGCACGCCTGTCCGGCGGCCAGCGTCAGCGCATCGCCATTGCGCGGGCACTGCTGAAGGATGCGCCCGTGCTGCTGCTGGACGAAGCCACGAGCGCGCTGGATGCGCAGTCCGAGCGGGCCATCCAGCTGGCGCTCGAGCACCTGATGGAAGGCCGCACGACGCTGGTCATCGCGCATCGACTTGCCACAGTGTTGAAGGCGGACCGCATCGTGGTGCTGGACCAGGGGCGCATCGTCGCCATCGGCACGCACGCGCAGCTGATGGCGGCCGGTGGACTCTACGCGGAGCTGGCACGCCTGCAATTCCAGGCCTGAAACCCGCCTCCCGCCCGGCCGCCGGCATGTCGCCTTTTGTAGGAGCGCGCTCGCGCGCGATGGCGTCATGCCCACACGTACGCAAGGCTCCGATCTGCCATCACGCCATCGCGCGCCAGCGCGCTCCTACACGAGCAAAAGACATCGCGACGCTCTTGTAGGAGCGCGCTCGCGCGCGATGGCGTCATGCCAACACGTGCCGCAAGGCTCCGATCTGTCATTGCGCCATCGCGCGCCAGCGCGCTCCTACACGAGCACAAGACATCGCGACGCTCTTGTAGGAGCGCTCGCGCGCGATGGCGTCATGCCAACACGTGCCGCAAGGCGCCGATCCGCCATTGCGCCATCGCGCGCCAGCGCGCTCCTACACGAGCACGGGCCATCGCGGCGCTCTTGTAGGACCACCCTCTCACATGATCACGAGACTCAGCATCAGGGCAACGCTCGCGCCGAGCGCCACCAGCACCACGTAGGCGATGCCGAGCACGCCGAACTTGAGCAGGGTCATGATCCACCCCTGCCGGTATACGCGCTTCTGCATCAGCAATAGATAGAGCGGAAGCCAGATCCAGAGCACCGCGCCGACGAACTCGAGCGTGCTCTGCAACCATCCCCACGCCACCACCTCGACCAGGGTGAAGGCGGCGATCGTCAGGATCATCCACAAGGCGATGAAAGCGTGGCTGTGCAACGCCACGATCAGGTGTTCCATGTACAGGCGGCGCTTGAAGAAATACGCGAACTTCAACAGCAACGCGAACAAGGGCAGCAGAACGAACAGGGTTTGCGGCGCCACCGAGAAAAACTGTTCGAACAACAGGCGCGGGTTGTCGCGGATGCGCTCTCCGTTGTCGAAGGCACGCACGCCCCATCGGGTCAGCGCGGCGTTCGCAAAGCCGGGCAGCCACTCGATGGCGACCGGCGTCTCGTGCGGGTCCCAGCCGCCGAAGCTGACGCCGCGACTGCGGCGCTTGGGCTCGGGAGGAACGGGAGTGCCCGCTTTGATCGCCGCGTCGCGCGCACGCAGCCAATCGATCCGCCGCCGGGACTTGGCCTGGATATCCTTTTCTGCCGCTTTGAGCCCCGCGCCGACACCGGGGACGCCGCTGGTCTCCTTGCGCGCCTTGGCCAGTTCGGTCAATGCGTTGTCGCGCGCACGCTCGGCCTCGGCCACCGAGACTGCACGCTCGACATCGTAGGCGCGCACGGTCGTGTCACCGCGATCCGACCTGCCCTTTTTCTTGCCGCCGGTCGTCTGGCCCTGCGCATCCGCAGCGCCGACCGTCACCTCCCCGCCGCCCTCGACTGCATTGAGATTGAGTACGAGATTTGACACAAAGAATGCGATCACCGTAAGAAACACGACCAGACGCACCGGCGTGACGTAGGGAACACGGCGCCCTTCGAAGTATTCGCAGGTAAGGAAACCGGGACGGAACAGCAGCGGCCCCATCGTGCGCAAGGTGCGCGAATCCAGATCAAAAACGGAATCGAAAAAGTCGCCGAAGATGCTGCCGAAGTGACGGACCAGGCCTTCGAGTGGCTGACCGCACCGGTAGCAGTGCGGTCCGAGCAGCGGCGTACCGCAATTGCTGCAGGAACCCGCAGGAGCGGTCGTGGGCGCCGTCGCGGGCGCCGCTTCCGCGCCACTCGGCGAAGCCGGCGACCCGGAACTCGTTCCGCTCACACCGCAGCCCCTGCGGGTTGCAGGTATCCGGTGGCGCGCATCCAGCCGAGCGTCTCGTCCACCAGCTTCGTGACCGGCACGATGCGGAATCCGAGTTCGCCGATGGCCTTGCTCGAATCCACCCTGAGGTCATGGCATACAAGGGCGGCGCCTTCGGGCGTCAGTCGCGGTTCGCGGCGCGTGAACAGGCTCCATATTTCACCAAGCCGGGCGGCGGTGTGCAGCGCCCGGGCCGACATGGGATCCGCCGGAATGCGACGTCCCAGTCGACGCGCGGCCAGGGTCAGCAGATGCAGGAACGAGGAATGCTCGCCGCCCAGCAGATAGCACTGGCCGAAGCGTTGCCGCTCCCACGCGCGCACGTGCGCGCGCGCCACCTCGCGCACGTCGCCGAACGGGCCCGAGCCCGGCGGCACGCCCGGCAGCGACTGCTGCTCGATCAGGCGGAACAGTCGCGACCAGTTCTGCGTGTCGCCCGGACCCAGCAAGTGCGAGGGATAGGTGACGACGATCTTGAGGCCGCGATCGTCAGCGGCCTTCCACACCAGTTCCTCGGCCAGCGCCTTGCTGCGTGCATAGTTGTGCACAGACGTGGTGGCCTTGAGTGGGGCATCGTCACGCAGCAGATCGTTGTCGCCGATGCCGAGCGCCGATACCGACGAGGTGTGGATGAAGCTTCCGACCTTGTAGCGGATCGCCGCGTCGAGCAGGTTGCGCGTGCCCTCGACATTGACGCGCGTCTGCTGCGCATTGCGTTGTCGCCAGAGGTTGGTGTCGGCGGCGGTGTGGAAGATGGTGTCAGCGCCGCGCGCGACCGCGAGATCGATGCTCGCGGCATCGGTCACGTCGCCGGGCAACGGCACTGCGCCCAGTTCGCGCAGCACCTGTGCCTGCTCGGGCCGCCGGAACAGCGCGTGCACCACGACTTTGCGCGCAACGAGCTCGCGCACCAGGTGGCGTCCCAGGAATCCCGTAGCGCCCGTGACCAGCGCGATGTCCTTGCCCATGCACAAGCTCCCCATCCGAGTCGCCAGCGACCCCCTGAATAATGCCACGCCGGCGTGCAACCCACGGACTTCAGGAGACTGGGTGTTGGCGACATGGCACTGAAGTGGGCGTCGGAGTCCGGTGTGGGCTTCTCGAGCCTGCGTTGCGCGGACGCGGTGTCCCACCCGGGCTTGCCGACGTCGCTGTCCTGAGCGTCTGCGCGCGCGCTGCGCTAACAGCAAAGTCCGATCCCGCGCGCTCGCGAACATGCCGGACAGCACCGGGGCCTTGTGGACATCAGGCGGTCGCAGCGGCATGCATCAGAGGGTCGCTAAGATACGCCGCCCTTCGCGTCGCTCCCGAATGTCCGTGCCAGGACCCGTCACCTCTATCCCTTCTGCAAACTCTCTGCATCGCGGCTGCGTGCGGACGACGGCGCGTGCGCCGGCACTGGCGCGAGTTTGCCCACGCGGCGGACGCACGTGGTAGCCGGACGCAAGCGGCATCGCCGCCATCGCAGTCCGCCGTCTGCGGTGGGCCTGCGCACCGAACTCAAGGCGACCTTGCTGCTCGCGCTGCCGATCGTGGGTGGGCAGCTCCTCAGCGTTGCGATGAACGTTGCCGACACCATGCTGGCGGGGCATCTGTCGACGCGCGTGCTGGCTGCGGTGGCGATGGGTTACCAGATCTGGGTCATGGCGTTGCTGATCGTGCTGGGCCTCATGCTCGCCCTGACGCCGACGGTGGCGCAGCTCGACGGTGCCGGTCGGCGCGCGGAAACCGGCACGGTGTTTCGCCAGGCGCTGTGGCTGGCGCTGGTGCTGGGTATCGGGTTGTTTGTGGCGGTACGCGCTTCCGAGCCGCTGCTGCGCGGGTTCGGAGTCGGCGCCGAGATTCTTCCCGACGCCGTGGCGTTCCTCGACGCGATTTCGTGGGGCACGTTCCCGCTTGCCCTGTTCTTCGCCTGCCGTTACTTCAGCGAAGGCCTGTCGCTGACGCGACCCCCGCTGTACTTCGGTGTGGTCGGTTTCCTCGCGCTGGTGCCGCTGGCGTGGGCGCTGATGTACGGGCGCCTCGGATTGCCGGCGCTTGGGGCGCGCGGTGCGGGCTATGCGCACGCGGCCGTGCTGTGGCTGCAGGCGGGCGCGTTCCTCTGGTACATCGCGCGCCGCCGCCACTACGCGGAGGCGGCGCCATTCGCGGCATTCGAATTCCCACGCGCCGACGTGCTGCTGCCGTTGCTGCGCATCGGTCTGCCCATGGGCATCGCCATCGTCATGGAAGGCGGCCTGTTCGTGGCGACGGCACTGCTCGCGGGCTCGCTCGGCACGATTCCGGCGGCGGCGCACCAGATCGCGATCAACGTCGCATCGATCGCCTTCATGGTGCCGCTCGGCATCGGCATGGCAGCCACGGTGCGCATCGGCAACGCGGTGGGACGCGGCGATGCCGACGGACTGGCGCGCGCCGCGAACGCTTCGCTGTTGCTGACGCTCGCGACGCAGGTTTTTGCTGCGGCCCTGCTGCTGGGGGTGCCCGGCGTGGTGGTGGCGGCGTATACCGGCGACGCTGCCGTGGGCTCGATTGCGATCGGACTGCTCGGGCTGGCCGCGGTCTTCCAGCTTTCCGACGGCCTGCAGGCGCTGTTCAACGGGGCATTGCGCGGGCTCAAGGACACTTTCGTGCCGATGCTGATCACGATCGCCGCGTACTGGGGCGTCGGCTTTGGACTCGGCTGGTGGCTTGGCGTCGAACGTGGCGGCGGCGTGCGCGGACTCTGGATCGGGCTCATCGCCGGCCTCACCGCCTCGGCCCTTGGACTCGGTTGGCGCTTCGCAGGCCAGCTCAGCGCGCGTCGGCGCGCCCTGGAGGCGTCACGCTTCCACGCAGCGCACAACTTGAGCCCGCCGGCAGAGGGGCAGGCATGAGGGAGCACGTCCGCGAGGTCCGTGATCGCGCCTCACGAGATCGAACTACATCCGCAGGGCGGTTATGCTGCGCGACCGCCGCTGGCTGTCCAAGTGTGTCCGAAGACGGGGGGTCCTTTGGGGCATGCTCCGGCGTCGATTCCCCGCTAGCCTTCCGCCATCCCTGATCGTGATACCCCCATGACCGACACTGCCACCGCGCGTCCGCGCAAATTGTTCCTGCCCTTCCGCATCGTGCGCGGTTTCTGGCGTGCGCTCGATTTCTCGCGCCGCTTTGTCTTCAACATCCTGTTCCTGATCATCGTGCTGCTGATACTCGGTGCGATCGGCAAGGATGCGCAGCCGGTGCTCAACAAGTCCGCGCTGGTGCTTAATCCGGAAGGCGCGATCGTCGAGCAGTACACGGTTGACCCGAGCTCGCGGATGCTGGCCAAGGCGCTGGGCGAAGAAGTCGGCGAAGTCCAGCTGCGCGACATCGTGGCCGCCATCGATGCGGGTGCGAAGGACGGGCACATCCAGCGGCTGGTGATCATTCCCGACGGCATCCTCAGTGTGGGCATGGCGCAGCTGCACGAGATATCCGCTGCCATCGCACGCTTCCGCAAGACGGGCAAGAAGGTCTTCGCGTTCTCCGAGGGCATGGAGCAGAGCGGCTACTTCCTCGCCGCGCAAGCCGACACGGTCTACCTCGATCCCGAGGGCGCCATGATCCTGCAGGGCATGGGCCGCTTCCGCACGTACATGAAGGATGCGCTCGACAAGATCGGCGTCGAGATGCGCCTGTTCCGGGTCGGCGAGTACAAGTCGGCGGGGGAGACGTGGATCCTCAATGCGCAGTCGCCGGAAGCACGCGCGGCTGATGCGTTCTGGATGGGCGATATCTGGCAGCGCTATCTCACCGAGATCGGTGCACGTCGCAAACTGCAACCGGCGGCGATCACGGCGCAGATCGAAGGTGTGGTCGAAGGACTCAAGGCGGTCGACGGCAACCTCGCGCGTCTTGCGCTGGCCAACAACTGGGTGGACGGGCTGAAGACGCGTGCGGAATTCCGTGAGGAGATGATCCGCCTTGGCGCCAGCGACGAAGACGAAGAAACCTTTCGTCAGGTCCATTTCCAGCACTACGCGCAACAGGCAGCGCTGCGCGATGTGGCGAAGACCGGAAACGCCGTGGCAGTGGTGGTCGCGCAGGGAGAAATCCTGCCGGGCGAACAACCCCCGGGACTGGTCGGTGGCGAATCGGTCGCCGACCTGATCGAACAGGCGCGTGAGGACGACTCGATCGAAGCCGTGGTGCTGCGCGTGGATTCGCCGGGTGGCGCGGTGTTTCCATCCGAGCAGATCCGTCGGCAGGTCGCCCTGACGCGCGAGGCCGGCAAGCCGGTGATCGTGTCCATGGGCAATGTTGCGGCATCTGGCGGTTACTGGATCAGCATGAATGCCGACGCAATCATTGCCGACCCCAGCACCATCACGGGTTCGATCGGCATCTTCGGACTGGTACCGAACGCCATCGGCACGATGGAAAAGCTTGGGCTCAATACCGATGGCGTTGGCACCACCTGGCTTGCGAACGCGGGCGATCCAACCCAGCCCTGGGACCCGCGGCTGAGCGAGCTCATCCAGTCGATCCTCGACAACGGCTACGCGCAATTCATCGGCCATGTCGCCAAGGCGCGCGGCAAGACGGTGGAGGCGGTGGATCAGATTGCACGCGGACGCGTATGGAGCGGCGAGCAGGCCAAGGCCCGCGGCCTGGTGGATCGCATGGGCACGCTGCGCGAGGCGATCGCGCTCGCGGGCGAGCGGGCCGAACTCGGCAAGGCTTTTCCGGTGCGCTACATCGAGCGTGACCTATCGCCCTTCGAGCGCTTCCTGGTCGGCTGGGGCAACTCGCGCATGGGCGCATTCATCGCGGGCAAAGTTTTCGGCAGCGAGTTCGCACTGTTGCCGGCGCGCCAGCGCGAAGAGCTCAAGGGCATGACCAAGCTCATCGAGCAGGCGAGCCACGCGCGCGGCGGCGTCGCCGTACTCGCGCACTGCGAGTGCGCGCTGTAGGGGTGCCCTGGTCAAGCGCAGTTCGTATCGCAAGCCCCTGATGTAGGAGCGCGCTGGCGCGCGATGGCGTCATGCAAAGACGTGCCGCGCGGTCCGTTCCGCCATGCCGCCATCGCGCGCCATCGCGCGCCAGCGCGCTCCTACAAAAGCCTGCGCGTGGGCGACCAGGAATTGGTTGGCACGACGTGCGGAGCGACCAAAGCCTGCGCGTGGGCGACCACGAATTGGCTGGCACGACGTGCGGAGCGATCAAAGCCTGCGCGTGGGCGACCACGATCTGGTTGACACCGGGATCGGGGAGGTCAGCCGCCCTCGGCGGCTTCCAGCGCGGCGTCGGTGTCGTCCTTTGACTTCTGGATTGTCGCCTCGACCGATTTGGCGCGTTCCATCGCGCGCAGCTGGTCATCGAGGATGGTGCCCTGCGCGGCGGCCGGTGGCGGCGGTGGCGGCGGCGGGGCGGAGTCACTGCTGCAGGCGGCGAGCAGCAGCGCTGCAATCGAAACGGAGAAAGTCCGGATGCGCATCGTGTCAGGGCCTCGCTCGATGGGAAATCGCCACCGCATTCGAACAGGGCGGCGCGTGCTGACTATGCTAGCTCTGATTCGTGAGCGCGGAGGAGGGTACCCATGCAGGCGGAAAGCTGGCGACTGGACGGTCGCTGCGCACTGGTGACCGGTGCCAGTCGCGGCATCGGCTTTGCCTGCGCGAGCGGGCTGCTCGAACGCGGTGCCGAGGTGTTCATGGTCGCGCGCGACGGCGATCATCTCGAGGGCGTTGCCGGTGAGCTGGGCGAGATCCACGGTGCCGGGCGCGTACACGCTCTGGCTGCGGACTGCACGCTGGCCGAGGAGCGACTCGAGATCTTCGACTGGATCGATGATCTAGGGGGCGAACTCTCGGTGCTCGTCAACAATGTCGGCGGCAATGAACGCCGTGCGGCGGTCGATCACGATGCGGCTCTGCTGCAGCGCATCTACGACGTCAATCTCGTGAGCGCTTTCGAGATGTCGCGACTGGCCCAGCCCTGCCTCGCGGCGCACGCGCAGGCAGCCATCGTCAACGTGACTTCCGTTTCAGGACTCACGCACGTACGCACGGGTGCAGCCTACGGCGCCGCGAAAGCAGCCCTGGTGCAACTCACCCGCAACCTGGCATCCGAATGGGGCGCCGACGGCATCCGTGTCAACGCGGTGGCGCCCTGGTATACGCGCACGCAACGTACGGCCGGTGCGCTTGCCGACGACGAATACCTGGAGGACGTGCTGGCGCGCACACCGCTCGGGCGCATCGCCGAGGCTGACGAGGTCGCTGCGGCGGTGATCTTCCTGTGCCTGCCGGCTGCTTCGTATGTCACCGGGCAATGCCTGGCTGTCGACGGCGGTTTCACGATATTCGGATTCTGAGCGGCGCTGCGCCGCGCGCTCCCGGCTCAGGAACAGAAGCGCGTCAGCGCGTCGCGGGCGCCCGCGTACTCCTGGTCGAGCAGCGCGCGTCGATCCTTGAACGCGCGCCGACGCTCACTGCCGGTCTCGTCGGCCCGCTGCTTCCACCAGACGCAGAGCTCGCTCCTCGGCATCGCGCGGCAACGGTCCTCGACATAGGTGTATTGCGCGCCGAGCCTGGGATCGATGCCTCCGCTGACCAGCCCGCCCGTGCTGCCGACGCCCAGCGTCCACAGGGGAACATAGCGTCCGCGTGGCGTCGGATCGGAACTGACGTAACTGCTGCCCTCGGGCGAAGTGCATCGGAACATCTGCGGCAGGGGATCTTCAAGGCGCACTCGCGCGACCGCAGGTGGCGGCGTTTTAACGGGTTGCGGATCCAGCGTGGGGGGCGCCGTGATGGGTGGTGGCGTGTAGGTGTTCGGCAGCGTGGGCGCGTCGAGTTGCCGCGCCTTGTCGCCGCACTGACGATCCTGATAACTGATCGCACCGTCGGCAGCGCGGCACTTGAACACTTCGCCTGCGTGAGCGTGCAACGACAGCGTCAGGCAAGCCGGCAACAGCACCGCGCAAACCCACCGCCACATGCCGGTTGTCAGACAGATGCGCATGCGCTTCATCCTACTCGCCGGCGTGTGCAGCGCCTGTCACGTCGCCCTCCAGCGGGCCGTCGCGCTGTGCTTTTGCTCCTCTCTCGCCACCGTCACGAATCAAGCGCAGCGCCAGCTTTTCCCCCTCTCCCCCGCGGGAGAGGGTGGCGCGCAGCGACGGGTGAGGGTTCGAGACAGTGCTTGCGCGGCATTGCCGCGCGCTGGCTCGAACGCCCGGCCGGACAACCGCCGCAGGGACGCACGCCTGCCTCAAGGCCGGGTGTCTGCATGTCCGCAACCTGTTTGCTGCGCGACAGCGCGCGGACAGAGTCGGGGTGGACGCTCCTACTGCCAGGGCAGGGAGTCGAGATCCAGGTTGCCGCCACTCAGGATCACGCCGACGCGCTTGCCGGCAAAAGGCTCGGGGTTGGCGAGAATCGCCGCGAGTGGCACCGCTGCCGAGGGTTCGACCACGAGTTTCAGCCGCTCGAAGATCAGGCGCATGGCCGCGACGATCTCAGATTCGCTCGCCGTCGCGATACCCGCAGCGTGCGCACTCAGGATCGCGAAGGGCAACTCGCCGAGCGTCGCACGCAGGCCATCGCAGATGGTGCTGATCGGCCAGTCGGTGATCCGCCGCCCCTGAGCCAGCGACGCCTGTGCATCGGCAGCGCTCGCGGGCTCGCCGCCCCACACCGAGATGCCCGGGTGGCGGCCATGCGCCGCCAGCGCCGTTCCCGACAGCAATCCGCCACCGGACACAGGCGCGATGACGACATCCAGCGCCGCCTCGCATTGCTCAAGGAACTCGAGCATGGCGGTGCCTTGCCCCGCGATCACGCGCGCATCGTCGAAGGGATGCACCGGCGTCGCGCCTGATTCCTCCACGACCCGGGCCATGGCCGCATTGCGCGCGGCCATCGTCGCTTCGCACTCCACGATGTGCGCCCCGTGTCGCGCCACCGCATCGCGCTTCACGCGGGCGATGTTGTGCGGAACCACGACGGTTGCAGGAATGCCGCGCAATGCCGCCGCGCGCGCGATGGCCGCGCCATGATTGCCGGAACTCTGCGTCGCGATTCCGCGCGCTGCGACTGAATCCTCGAGCGAGAACACGGCGTTGCAGGCGCCGCGGAACTTGAAGGCTCCGGTGTGCTGCAGATTTTCGCACTTGAACAGCATCCGACAGCCCGCTGCCTCATCCAGACTGGTGCTGCGCAGCACCTCGGTGCGTCGCACCCACGGCGCAATGCGCGCGGCCGCGATCGAGACGGCCGCAAAATCAGGTGTCTTCATGATCGGGAAAGGGAAACCTGTGCCGGGATGGACGTTGCTGGCGCGAGCGGTACTGCTCGCCCATGCCGAGGCGAGCGTGCGAACGAGGACAGTGCGGACCCTGCAACCACCAGCAGAGCACCGGTCCATCCCGCCATCGAAACGCGCTCGGCCGCGAGGAGGCCGGGCCACCATGCCGCCACCACCAGCGCAGACAACAGCGTCAGCACCGGCGTCACCGCCAGCACCAGACTCACCCGCGAAGCCTGCCAGTGCGCCAGCGCGGCAGCAAAAGCGCCGTAGGCCACCAGTGTGTTGACTGAGCAGTAGGCGAGCAGGCCCCAGTGCCGCGCATCGAGCTGCAGCAGCGCTGCAGGGTGCGCGAAAGGAGTCAGTGCGATCGCTGCCACCACGAATATGAAACCCAGGATGCCGAACGCGGAAAGTCGCAGCAGCAGCTGCTTCTGGGCCAGTGCATAGAAGGCCCACACCACCGCCGCGAGCAGCACCCAGGCGCTGCCCGCGACATAGGCGGACCCTGCCGTCTGGACGCGCCACTGGCCGCCCGCGAACAGCGCCAGACCGGCAACGACTCCGGCAAGACCAAGCCATTGCAAACCGACGTAGCGCTCACCGAAAACGATCATGGCGCCGAGCGCCATCAACAGCGGCGCGGCCTGGATCAATAGCTGAGCGTTGCCGGGCGAGGTGTCGTCGACGCCGAAGAGATAAAACAGATAATTGCCGAGCAATCCGACACTGGCCACCGCGAGCAGGGCCCAGTCGACGCGCCCCAGCGCACGGAAGTCGCGCAGCCGTCCTCGCGCCGCGAGCCAGGCCAGGGTGACCAGCGCGGCAAACACGAAGCGCGCCCAGGTGAGGGTCACGGGATCGAGCACTTCGAGTGCCAGCTTGAGCGCTATGGGCAGCGTCGCCCAGCAGGCCGTGGTGACAAGCGCAAGGGCCAGGCCGAGGCGCCAGCGATCGCTGGGTTGATGACGCGACATCCCGAGGCTCCAATTGCAGCTGCGCAGTATAGGCGTCGCAGAGCCGAGGACCATCGCCTCGCACCAGCGGGCTCTTGCGCCGCCGGATGGCTGATGCGGGGACAGGCTGCTGCTGACGCGGGGAAGTTGCGCCACATGACTGTCTGTTTGCTCAACGTCGCAGTCGATGTCGGAAGAGTTCAGGGGTAATTCACCGGGTCGGGTCCACGATGAAAGCATCGTGAACCATGTGTCCGCTTCGCTCAGGAACGAACCGATGAAACGCCTTCTTCCGTTGCTCGCACTCAGCCTGCTCGCCGGCTGCGCCACCTATCCCCAGTACGGCTACTACGACGACGCGCGCTATGAGCGCTACAGCGACGTCGATGACTACCGCTACAACAACGACGGCGGTGACTATTACTACAGCACCCAGCCTGATTACAGCTACTACTACGACGACGGCTATTACGGCTCCGGATACGGTGGCTACGGCTCGGGTTATGGCTACGGCTCGGGTTCGTACGGTTACGACCCGTACGGTTACGCCGGCTATGGGTACGGCGGCTATGGATCCTATGGTGGTTATGGTGGCTACGGCTATCGTCCGGGCCTCAGCATCGGACTCGGCTATTCGTTCGGCAATTCCTATCGCCGCGGCAGCTATCCGTACTACTACGGCAGTGGCCACCGGAACCATGACAATCGGCGCAGCACGCGCGGACACGACGATTCCTCCTACGGTCGCCGCAACTTCCGCAACGAGGGTGATCGGTCCGGCCCCGGCGACAACGATGCAAGTCGAACCGCCGACAGACTGGCCCGCGAGCGCGGCGTGCGCGACGCCGAACCGCGCAGCTATCGCGTTCCGGACAATTCGCGGGAGTCTGCGGCGGGCAACGGCTGGCGCAGCGATTACCGCGACGCGCAGATGGCGTCTCCGCGCGCCGCGGCGTCGGGAGGATTCTCGCGCTCCGCGTCGGGCGCACCGCAGTTGCGCATGGAGCCGATCGAATCGAATACAAGGGCGCGCAGCTATCAACGCGGCGAGCAACAGTCGCTGCCACGCACGCCGCCCGTGCAAACCTGGCGCGCCGGCGAACAGGCGAATCGCGCCGAAATGAACCGCGGTTCGCCGCGTGGGCGCGACAATTCGAGTTCGATGGCTCCGCAGCGGTCCTACGCGCCGGCTCCCAACCGCGGTGCTTCGAGTTCCGTCGCCCCCCGTGCCGAGTCGCGCGGCAGCCAATCCGAAGTGCGCTCTTCCTCGTCGCCCAGGAGTCGCGACGCAGAGGAATAGCAGGCAGCGCACGCCGCAAATGGGGGCGATAGCGTGATGCAGTCGAAACAATTTGAGAGCGGTGTCGAAATGTGTCCCGATTCGTACGCCGCAGTCAGGTCTCAGCAGGGTTGCATTCGTATAATCGGCCGCAACATTCAACGTCTTCTGGTGCCCGGAACTCTAGCCCTCTTGGATTCCCCCCTGTTCCCGAAAGGTCTACCGGGCATCAGATTCTAAAACTGCCGACGCGGCCACCGCGGAGACGGCAAGCAACACAGAACGGGACGCGCAGGCGTCCCGTTTTTTTTGCACGATGCATCCGAACGGTCTCCTGTGGTCGGGCACGCCCGAGCTTTCTGTAGGAGCGCGCTGGCGCGCGATGGCGACATGGTGGGGCGCGCGGCAAGGCCACCGATGCCGCCTGCGCGCGCGAGCGCGCTCCTGCAGGAGAATTCGTCATGCGGTGCTGCAGGCGCGCGGGATTACACTGCGCGGCCACGCAGGTGCGACGGCATAGATGGAAAAGCTCGTGAATCGTTACGACGTCATCGTGATTGGCGGAGGTCATGCGGGCACCGAGGCTGCACTCGCCAGCGCACGCAGCGGTGCACGCACCCTGCTGCTCACGCACAGCATCGACACCATTGGCGCGATGAGCTGCAACCCCGCCATCGGTGGCATCGGCAAAGGCCATCTCGTGCGCGAGATCGACGCGCTCGGTGGTGTGATGGCGCGGGCGGCCGACGTGGCCGGCATCCAGTGGCGCACACTCAACGCCAGCAAGGGCCCGGCCGTGCGCGCCACGCGTTGCCAGGCCGACCGCCAGCTCTACCGCGCGGCCATCCGATCCGCCGTGGAACACCAGCCAGACCTGGACTTGTTTCAGCAGGCCGTCGACGATCTTCTGCTCGAAGGCGACCGCATCATCGGCGTCCGCACGCAGACCGGGATCGAATTTGCGGCGCGTGCCGTGGTGCTCACGGCGGGTACCTTCCTGGCGGGTCGCGTGCACGTCGGTGACGCGCAACATGCGGCGGGCCGCGCCGGAGAAGCACCTGCCGCAACGCTGGCAGCGCGTCTGCGCGAGCTCGCGCTGCCGGTCGGGCGTCTCAAGACGGGAACGCCGCCCCGGATCGACGGGCGAACCATCGACTACACGGTGCTCGAGCCGCAGGCGGGCGACGTTCCGGTGCCGGTGTTCTCTTTCCTTGGTGACGCGGCTTCGCATCCGCGCCAGGTGCCGTGCCACATCTCCCACACCACAGCGGAGACGCACGACATCATCCGCGGAGCGCTACACCGCTCGCCACTGTTCACCGGCGCCATCGAAGGTGTGGGTCCGCGCTACTGCCCATCGATCGAAGACAAGGTCGTGCGCTTTGCCGACCGGGACTCGCATCAGGTATTCGTTGAGCCTGAAGGCCTCAATACGACAGAGGTCTATCCAAACGGTATTTCCACCTCGCTGCCATTCGATGTGCAGCAGGCGCTGGTGCGATCGATGCGCGGATTCTCGAAGGCGCGCATCACGCGTCCGGGCTACGCCATCGAGTACGACTATTTCGATCCGCGTGCACTGCATTCCTCGCTTGAAACGCAGAGCATCAAGGGCCTGTACTTCGCCGGACAGATCAACGGCACCACCGGCTACGAAGAGGCCGCGGCACAGGGTCTGGTCGCCGGACTCAACGCCGCGCGCGCCGTGCGCGACGAGGCGCCATGGATGCCGCGCCGCGACCAGGGCTATGTGGGCGTGCTGATCGACGATCTCACGACCAATGGCACGATCGAGCCCTATCGCATGTTCACGTCGCGCGCCGAGTACCGGCTGCACCTGCGCGAAGACAACGCCGACTTGCGCCTGACGGAAACCGGCCGCGCACTGGGGCTCGTCGATGACGTGCGCTGGAGTGCGTTCGCGCGCAAGCGCGACGCGGTGGCGGCCGAGCAGCAGCGACTGGCTGCGATCTGGATCGCTCCGGGCAACCGTCTGGCGCAATGCGTGGAAGCCACACTCGCGCTACCGCTGTCGCGCGAAGGCAGTGCGCTTGATCTTCTGCGTCGTCCGGATGTCGCGTACGCGGATCTTGTCGCCTGCGAAGGGATCGGTCCGGCGGTGCAGGATCCTCGCGTCGCCGAGCAGGTCGCCATCCAGGCGCGCTACTCGGGGTACCTGGAACGTCAGCGTGCCGACATCGAGCGCCAGCGTCGGCAGCAGGACGCCGATATTCCCGAAGCCTTCGACTACGCGCGCGTCCGTGGCCTGTCGGCCGAAGTACGTGCCAGGCTCAGCACGGTGCGACCGGGTTCGATCGCACAGGCGCAGCGCATCAGCGGCGTGACTCCGGCCGCCATTTCGCTGCTGCTGGTGCACCTGTCACGCCGCGGGCGTCGGGGCTCCCTGGAGGCCACCGGCTGACGGGCTGCGCGCAGACTTGCGCTCTGCTCAACGCGTGCGACGCCGGATCGGAATCTGCTCCAGAGGGACGCTGGCGATGCGCGCTCCGCCCTCGCTGCGAGGCGCGCCGGCGGGCGGAGCGAACGCGCGCAGCGTGATGATCTCCCAGGTAGCCGGCAAGAAACCTTCTCGTCGAAGCGGCTCGTAGGCAGCGGTCATGTCGCGCAGCATCTGTTTCCCCGTGAGACCACGACGACGGTGCGACATGGCGTTACCCGCACCCAAGTTGCGCAGCTCGCGCATGAGGGTCATGACCTGGGAATACTCGGCGACGCGGATCTCGCGCTGCAGCACGGGGTCGCAAAATCCGGCCGCCACCAGCGCATCGCCGATGCGCGCGATGTCGTCGAAGGCATTGACGTGCGGCGACCCGGGATCCGCAAGCGCAAAGGCATCGCGCAGTTCCATCAGGGTGTCGCGACCGAAAGTCGAGGCCAGCACCACGCCACCGGGACGCAGCACGCGGCGCCATTCGTCGAATACGGGCGGCAGTTCGCCCAGCCATTGCAGGCACAGGCTGGAGAAGATCAGGTCGACGCTCGACTCCCGCAGCGGCAGCGCGCGCGCGTCGGCTGCGAGCGGACTCGGTCGCCGCCACCAGCGCGCATTGCGCCGCACTTCGCGCAGCATGGCCAATGCCTGATCGAGTGCCAGCACCCGTGCAGCTGGAAAGCGCCGACGCAGTGCCGCGGACGCGATTCCGGGACCACTACCCACGTCGAGTACGACGTCCGGCGCGAAGCCGGCAGGTTCCAGCTCCAGTTGCTCAAGCAGCTCCGCCTCGACTTCCCCTTGCAGGTTCGCCATTCGGGAATAGCGCGGTGCAGCCCGCGAAAACGCGCGGCGCACAGCGTGCGCATCGAAGCGAGGAATCATCGCCTGCAGCTCACAGCTTCCACGCCTGCAGCCATTCCAGTACCGCGGCGACCAAGGCATTGGTCTCGGTGAGAAACGGCGCATGGCCCGACTGCGCCAGGATCGTTGAACTGGCATCGGGTGCGCGGCCGGCAGCTGCGGACAATGCCGCGGATGGGACCAGCCGATCGCGTCGGCCACCGATCCACAAGGTTGGTACGGACAGTGAGGGCAGGGCTGCTCTGAGGTCGATCTCGCCCAGCAGCTGCAAGCCGGCTCGGAGCGCGCAGCGCTGCGCCCGCGGACGCACTTTCAGCTGCTCGCGCAGGCCGCGCAGCGTATCCCGGAGATTCGAGCTTCCCTGCGCCTCAAGCGCGAGGAATCGTGCGACCGTGCTCTCGGCATCGGACTCCAGACCGGAGGCGAATGCGGCCAGCATCGAGGCCTCCATCGCGCAGGGCCAGTCGTGCGCGCGCGTGAACCGCGGCGTCGTTGCCACCGCCACCACGCCCGGCACGCGAGCAGGTTGCGCCAGCGCCGCAGCGAGCGCCACCAGCCCCCCGAGCGACCAGCCGAGCCACGGCGCGGCGGGCACCGCAGCCAGCAACTGTTGCGCCCAGTCCTGCAACTCCTCGAACGCCGGGCTGTCATCGACTTCCGCCACATCGCCCGGCACGCTGCGCCAGCCACTGAATCCGTGTCCGGGCAGATCGACCACGTGCAACGTGCGCGTACCGGCGAGCGCCCGTACCAGCGGCGTGAAGATGCCCCCGTGCATGGCCCAGCCATGCACCAGCACCAGCGGCGGGCCGCTGCCGACGACTTCGACGTGGATCACGACGCCGCTGCGCGTACAACGCTGCACGACGCGCACTCCGCCAGCAGCTCGTCGATGTCAGCGACCCCATGCAGGGCACTCAAGGTGATGCGCAGTCGCGACTTGCCAGCTGGCACCGTGGGCGGCCGCACCGCGCCCACCAGGAAACCTTTTGCACGCAACGTGGCCTGGGCCGCGAGTGCTGCTGCAGCATCGCCGAGCAGCAATGGCTGGATCGCGGTGGCTGACTCGAGCAGTGGCAGTCCCAGTGCCCGCGCGCCCGCGCGCCATTGCGCGATGCGTTGCTGCAGACGAACACGCAGGGATTCACCTTCGTCACCCTGCACGAGTTCGAGTGCGGCCAGAGTCGCCTGGGCCCACGCCGGCGGAGCGGCTGTGGAATAGATGTAGGGCCGCGCGAATTGCAGCAGCGCCCTGATCAACTCCTGCGAGCCCAGAATCAGTGCACCCGCAGTGCCGAAGGCTTTGCCCAGAGTGACGGTCAGCACTTCCACGTCGCGGGGTTCGACGCTTGCCGCATGCAGACTGCCGCGGCCACCGGGACCCAGGACGCCGCAACCGTGCGCGTCGTCGACCCAGAGGCCGGCGCCGGCGGCGCGCGTGATCGACACCAGCTCGGACAGCGGAGCGCTATCGCCGTCCATGCTGAAGACGCCATCCGTCGCCAACAGCGCGCATTCGGTCGCAGGCACGCGCTGGAGCTGACGTGCGGCGCCTGCTGCGTCCGCGTGCGGATAGCGCAGCAGGCGCACACCGGCGATGCGCGCGGCATCGATCAGGCTCGCGTGATTGAGCCGGTCGCCGAGCAGCACCTCCCCGGGATCGAGCAGACTCATCGCGACGCCGAGATTGGCCTGGTAGCCGCTGCCGCAGAGCAGCGCGGCCGGAAAGCCCAGCCACTCGGCAATGCGCTCCTCGAGCGCCGCGTGGGCGCGCGCGTGGCCACCGAGCAGATGCGCTGCACCGCTGCCCGCACCGTGCCTGGCCACGGCATCGACGAGCGCCTTCTGCACGCGCGGGTGCGTGGAGAGTCCGAGATAGTCGTTGCTGGTGAAGTTGCGCAGCCACGCGCCGTCGATACGAATGCGCGCACCGTTGCGTTCCGCGTGAGTCTGCAATCGGCGTTCCAGGTGTTCCTCGGAACGCGCGGCGACCCGTGCGGCCGCGCGCGCCATCAGGGGCGCCAATCGCGTCACTGCAGGAGTGCGTCAGGCCGCAGCTGCGATCGTGCAGTGCACCGTGCGCCGCGCCGCGCTGGCGGCGAGGGATTCCGCGACGATGCCAAGGCGTTCGAACAGCGCGCGGTCACGCTCGATATCCGGATTGCCCGTCGTCAGGAGCTTCTCGCCGTAGAAGACCGAATTGGCACCGGCGAGGAAACAGAGCGCCTGCATCTCGTCGCTCATCTGCTCGCGACCGGCCGAGAGCCGCACGTGCGAAGCCGGCATCATGATGCGCGCTACCGCGACGGTGCGAACGAACTCGAAGGGATCGAGCGCTGCTGCGTCCGCGAGCGGTGTGCCCGGCACCGCGACCAGCTGGTTGATCGGGACCGACTCCGGATGCGACGGCAGGCGGGCCAGTTCGCTCAGCAGAGCCGCGCGATCCCGGCGCGATTCGCCCATGCCGACGATGCCGCCGCAGCAGGTCTTGAGGCCGGCGGCACGCACCGAGGCGAGTGTGTCCAGACGGTCGTCATAGCTGCGCGTGCTGATGATTTCGGGATAGAACTCGCGTGAGGAATCCAGATTGTGGTTGTAGTAATCGAGGCCGGCGTCACGCAGCGCGGTCGCCTGATCGGGCTTGAGCATGCCCAGCGTCGCGCAGGTCTCGAGCCCGAGCTCGCGCACCGCCGAAACCATTTCCGTTACGCGTGCCAGATCGCGATCGCGCGGCGAACGCCAGGCAGCACCCATGCAAAAGCGCGTGGCGCCCGCATCCCTGGCGGCCTGCGCGTGCGCGATGACCGTTGCCAGTGGCAGCAGCCGCTCGACCTCGAGGCCGGTATCGAAGCGCGCGCTCTGCGGGCAGTAGGCGCAATCCTCCGGGCAGGCACCGGTCTTGATCGACAGCAGCGTGCTCACCTGCACCGTGCTCGCGTTGAAGTGCTGCCGGTGCGCAGTCTGGGCCGCGTGCATCAGGTCCGCGAAAGGCAACTCGAACAGCGCGAGTGACTCCTCGGGCTGCCAGTCGTGACGCACGGGAAATTCGTTCATGGCGGAGCGTGGTTGCGGGCGACTGCCAAGAGTCTGGACAGCCGTGCAGGGCGCTGTCAACCAGAGTCGGTTCGGAAAAGTCGACAGACCTGCTGCCTTCCGCGCCGATGCGCTGGTAAAAGGGCGAGGTGATTACCGTTTTCGAATGGATGCGAAGCGTGCCGGCGACCCTGTCGTTCGGGTTGCTGCCTGCCACCTGTCTCCTCTGCGGCGCCGTGGGCGAGCGCTCGCTGGACCTTTGTGCGGGCTGTCTGTCCGATCTGCCGCAGAACGAACCCGCCTGCGCGACCTGTGCGCTGCCGCTGCCGCACGCGTCCGACGCCTGCGGGGTCTGCCTGCGCAGACCGCCCGCATTCGCAGCCGCCTTTGCGGCCTATCGCTATGCCTACCCGCTCGATGGCCTGATCCAGCGCCTCAAGTTCGGTGGCGATCTGGCGGCCGGGCGGGTGCTGGCAACGCTGCTCGCGCGATCCCTGCCGCAGGACTGGCCGGCGATGGACGTACTCGTGCCGCTGCCGCTGGCGCGAGGCCGCCTGCGCGCGCGCGGTGGCAACCAGACGCACGAGCTTGCGCGTGCACTGCCCTGGCCGATGGACCGGTACGCGCTACGGCGTGTGCGCGAAACCGAGGCCCAGACGCATCTCGACGCGGCCGAGCGCAAGGCCAACGTACGCAATGCCTTCCTCGCCGACGCGCGCGTCAAGGGGCGCGCGGTGGTCTTGCTCGACGACGTGATCACCACCGGCGCCACCGTCCGTTCCGCCGCGCGCGCGCTGCGTCGAGCGGGAGCGCGTGAAGTGCGCGTGCTGGCCGTGGCGCGCGCCCCACGGCGCACGGGCCCGCGCACGCCCTGAGAGCTTCCACCCCGACTTCGTCGGCGCGCTGTCGCGTAGCAAACAGGGTGCAGGTATGCGTCATGGCATCCGGGACTGTGCCTTGAGGCAAGCAGGCGTCCATGCGGCGGCAGTCCGGCCCGGCCATCCATGGCCGTGCGTTCGAAAAAAAGACGCGCGAATTCAATGCGTCAAATCATGCTGGATGAGCGCAGTCGATCAGCCCAGGGCGTAGTGGGCGGCGATGCCGAGCCAGAGCGCCGCGCCCACCCAGTGATTGAGCCGGAATGCGCGCAGGCAGTCGTCGGGCGAGCGCGAGCGTGCAATGAAGTGGCACATCGCTGCGATAACGAGTGCGAGGCCCCAGCCGATCCAGTACGGCACGCCCAGCCCCGCACGATCGCCGACCAGCGCCATGGCGAGCAGGAAGCCGCCCTGTGCGATGGCGATGGCGAGGAGATCGGCGTCGCCGAACAGGATCGCCGTCGACTTCGCGCCCACGGCGAGATCGTCCTCGCGGTCGACCATCGCGTAGTACGTGTCGTAGGCCACGGTCCAGAACACGTTCGCGATCAACATCAGCCACGCGATGACCGGCACCTTGCCCTGCGTGGCCGCGAAGGCCATCGGAATTCCCATGCCGAAGGCCAGGCCGAGCACGACCTGGGGCGTCCATAGGACGCGCTTCATGAAGGGGTAGGCCACGGCGAGCGCCAATGCGACTCCGGACAGCATCACCGTCAGGCGATTGGTCAGCAACACCAGACCGAAGGCGGCGCTCATCAGCACCGCAAACAGCAACAGCGCCTCGCGCGGGGCCACGGTCCCGCGCACAAGCGGGCGTTCCCGCGTACGCGCAACGCTGCGGTCGAGCCAGCGGTCGGCGTAATCGTTGACCACGCATCCGGCTGATCGCGTGAGCACCACGCCGAGACTGAAGATCAGGAGCAGGCCCGCGCGTGGCCAGGATTCCGCCGCCAGCCACAGCGCCCACCACGTGGGCCACAGCAGCAGCAGCCAGCCGACCGGCCGATCCAGCCGCGTCAGCCGCACGTACTCGCGCAGTCGGTCAAAGATGCGCGGCGGAATCCATCCAAGCCATTCCGGCTGGCCCTCTGCACGTGGGGCCTGCGCGGCGCGGCCGTGAACCGCCTGCCGCTGCCGTGCCTGGCTGCCTGGCGTTCTGGATTGGGACCCGGGTCGACGCTTCATGCGCTGATTGTGGCGAGAGCACCGGGAGCAATCCATCTCCGGCGCGGCCACGCCCTGCTTTCCGGAACGATTTACAGGCGCGGCACGATGGGACTCGCGGTGGGGCCCGGGGGCAGAATGCATGGCCAACGTTGCGGACCGCAGTGCGTGGGCAGGCTGCCATCCTGCGAGTCTCGGGATGTGCGACCACGCCCGTGTTAGCGTCGGCGACCGCTGGCACGTCAGGCCTCATGACCGATCTCCATGTCCATCGCGCCAGCCGCCTGGAAGCGCTTGCGGCGGCCGCGCGTGAAGTCCTGGCAAGCACGCGGCCCGCCGATCCGCTGGCACCCCAGACCATGGTGGTGGCGCATGCAGGAATCGCGCGCTGGCTGCGGCAGTTCCTGGTGCTGCATCCGGGCGACTCGCCGGGTGGCGCCCGCGGCATCGTCGCCAATCTCGATCTGGTGCTGCCGTTCGAATGGCTGGATCGGCTGGAGTGCGAGTTGCTGGAAGCGGGCGCCGCGCCCGAGTGGCAGCGCGAATCGCTGCGCTGGCGGATCGATGCCCTGCTGCCGCAGATGGCCGCGGCGCCCGAACTTGCCGATCGGCTTACGGGCGAGGAATCCGCGCGTCACCGTTTTCGACTCGCCGACCGCCTCGCGGCTCTGTTCACCCAGTACCTGCTGTACCGGCGCGACACCGTCGCAGCGTGGGAGCGGGGGCGGGACACGCATTGGCAGGCTTCACTGTGGCGGCAACTGCGCAATCAGATCGAAGGGCAGCATCGCGGCGACACCATGCAGGCACTGCTGGCTGCTCTGACGCGGGGAATGGCGACCGCTGCGGCGCACGCACCGGAACTGCTGTTCGGCTTCAACCACCTGCCCGTGGATCACCTGCAACTGGTGGATGCCCTCGCGCAACGCGGTCCCGTGCATCTGTTCCACCTGACGCCGACTTTCGCGCTCTGGGGCGACATCGCGACCGAGCGCGCGATCGCGGAGGCGGACGACGCGGAGGCGCTGCACCTGGAATCGGGTCATCCGCTGCTCGCCGCCCTCGGCGGCCACGGACAGGTGCTCGCCTCGATGCTGGAGGCCCATGCCGGTGAACCTGGCTTCGGCGATGCGCTGGACGCGGCAGCTCCCCTACGCACCGACCGTTTGGGCCGACTGCAGCGGAGTTTGCGCGAACTCGATGCCAGTCCAGGGATCGCGGAAGCGGTCACGCACGCCAGCGCGCTGCACGATGCGAGCTTGCGCGTGCACAGCTGCGCCACGCACCTGCGCGAGCTCGAAGTCCTGCGCGACGCGATTCTCGATCGCATGGTGGCGGATCCCACGCTGACCCCGCGCGACATCATCGTGATGGCACCCGACATCGAGCGCTATGCGCCACTGCTGCCCGCCGTCTTCGGCGATCCGGAGTTCGAACGCTGGCTGCCCTACCAGTGCTCCGACCGTCCGCTCGGGGCACTGCACCCGTTGCTGGCGCGGGTGGATGCACTGCTGTCGCTCGATCAGGTGCGATTTGGTGTCGACGATCTCCTCGACCTGCTCGAACTGCCGGCGCTGGCCCGGCGTTTCGATGTGGAGCCGCGCACCGTGGAAGCGATTGCCCACTGGGCACGGGAAAGCGGCGTCAGCTGGGGACTCGACGGCCATGACCGTGAGCGCGTGACAGCGGGCGCCTCGAATGCGCCGACGCGTCACAGCTGGCAGTTCGCGCTCGATCGAGTCACGGCCGGTCATCTTCGCGGCGCCTCGGAAATATTGCTCGCGAATGTGCTGCCGCTCGGCGACGACGACGCCTCCAGCGGCGATGCCTTGCGTGTGCTTGCCTCGCTCCTGCGCTCGCTGCAGGAATGGCGCGATCTGATCGCCATACCTCGAAGCGTGGCGCAGTGGGCCGCACAGCTTCGCCGCAACCTGATCGGCGCGCTGTTCGCGCCGGCGCGCGAAGACGACGCAAGCCGCGCCGCGCTGGCGCAGCTGGAGACCGCCATCGCGGGGGTGGTGACAGAAGCACGTATGGCCGGGCGGTCCGACCCTGTTGCCTTCGACGCGGTGCGCGAATCGCTGCGCGGGCTCATTCGTGGAGTCGGGGCCCGGCAGCCGTTTCTCGGCGGCGGCATCGCCGTTTGCGGCATGGTGCCGGCGCGTGCGCTGCCGTTTCGCATGGTGTGTGTGCTGGGACTCAACGACGGCGAATTTCCCCGCAACGACAGCGGCCGTGGACTCGACCTCATGCAGGCGCCGGGCGCGTGGCGTCGCGGCGATCGAAGCCAGCGCGACGAGGATCGCTATCTGTTTCTCGAATCGGTCCTGTCGGCGCGCCACGTGCTGCATCTTTCATGGCGCGGCATCTCTCCCGTCAACGGCGACGCCCAGACCCCATCCTCGCCTCTGGCCGAGCTTATGTCCTGGCTGGATGGGGAACACGCCCACACGACGTTGCAGGCGGGCATCGAGCCGGTGCGGCCGTGGCTGTTCGAGCATGCGATCCAGCCCTTCGCGCCGCGGGCATTCGAACGTTCCGGCTCCGGACTATCGGCGTTCGACACCCGGTTGTACGACGCTGCACGCGCGGTACGCGTGGATCCCCTGCCGTGGCCGCCTTTTCTGCAGGGCGAGATGCAGCCGCTGCGGGAACACGATTGCACCCGCGGGCTGTCGGTCAACGGCATCGTGCGCTGGCTGCGGGAACCCGGCCGCGCTTTCCTGCGCGACACGCTCGAAGTCGAACAGCCCTGGTTCGAGGATCAACATCTGGCCGAGCCGCTCGATCGCGCGCTGCCACGCCACGCGGCAGACACGCTGCGCGATGCTGCCATCGCGCACTTCTGGGCGCACGGCCGGCTGCCATTGGAATTGCCCGACCGGATTGCGCATTCGGGCCTGATGCCGCCTGATCCGGCAGCGCAGCATGCGTTCGAGAGCATGATCGAAGGCCTCGCGAAGACGGAGCAGGCCATCGCCCAGCGCGTGCCAGACAGCGCGTTCGGCGCCCAGCTGCGCACGGTCGAAGTGCGCTGGCAGGGTGCAGACGGTGCTGCGGATCTGCGTGGCGCGATTGGCGGCTACGTGCCGGCGGCCGCACTGCTGCGGCGTGAACTCTGGCAGCGTGCACCGACAGTCGGCGACGTGCTGGCGGGGCTGTTCGAATGGTCCTTGTTGCGGCTCGAAGGCCTGCAGCATGCGGATGGCCCCGCTCCCGACCGGGAGCTGGGCGCCACGCGACTACTCCTGTGGCCGGCGCTGACGCTGCGGAATGGCTTGAGTATCGGCGGTCTGATCGAGCCCTCCACGGTTCCCCCGCAACGACTCGCCGTGTGGGTGGACGCGGTCTGCGCCCAGGCCCTGCAGGCGCAGAGATCGCCACTGCTGTTGCCGCCACGCACCGCCACGGCATGGATAAGCGCTTCAAAGTCGCGCGGACAGGCGGACAGGAATGCGAGTGCTGCCTGGTTCGGCGGTGACCGCATGGCAGGGGAGTCGGAGTTCTCGCAATGGTCGTTGCTGCTGCGCGGACGCGAGCTGGTGACGCCGCGAGGCGACGCTGAGCCGGTCTTTGATCCCGAATTCAAGGCGGCGGCAGAATGGGCGCAAGGGCTCATTGTGGAGCTGCTGGAGCCGAGCCAGTGAAGGCTGCCGGGTCATTCGACTGGCGCGAAGTTCCCCTGCGCGGGCGCCAGCTGATCGAGGCCAGCGCCGGCACCGGCAAGACCTACACGCTGGTGTTGCTGGTGCTTCGCGTGCTGCTTGAAAGCAACGTTCGCGTCGAGCAGGTGGTGAT
>JBBQNY010000027.1:0-26061 GCA_038330365.1 Lysobacterales bacterium | reverse complement strand
GGAGTGATGACCTTGTCTTCGCACACGATCCGCCTGCACCGTGTACTTCGCGCGCCGCCGGAGCGCGTCTATCGCGCCTTCGTCGATGGCGATGCCCTCGTCAAGTGGATGGCGCCCAATGGATTCACCGGCAAGGTGCATTCGATCGATCCGCAAGTCGGCGGTGGCTACCGCATGTCATTCACCAACTTCTCGACCGGCAGCACACACGCTTTCGGCGGCACGTATTCCGAGCTCGTGCCGGGCGAGCGGCTGGTGTACACGGACGCCTTCGATGATCCGAACCTGCCGGGCACCATGCAGGTGACGATCACGCTCAAGCAGGTTTCCTGCGGCACGGAACTCAACATCGTGCAGGCGGGCGTGCCGGAGCTCATTCCCGCGGAATCGTGCTACCTCGGCTGGCAGCAATCGATGACCCTGCTCGCACTCCTCGTAGAGTCCGAAATCCCGGACGCGTGAGCGGCCCGACCCTGAGGTTGCGACAGTTGCAACACACAATATCGAGCAGGACCTCTCGTCCGTGCAGGAGCGTGCTTGCGCGCGATGGCGTCATGGCGCATCGGAGTCTGCGGCGCGAATTGACATGGCGCCATCGCGCGCGAGCGCGCTCCTACACGGGATTGGTGCGTCTGCGGCGAGACCAGTCGATCCTTATAGCTGGGGACCACTGTTTGCGACGCGACAGCGCCCCGGGGAAGTCGGGGTGGAAGCTCCCGCAGACGCGTCGCGGATGTTTCTGATATCGCGTGATACGCGCTGACACAGGATCGGACGATGGAACTCCACCGCCCGACTCATCGCGCCAGCTGACATCTCAACAGTCGATGGCCTCGCCCTGGGCGTTGTAGCAGGTGCGGCTGTGGCTCACGCCATCAGCTCGCGTCGCCGTGGTCTCGCCGCTGTAGGTACTGCCGTCCGCCGCGGTGGCCGACGAACTGTGTCCCGCGCCTTCGCCCGTGGCGTAGCTCGTGTTGCCGCCGTACTGGCCGCCACTGGCGCTGGTGGCGTTGGTGCTGCGACCACCGCGCACGTTGCCGTCGGCGTCGCGCGTCACTCCGCCCTGGGAATAGCCCGATCCGCCCGCGGCGGTGGTGCCGCCGGCGGCCCCACTGCGCGTCGCACTGCCGTCGGCGCCGCGGCTGAAGCGACCGGCGCGAGCGGCTGTACCTCCGGCAGCAGTGGATGCGGCGGCAGCGCTACCGCCGACTGCATTGCCCTGACCATCGGTGGCGACAGCCGCGCCGCGTGCCGCGCGGTTGCCGTTGGGCCCTGCGACGGCAGCGCCGGATACAGCCGTGGTGCCGCCCGCCGTGTTGGCCTTGACTGCACTGCCGCGTGCACGCCGCTGCGCGTCGGCTTGCTGCGGGATGGCGAATGCGAGCATGAGTGCGGCGCTGAGGATGAAGGTTCTGGTTTGCATGAGTTCTCTCTCGTTTGATGAAGGAAGGATTGGAATGGTTGCGTTGGCAGGGTTGTTTCAGACGCCCACGAAGTTGGCGCGCAACGTCGCGAAGGCGGCGCGCACTCGTTCGATCCGGGCAATGCGTTGCAGAAGAAAGCCACGCATCGTGGCCTGCTGTTGCGGGCTGAGATCCTCGTAGTAGAAGTTGAGCAACTCGTCGCGCAACTCGCGCGCGTTCGCGATCCTCAGCTCCACCAGGGTCTCGCGCTGACTGGCGAGCGTGCGCAGATCGCCATCGGCGCGCGCGAGTTCGCGCTTGGCATCGCCCAGATAGGCGTCCACGTCCGCCTGTACCGTGACGTGCAGCGCCTGGGCGCGTATGAGCAGTTCCACGAGCTCGGCGCGCTGTGCGGGGGTGAGGTCGAGCTGTTGGACTTTCGCCATGACCGCTGGGGGCACTGTCGCGTGTCGCGCCGGGACTGCGACCGCCAGTGCGGGACCCAGTAACAGCAGAGATCCGAGGCAGAAGGTCAGGATGGTTTTCATGCAAGGGTCCTTGTTCGCGCCGGAACGTTCCGGCAACCACATGCTGCGCGGAACGCGGGCGTCAGGCGTTTCGGGCACGTGCGCGATTGCAAGGGGATGTTGCTGCAGGCCCGGTCATTCGCATTTGCTTACAAGTCCGCTTGCGGGCCGCGCTGCGGCTGCGGATAGTGGCGACATGGATGCGACCGAAACCCCGGTGCGGCTGCTGATCGTCGATGACGACGCGCGGCTGCGTGCATTGCTGCAGCGCTACCTTGAGGAAAACGGTTTCGAGGTGCGGGTGGCACACGATGTGCCGTCGGCCGAGATCGAGATCTCCCGCCACCGGGTGCAACTGATTGTCCTCGACCTCATGCTGCCCGGTGAGGACGGACTGTCATGGTGCCGCCGCTTGCGCGCGGGCGGAGACCGCACGCCGCTGGTGATGCTGACGGCCAGGGGCGACGATGTCGATCGCATTCTGGGTCTCGAGTTCGGTGCGGACGACTACTTGCCAAAACCCGGGAATCCGCGCGAGCTGCTAGCGCGTATTCGCGCCGTGCTGCGGCGCCACGATGACGGCGCCATCGGAGCACCGCAGGACGATCTCGCGCCCCTTTCCTTCGGTCGCTGTCAGCTCGATCCCGCGGCGCGCTGCCTCAAGCGGGATGGAGTGATCCTGCGTTTGACCTCGGGCGAATTCGCACTGCTCGCGGCGTTCGTCCGACATCCCCGCCAGACGCTTTCGCGTGACCGCCTCCTCAGCCTGGCCCGCGGTCGCGATCACGAGCCGTTCGAGCGCAGCATCGATGTGATGGTCTCCCGCCTCCGGCGCCTGATCGAGGATGACCCGAAAGCGCCACAGCATCTGCAGACGGTGTGGGGCGCCGGTTACGTGTTCGTGCCGGATTAGGATCGCGTCATGCGACTTTTACCTGATCGGATATTCGCGCGGATCGCGCTGCTGATCGCCGTGGTCCTGTTCGCAACCCTGGCACTCGCCTTCGCGAGTCTGCGTGCGCTGAGCCTGCAGCCCGGGAGCGTACAGATTGCCGATCTGATCGCTGGGCAGATCGTCGCGTTGCGAGCGCTGGAGCGTGCAGGTGCGACGCCAGCGCCATCGGCCCGCGGCGACGCCGTTCTCGATCTGCGCACGCGCACCGGAGTTCCGGCCCACTCGGTCGGTGCCCGCCTGGCGTTCCTGCGACGTATTGAGGAGCGCCTCGCCGAGCGCTTCGGACCGGGCACCCGGGTACGGATCGAAAGCGCACCTGAATCCCGACTCTGGGTACAGACGCCCGGCGCCGATGCGCGCTGGATCGGGATCGCGATACCGCCCTTCGCGCAACAGGCATCGCGCCTGACTTTCGTGGTCCTCGGTGCCGCGACCCTGCTCGTGCTGCTGGCCTCGGCATGGTTCGCGCACAGTCTCGCGCGACCGCTGCGCCGGCTTGCCGCAAGCGCGGGCGCCATCGCGCGCGGCGACAGCGAGGCGCTGGATATTCCGCGCAACGCTCCGCGCGAATTGCGCACGCTGGCGGAGGCCCTGACCGAAGCCGGCAGTCAGGCACGCCGCCTCGCCCGCGACCGTTCGCTCATGCTCGCCGGCATCTCCCACGACCTGCGCACGCCGCTGGCGCGTCTGCGCCTTGCGATCGAACTCGACGCAGATTCTCCGGGACTGGAATTGCGTGAGGGCATGGTGCGCGATGTGGAGGAAATCGATTCGATCCTGTCGCAGTTCATCGACTATGCACGCGACGGCGACGCCGAGCCGCTTGCAGGCACCGACCTCGCTGCACTGCTATGCGAGGTGATCTCAAATGAGCGCACCGATGCGCAGGACTGGTCGCTGGCGGGAGTCGATGCACCTTGCATCCGCACAGTGCGCCCGCTGGCGCTGCGCCGCGCCGTTGCCAAC
Source organism: Lysobacterales bacterium (assembly GCA_038330365.1). GTDB lineage: Bacteria > Pseudomonadota > Gammaproteobacteria > Xanthomonadales > Ahniellaceae > JBBQNY01. Next base: position 22,210 of record JBBQNY010000027.1, on the reverse strand, counting down.
CTCGTACGCAACGCGATGTTGCATGGTGCCCCGCCCTATACGCTGGAACTCATCTGCAGCGGGCAGGATCGCGCGGTGACAACCTCCGGAGATCGCGCTTCCGCTCGGAGAACTCGGGACGATGCCGATTGCATCGTGATCCGCGTCGCCGACCACGGACCGGGCGTCGATCCAGCACTGCTGTCGCAACTCGATCAGCCCTTCATGCGCGGCAACAGCGCGCGCAGCGGTTCCGGCAGTGGCCTCGGCCTCGCAGTAGCGAGCCAGGTGGCACGATTGCACCGCGGCCAGCTCCAGATCGACAACCGCGAAGGCGGCGGCCTCCAGGTCGACCTCATCCTCCGACCCGAGTAACGACATCTATCGCCCCTTCGCGCTTGCGTCGTTTCTACGGAAAACGGAACAGCCGCAACGATGCCAGCGCGCTCCTACAAAAGGCTCGTGATTGCCTCAGTGACGCAATTGGACGACGGGTCTCAGCCGCCGCGCCTGATCTGCACGACGGCGAGCACGACCGCGGCGAGGGCCAGCATCAGCACCGACAACACGAACAGGAATGCGGGACCCATCAAGGCGTAGCGATTCGTGTCTTGGATTACGAATCGGGAAGCGTATGCGGATGCGCTTTCGCTGCCTTGCAACACCGTCACGTTCGCCTGCAGCGAACCGAACATCGCGGGCGTGAGTCTGAGCGGCTTGTAGATTTCAATCGTCCGGGCGCCCAGCTCGCCGGTGACGATCCAGCCAGACTCCCGTGTCAGTAGACTCCGATTTACGAGCAGCCTACTGCCATCGCCTGAAAGGACTTCGATCAAAACCTCGGGCGGCGAGTCACCCCATATCCGTTTGTATTGCCGCCCCCAGTTCCAGTCCTTGGGTGAAGACACAGGCAGCTGCAGTCGGAAGGCCGGCAAGTATTCGGAGTTGTCGAATCCACCGGCGCTGGTCTCGTAGCGGCCCGGTCGCGAAAGATCCACGGGCACGCTCAGGGGTTCAATTGAGCACTCGCGCCAGCGGTAGTTGGCAACGTCGGCGCCGAGCAGCACGACTGCGGCGACTCCGAAACAGCACCACGCCCTGGCGAATCCGTTCACGACGGTTTGGGGGCTTCACTCGGCCTCGCTGTCGGGAAGTTTGTAGAGCACCTGTGATTTCAGGTTTGCGGCGACCGGCTTGACGAAGTCCTTGTACTTCTTCATCAGCGCCGGTGAGCAGATCCGGCCCGGGGTGCGATCGTCAAACGTGCGCGTGACCGTCAATGTGTCGCCTGCACGCACGTGCGTGGCCTCGTACGACAGGAAATCGTTGGAGAGCTTGAGATCGTCGGGCAGGGACAGGATCTCGAAGCCCGGCGGGAACCGGTAGACCAACTCCTCACTCGAATGGCCGGACCAGCAGGCAACGTCCTGCTCTTCGACCTGCATGTTCGCCGATGCGAAATCCGCCACGGGATGCGCGCTGAAAAACGGCGGCGCAATCGGGAACGCACCCGCGCCGGTGGCGAGCACTTCCTCGATCTCGAGATGCGCCTGGTAGTGGTATTCATCGCTGAGCGCCTTGGCATCATCGAGTTCCACGGTGCCGGTACCCACCCGGTCACGGGCGCTGAGATAGTTCTTGACCAGGCCAGCCTTGTCGTCCTCCGGGTAATTCCGGAACATTGACCGCATCACCACGGCGTAGATACCCCGAAGGGTGACGTCGAAATCGATTTTCATGGAGCCATCCGGCCCCACTGTGATTTCGGATTTCAGCTGTTGCGAGTTGCTGCCGATCGCGGGCACCGGCGTGCGCGTGCCGTTGCGATAGCCATCGACCAGAAGCACGGGCTTGCCGATATCGGACTCCGGCAAGAGGCCGAACGGAGTCGAATCCGAGGTGGAGTCGAGGTAGAGATCCATCGAGGGGATGTAGTTGATGACGTGGTTGACCATTGACACGACGGGAACCTTCGGCAACGTGTATGTCGACCCGGCATTGACCAGTGCCTGCGTGTTCTCGATGCCTTTCGCGACCAGCAGCGCCTGCAACAGCGTCGCATGGTCCTTGCAGTCACCGATGCGATTATCGAGCACAAAATCGAGATCCCGCGGCACCACGGCGCCGAGCCCGATGCAGTTGCCGGCGTAGTTGACCTTGGTTGCGACCCATTCGTAGAGGGCATGCGCGACTGCGCGGGGTTCACGCGCCTCGCCCGCGATCTCGTCGGCCAGCTTGCGGATGCGCGGCGTCGGCTCCGCCTTGTCGTGCGACACCGCGCTATAGGCTGCCGCGATCGCGGCGTAGTCCCGGAACGTGGAGAACGCGATTCCGGCTTCGAGCGATGGATCGTAAACCGAATAATCCCTGCGCTCGTTCTTCAGCACTTCGGGATTCGAGAACGACCACTCCATCAGGCGGCGACCTTTCTTGGTCTCATTGCGAACCTCTTTCAGCTGACGCGCGTCGAACTGAGTCCACATCGACTCCGGCCAGCTGATCCGGATCCGGACCTTGTCGAAGGGATAGCTGCGACTGAAGATCTCGGTCGTCGAGAAGTGCCCTGCAAACATGGGCTCCTTCGCAACTATGCGGTACGAACTCACCACAGCGTCTCCGACCTCGAGGTCGGGAAACACCCAGCTCATCGTCGTGCGATCGGAAAACGCTGGCGCATTGTCCCCACGTCCGCTGTTGGCACTGATCTGGAAGTTGTCCTTGCGCACCTCCACGCGGCGACCGTCTGGCTTGAGCGTATAGGCCTCCAGCACTTCGGCTATCTGGATGCTGGTGCTGTAGCCGACGGAGAAATGCTTTGAACTCTCGATCGCGGATTGCTTCAGCACGCGGGCGACGCCCGTTCTTTCTTCGGTGAACGAGCCGTCGGCGTTGATGGTGTATTCGATCGAATAGTCTTCAATGCGGGTGGGAGTATCGGTGGCCGCTTCGGCGGCCAGCGTCAGACTCAGGAAAGTGCTCGCGGCAAACGCGAGGGCAAGATGGGCGACGGGGAATTTCATGAGTTCACCTGGAGTCTGGGTGGGCGTTGCTTTCCATGCTGCGCCGGGATTGCGGACCCCGTGTGGCGAAGCTGTGGTGCCGACATTCCTTCCAGAGGGCAGCGGATGTCAAGGTGCCGCCTGGGAGGCTCTGAATCGCGGTAGGCCGGTTACGGGGCGTCCCCACGCAATGCACGTACGCGCGCCTCGAGTTCCGCTGCCGTGGCGATTTCTGCGGGCACCGGCGCGCCTGCGATCAGTTCAACGTGCGCGCGGATGCGGCGCGGCACGCGCATGCGCCGCATGCGCCCATCGCGGCGACTCCACATGCTCGCCCACATGCCGCGCAATGCCATCGGCACCACCGGCACCGGATGCGTCGCGAGCATGCGCTCGATGCCGCGCTTGAAGGGACCGATTTCCCCATCGGTGGTCAGGCGCCCCTCGGGAAAGATCCCCACCAGATCGCCCGCTGCGAGCGTCGCCTCGATCTCTGCAAAAGCGCGCTGCATGATCTCGCGATCCTCGTGCGCAGGCGCGATCGGAATCGCGCGCGCGGTCTTGAAGATCCAGCGCATCACGGGAATATGGAAAATCCGGTGGTACATGACGAACCGGATCGGACGCTTGACCACGCCGCCGACGATCAGCGCGTCGAGATAGGAGACGTGATTGCAGACCACGATGGCGCCACCTTCCTCAGGCACCTGGTCGAGCCCTTCCGTGCGCAGCCGGTACAGACTGCGCACCGCGAGCCACGACAGAAAGCGCATGACGAACTCGGGCACGATGCTGAATATCCAGATCGCCACCAGCGCGTTGGCGATGGCCAGTGCCAGAAACACTTCGGGGATGCTCCATCCGAGCCAGCGCTGGACCGCGATGCCGAGCACCGCCGCAAGCACGATGAACGCCGCGTTCTGGATGTTCATGCCGGCGATTACGCGCGCGATTTCCGCAGACGGCGTACGACTCTGGATCAGCGCGAACAGCGGCACGACGAAGAAGCCGGAGAAGACGCCGATACCGACCAGATCGATGGCGATGCGCGTGCTGCCCGGCTGACTCAGAAACTCCATCACGCTCAATTGTGTGACCGCCGGCAAGCCGCTGCGCGCAAAGTACAGATCCAGCAGGAAGCAGGTGATTCCGAACGAACCGAGCGGCACCAGCCCGATTTCTACAGTCCGCGCCGAAAGCTTCTCGCAGGCCAGCGATCCGGTGCCGACTCCGATCGAGAACAGCGCCAGCGCGAACACGTAGAGCGTGGTGTCGGCGCCACCGAGATTGATCTCGGCATAGGTCGGGAGCTGAGCCGTCAGCACGGTGCCGACGAACCAGAACCACGACACGCCCAGTACCGCGTTGCCGACTGAGCGTTGCCGCCGCGTCAGCCGCCATATCGCAATGGATTCGGGAATCGGATTCCAGTTGATGCGAAGACCGGGCGCGCCGGCTTCCGCACGCGGAATCGCGCGGCTGACCAGGTTTCCGAGAATGGCCAGCAGAATGATCCCGGTCGCGGCGACCACGGGCCCCTGATCGCCCGCGAGCTTGAAGACCAGTCCGCCGATGATCATGCCGACGAGTATCGAGATGGAGGTACCCATTTCGACCAGACCGTTGCCGCCGGTCAGCTCCTCGCGCTTGAGCACGGACGGCAGGATCGAATATTTAACCGGCCCGAACAACGTCGACTGCAGCCCCGTGCAGAACAGCGCGACCAGCAGGATGCTCATGCTCTGCAACAGAAAGCCGACGGCGGCGAGCGACATGATGGCAATTTCCATCGCCGTCGTGATGCGGATCAGGCGCGACTTCTCGATCTTCTCCGCGATCTGGCCGGCCGTGGCCGAAAACAGGAAGTAGGGCAGGATGAACAGCGCCGGCGCGAGATTGGTGTAGAGGGTGCGCTGTTCGGGGCTGACGCCGAGCCAGAACAGCATGCCGATGATGGCCTGCCGGTACACATTGTCGTTGAAGGCGCCAAGCGCCTGGGTCACGAAGAACGGCGCGAAACGCCGCTGACGGAGCAGATCGAACTGGCTGCCGCTCGACACGCGAATCCCCCGTGACTGTTCCGGGTCGGAGCTTAGCCGATGCATTGAAGTGTGCGCCTGCACCACCGCCAGCGACCCCGAAGTCTCGGCCTGTCCTGCCCGCTACAATGAACTCATCCATGCGCTGCGGGTCTACCGGCGCGACCTTTGAGGAATCTCCCACGTGACTGAAGTTCGGAAGTCCGCGCGCCTGTGCGCTCTGTCGCTGCTGCTGTCCGCAGCATTTGCCGCTACCGCCCAGGTGGCGCCGCCGCCGCTGCCGCTGCCGGATCTGTCGGCGCTGCCTGCCACGCAGCGCGCAGCGCTGGCGGAGTTGAGGGGCGAATTCGACAAGAACATTCCGCGCCTGACCGGCGAGGACCGCGCGGTCGCGTATTTTCAGATGGGGGCGCTGTATCTGCGGAGCGGCCTGACTGCGGAGGGCAATATCGCGCTCGACCATGCCATGAGGGCGCAGCCGAAGGACCCTCGATTCGTCTACCTGCGCGGTCTCGCCGCGATGCAGCAGCAACAGGCGCTGCCCGCCGCCGCGGCGTTCGCAGCAACGATCCGGCTCGATCCCAACTATCTGCCCGCGCATTACCACCTGGCGGAAATCCAGATCTCGCAGAATGATCTCAGCGCCGCCCGGGCCACGCTCAGCCCGGTGCTGGCACGCCGCAGCGATCTTGCGCCGGCGCTCGCGCTCCTGGGCGAGATCGATCTCCGTGAGCAGCGTTACGACCAGGCGGTCGGCAACTTCGAGCGTGCGCTCAAGCTCGAGCCCACGGCGAACGCGATCTATGCGCGCCTCGCAGAGGCACAGGCGGGACGCAACGATCAGGCCGCCGCAGAACGGGCGCGCGCGCTGATGGGCGATACGCCGCCGATGATCGCAGATCCGCTGGCGCTCGAGCTCGAGGGACCCGGTTCCCGCGCCGCGCGCGGCAACGGCGCGGCCACAGGTGGCGGGGCCGCCGCGGCGGCGGCGCCTTCCCCTGCGGTCGCGCAGCAACGTGTGGCGCTGGAACAGAAGCTCCGTGCTGCGCCGAAAGACCTCGGGGTGCGGCTGGCGTTGATTGAGTATCTGGCGTTGACCGGCGACGTGCCTGCCGCGCGCGGGCATCTGCTTGCCGCCCAGGCACAGGCACCCGGCAGTGCAAAAGTGCTCGCGGCCGAAGCCTTGGTTGCGGAAGCCGCAGGCGACGACGCCCGCGCGCGTACGCTGCTGGGTCGCGCCATCGCCGCCGAACCCGGTCTGCCCGGGGCCCAGGTCCGCTATGGCGACTTGCTGATGCGCGCCGGCCAGCCCGGAGATGCCTACGGCCGCTATCTGGCTGCCGCGGGCAGCGCCGGAGAGGTCCAGGCACTCGCCTCGGCCGTCGCCGCCGCGTCGTTGTCGAGCCGGTGCACAGCGGTGCTGCCGGTTCTGCGCCAGCAGGCGCTTCGCCGCCCCCAGGACGGCGCATTGGCGCAGATCGAGGTACGCGCCGTCGCCAGCTGCGCGCAGGCCAGCGCCGCGGACAAGTCGCGGGCGCTCACCACGGCGCGCGCCCTGTACCGACAGAATCCTGACGGCGAGATCGCGGAAGCCCTCGCCATGGCGCTGGCAGCCAATAATCAGCCGAAGGAGGCCGTGGACTTCGAGGCGGAAGCCATTTTCGATGCCAACAAGCGCGGCGATGGCCCGAGCCTTGCCGGACGGCGCGCGTGGGTGAAACAGTTCGAGAGCGGACGCGCGGTTGCACGGCCGTGGCCGGACGGCAACCTGCTGTTGGCGCCGCCGGCATTGCGCGCGTCGGCAGCGCCCGTCTCCGTCCCGGCCGACAACCCCGCTCCGGTGGTCACACCTGCACCGGAACGCGCGAGTGACGAATTCGCGCCGAAGCGCTGAGGCGCACCGCCACGGCATTCGTGGCGTTGACCCCAGCGCAATCGCCGACCTGCCCTGACAGGGCGGATCCGGGCGCGCTGCTCGCTTGCATGTGAGATCGCTGTGGTGCTCTTGTAGGAGCGCGCTGGCGCGCGATGGCGCCATGCCAGGGCGCGCCGCTCGCTGCGTTTCGAGATGGCGCCATCGCGCGCTGGCGCGCTCCTGCATGAGATGGGTGGGCGTGCCCAAACCCTGTCCGGTGCGCCGATGAAGTCGGGGAGAAATCTCCTGCAAGAACCAGCCAGCCGCGTTGTGCGCGACCGGCTGGAGGCTCAGGCGCGTGCGGGTCAGCGCGCGGCGTTGGTGTTCATCGTCGCATTGCGCGAAGCGTTGAGATACTGCGCCGGATCGCGCATGCCCGTGGTGTGGCATTGCCCATCGACATGGCCGCGGTTGACCGCGCCGCTCAGCTGGCCGTTGACCTTTTCAGTCGTACCGTCCTCGGGATCGCTGAGCACCAGGTCGGTGGCGAAGTTGCAGTAGTCATTGGTCCACCAGTTGGTGCTGCGAAAGGCCGTCGTGTAGTAGTTGACCTTGGCGCGCGAACTGTTGGGAATGCCTGCCAGCCAGGATGCGGAACCCGAGTAGCTGAGGTTGTCGTTGGTGCCGCAGCCGACGCCGAACCAGGATCCGAGCGACGCCAGGATGCCGGCAAGATTGGTGCCCTTGTACGGGGAGCCAACCGACTGGATAAGCCGACTGCCGGTGGCGTTGTCGAGCCCGCTCCAGTAGTAGTTGTAGAGATGCAGTGCGGCGGGCCCACCCTGGCTGTGCGCGACGATTCCGAACGAATTCCAGGTGGCACCAAAGGACTGGATGAGTCGCGCGAACTGATCGTGCGAGCGGTTCTGGTTCACATCCAGGAAGGTCGAGTCGGTGGTGAACTGGGCGGCCGGCCACACGCCGCCGGAGCAGTATCCGTGCACGAGCAGCAGGCGCTGGCCGACGCCGTTGACAGCCTCGCCCGCACGCTGGTCGAGCACGGCGGGCTTGATGCCCATGCGCATGTCGTCGTCGATGACGACGTTGCTGCGCAGCCCGACAGAGACATCACTCACGGTTGTGGGAAGCGCAAGCGGCAGACGCGCACTTTCGGCCAGCGTGACGAAGTGATCGGGATCCTCAATACGCAGCGCACGCAGTTCAAACGGTGCGCGCGCGCCGGCACGAGTGATCCAGCGCGTATCGAGTCCGAGCGCCAGCGTGTTCGCACCCGGATCAATCATGCCCCCGAGCCAGGCCACCGCAACGCTGCGACCGCGGGCGTCCGTGCCCCAGACTTCGGCGAAGGCGCGATAGTGCTGTCCCGGCGCGCGCACCATCACGGGAATATCCAGCAGCACGCGTCCGCGTGCCTGCGAATCGTCGCGGCCGGTCGCCAATGCGCCAGCGAGGCTCACGCTCTGCTCGACCACCGGGATGATGTGCTCGCTGGTGCGCACCAGCGCCCGGCCCGCCGCGTCGCGTCCATCGATGCGCACCTGTGCGATGTAGTCGCCGGCAGCGCCGGTCAAAAACTCTCCGCCAAACACCGAGTCGCCGGCGCGCTGGTCCGAGTGCGCGCCATCATCAAACATCGGCAGCACCCGGACCGATCCGTCCGGTGCGGTGACGCGGAGTTCGGCGCGGTCGATGCGTCCGGCCTGGCCGCCGAGCGTCGCTTCACCCTTGGCCGATTCACCCGACAACATCGCCACGAGCCCGATACTCTGGCCGGGCCACTGTCGGCGATGCGTCTGATAGCTCGTGAGTTCGGTCGCCGCGTCGCCTTCCACCAGCAGGAAGCCGCGACGCGACCCGGAGGCACTGGCGCGAATATCGACGCGCCACCGACCACTCTCCACATCGTCGAGCGCGTAGTAGTCCGCGCTGTGACGATCGTTCTCGATGCCAAGCTCGGTGCGCCCCGACGCACTGGCGAGACTCGCGGCGGCGCGGGCAACCTGCGCGGTGGGACTCTGCAACGAGACCTGCCACGCCGCGTCGTCGGCGGACAGCACCGCGAAATGCAGACGGCCCTTCTCGACCGGCAGATCTCCGGACCATGCGGCGAAACCGTCGCCGGTCAGCGCAAGCTCGATCGGCAGCAACGCGCTTTTCGAGTGGATGGCAGTGGCGTCGGGCGTCAGCGACGCCATCTGCGCGAAATCCTCTGGCGGTCCCGCGAGCTGCTTTGCCACCAGCGCGTCCGGAGCTGCCTGCAGCGCTGCGATCGGCAACATTCCGGCAACAGCGATCCACACACACGCGATGCGCGACTGCGACATGAGATTTTTCCCCTGGACGAACCCGATGGTTGATGTGCGCATCAGGGTCCACGCGGATCCGATGCCTGTGCCACGCGTCGCATCCCCATGCAGCAGCCGGCGGCGGGCGGACTGTACGCCTGCGCACGGCGACTTGCATGGCGCGGTGCAGCACGATTCGGACGACACGGCGCCAGCAGAGCGGCGTGACGTCGAATTGTCTCGGTGCACCGATTGCAACCGCCGCATGCACGTTGTCGCAGCGGCAATGCGGGATATCAGCTCTGGGCGCCCGCTCCCAGGGCCCGCCAGCCGATGTCGCGTCTGTGGATAGCGCCCGGCCAGGAGATGTCGTCCACAGCCGCATAGGCGAGCGCGCGGGCGTCCGCCAACGTTTCGCCCAGCGCGCACACGGTGAGGACGCGACCACCCGACGTGACGACGTTGCCGTCGGTGTCTTCCCGCGTTCCGGAGTGGAAGATCTTGCAGAACGGCGAGATCGTCTGCGCGAGGCCCGCGATCACGTCTCCCGTGCGCGGATTGGAGGGATAACCTTCGCTCGCCATCACCACGCCAATGGCGGGCCTCGGATCCCAGTCCGGTTCGATGCGGTCGAGATTGCCATCCAGGGCGGCATCGATCATGGCCACGAGATCCGATCGCAGTCGCATCATGATCGCCTGCGCTTCCGGATCACCGAAGCGGACATTGAACTCGATCACGCGCAGCGAGCCGTCCGCCGCGATCATCAGACCGGCGTACAGAAATCCGGTGAACGGCGCGCCGTCGGCCGCCATGCCACGCAGTGTCGGTTCGATGACTTGCTGCATGACCCGCGCATGTACTTCCGGCGTGACCACGGGCGCGGGCGAATAGGCGCCCATGCCCCCGGTGTTGGCGCCGGTGTCGCCTTCGCCGATGCGCTTGTGATCCTGGCTGGTGGCGAGAGGCAACGCATGCACACCGTCCGCCATCACGATGAAACTCGCCTCTTCGCCCTCCAGGAATTCCTCGATCACCACGCGCGCGCCGGCCGCGCCAAATGCATTGCCCGACAACATATGGCGTACGGCGTCTTCGGCTTCCTCGACGGTCATGGCCACCACCACGCCTTTGCCGGCCGCGAGTCCATCGGCTTTGACAACAATGGGTGCGCCAACCTCGCGCACGTGTTCCAGCGCGAGCTCCATGTCCTCGAACACGACGTAGTAGGCAGTGGGGATGCGATGGCGCGCGAGAAAATCCTTGGCGTAGGCCTTGCTGCCCTCGAGCTGCGCGGCGGCCGCGGTCGGTCCGAACACGCGCAAGCCGCTCTGCCTGAAGCGATCGACGATGCCGCCCACCAGCGGCCCTTCCGGTCCGACGACTGTCAGCGCCACGCCTTCGCGCACCGCCAGGTCGACGAGGCCCTCGATGTCACCGCCGCGCACCGGCACGTTGCGGCAGCGCGCCTCGCGCGCCGTACCGGCATTGCCAGGTGCCACCAGAACTTCGGCCACGCGTGGCGACTGCGCCAGCTCCCACGCCAGTGCGTGCTCGCGCCCGCCTGAACCCACCACCAGGATCTTCATCCGCGCCCCCGCGCCAAACCTGCGGCCATGATCCAAGACCGGCGCTGCGAGCGCCAGCCGCGATCAGGGACCCTTCCCAGGGCGCCTAGTGGCGGAAGTGGCGCACGCCCGTGAACAGCATCGCCATGCCGTGCTCGTCCGCCGCCGCGATGACCTCCGCGTCGCGCATGGATCCGCCCGGCTGGATGACCGCGACGATGCCGGCGGCCGCGGCCGCGTCAATGCCGTCGCGAAACGGAAAGAAGGCATCGCTCGCCATGACCGACCCGCGCACCTCGAGCCCGGCCTCCCCGGCCTTGATCGCGGCGATGCGCGCACTCACCACGCGGCTCATCTGGCCGGCACCGATGCCAACCGTGCGCTGGTCACGGGCGTACACGATCGCATTGGACTTGACGTGCATGGCCACGCGCCAGGCGAACAGGAGATCCGCGCACTGGTTGTCATCGGGTTGGCACCGGCTCACGATCCGGCAGTCCTGCGCCTGCAGGGCATCCCTGTCCACCGTCTGCACCAGCAATGCGCCGGCAATGCGCTTGCTGTCGAACCGGTCGGCGGCGTGGTGCGGCGGGCCGCAGTCGAGCACGCGCACGTTCGGCTTCTTTGACAACGCGGCCAGCGCCTCGGGTGCGTAGCCCGGAGCGATCACCACCTCGACGAACTGCCGTGCCACCAGCACACGGGCGGTGGCCTCATCGAGCGCACGGTTGAACGCAATAATGCCGCCGAACGCCGAGACCGCATCCGTTGCGTACGCAAGGTCGTAGGCGGCGCCGATCGAAGCGGCGACCGCCACGCCGCAGGGATTGGCATGCTTCACGATGACGCAGGCCGGCGCCTGAAAACCGCGCACGCACTCGAGCGCGGCATCTGCATCCGCGAGATTGTTGTAGCTCATCTCGCGACCCTGCAGCATGCGCGCGCGCGCCACCGTGCCGGCGCCCTCGCTGCGGGCATCGAGATACAGCGCTGCGGTCTGGTGCGGATTCTCGCCGTAACGCAGTGGCGCCGCGAGCCGGTACGCGGGATGCAGCGTACGCGGCCAGTCGGTTGCGTGCTGTGGATCATCGACACGACGCGAGAGCCACTCCGCAACCTGTCCGTCATAGGCCGCGGTGTGCGCGAATGCCTGCGCGGCCCATTCGCGTCGCAGGCGTGCATCACTGCCACCTGCGACGATGGCCTCCTGCATTGCCGGATACTGCGCGGGCTCGACCAGCACTGCCACGCGCGCATGATTCTTGGCCGCGGCGCGAAGCATTGCCGGTCCGCCGATGTCGATCTGTTCGATGGCGTCGTCAAAACGGCAATCGGTGCGGGCAACGGTCGCCTCGAAGGGATACAGGTTCACCACCAGAAGATCGATGTGCACGATGCCGTGCTCGGCCATCACCGCGTCGTCGACACCGCTGCGCCCGAGCAGGGCGCCATGCACGGCAGGATGCAGGGTCTTGACGCGGCCATCCATCATTTCCGGAAGACCCGTGAGCTCGGCCACGTCGCGCACTTCGAGACCTGCGTCGCGCAGGACGCGGGCCGTGCCGCCGGTGGAGACAAGCTCGGCGCCGGCGGCGGCCAGCGCCTGCGCCAGCTCGACAATGCCGCTCTTGTCCGACACCGAAATCAGCGCGCGGCGAACGGGAATGCGTTGATCACTCAACGGCGTTGCCCTGCAGCGTGCGAGCAATTCCGCCGCAAGCACCGACCCGCGGACACGCTAAAGCCCGCGATCAACTGCAGATGCCAGCCAGCTTCTTGCGCAGCGTCGCGCGCGTGATACCGAGCATGACGGCGGCGCGCGTCTGGTTGCCTTCGCAATGCGCCAGCACTTCGGTCAGCAAGGGCGCTTCGACTTCGCTCAGCACCATGCGGAAAAGATCCTCGGTCGCGCGTCCCTGACTTGATTGCAGATACGTGCGCACGGCGCGCGCCACACATTCGCGCAGGGCCGGTTCGCGTTGCGTCGTATCTTCCGCGCGGGTTCGTGCAACCCGGAGATTGGCGCGGCGGCTGTCGCTGCGCGCGGTGGTGGTGGATGCGGCGGTGCTCAAGCCCTGCGATCCGGAAGAGAAGGGCGGACGATGATAGCGGCTGCGACGATTCGGCGTCGAAGCAATTGGTGACGCGCGCCGTGATCGCGGTGCTGACGTGAGCGCCAAAGCAGTGCACACTCGGCGGATACAGCCGCTTGAAGATCGACGCCCGTTATGGAATCCGCGCCCATGTTCGCCCTCGGTATCACGCTCGCCTGGCTGGCGGGCGTGCGCGTGTACCTGACGGTGTTCGGCGTCGGTGCAGCCGCCGCGCTTGGCTGGATGGAACTGCCCTCCGGGCTCCAGGTCCTGAGCGAGCCGCTGGTGCTGGCGGTCGCATTTGCGCTGACGGTGATCGAGTTCATCGCCGACAAGATCCCGGGGGTCGACACCGGCTGGGACCTGCTGCACACACTCGTACGCATTCCCGCCGGCGCGTTTCTCGCGGCCTATGCGCTCACACCCGAAGCGGATGCGCCCGGCATCGCCGCGATTGCCACCGGCGGCGCGGTCGCCTTCGCCAGTCATGCGCTCAAGAGCACGACGCGTGCACTGCTCAACACCTCGCCCGAACCCATCAGCAACTGGAGTGCTTCGTTCACCGAGGACCTGACCAGTGTCTCCCTGCTCGCGCTGGTCATCGCCTGGCCCTGGCTGGCGCTGGCCTGCGTCGTCGTCCTGACCGTGATGCTCGCCGGCGTCCTCTGGTGGGTGCTGCGCTGGTTCCGTCGCCGACGGCGCGTGGTCGCCTCGGTGCAGCGCGTCTGACTTGATCTTGTCGCTATAGCGCCAGTCGCAGCGATCGCCACAACCCTTTCTGCACCGCCTCAACGGGGTGCCTTGCACCTCACCAGCGGCGGATGCAATGCCGCGCTGACGCGCCAAACCGCCGCGCATGCCTGCGGCGCGCTATTTTTGTCCTGTCCGCTATTCCCCAAGGGAGATCGACATGCTCTGGCTCAAGGCGTTTCACATCATCGCAGTCGTCATGTGGTTCGCCGGACTGCTCTATCTGCCGCGCCTGTTCGTGTATCACGCCGGCGTCGCCCCCGAGGACAGCCACGGCCACCAGCGCTTCGCGACGATGGAACGTCGGCTGCTCATGATCACGCACGTCGGTGCCGTGCTCGCGATTGCCCTCGGTATTGCGCTGCTCGGCAAGTGGACGATGACCGTGCCCGGCTACATGTCGCAGGGCTGGTTGCACGCCAAGCTTGGCCTGGTGGCGCTGGTGGTGGTGTTCCACATCGCCTGCATCGTGTTCGCGCGTCGATTCGCACGCGGCGCTTCAGCGCCTTCCGCACGCGCACTCAAGTGGTTCAACGAGATTCCGGCGCTGCTGCTCATCGGCATCGTGCTGCTGGTCGTGGTGAAGCCGTTCTGAGCTGACACCCTCCGGTCTGGCGCCGGGGCACTGACTGGGGGCCGCATGGGTAATAGTCCCTACCCTGCCGCCGACAGCAGGGCTTCTGCCATACTTTTGCCGAGGGATTAGGCCGCGGCGGGCGGTCTGCGCATCCTTTGGGCGAAAAGGGCCAGCATGTCCAATCCTATGGATGTCACACAGAACGTCGAGCTCAAGCTCGCGTTCCTCAAGCATTTGCCCAAACGCCTCGAGACGTTGTACCGGCGCGTGCAGCGCCTGAGTCAGGGCGGCTGGGACATCAACGCGATGTCGCAACTCTTCAGCGACGTGCAGGCGTTGACGGGCACCTGCGGTCGCTACGGTCTGGTGGAACTCGGCCAGAATCTGTACGCGCTGGAGCAGGTACTGGGCGATCTCGGTCGGGGCGCGCGTCTGCCCGACGAGGCGGTGAACCGGCAGATCCTCGATCTCGTCGATGAGCTCGCATGGCGCTCGGATTCCGAAACCCAGAGCCTGACCGAAGCGCAGCAGCCCACACCCGAGTCCGCCGAAAGCGAGGCATCGCCGCAGACTGCAGATGCACCGATCGCAAGCGCACCGCCGGCTTCGCCGTCGGATGAGGCCCCGGCAAAGAAATCCGAACGCGGCGCCGAACCCGCCGCCGCCCCGGATGAAGAATGGGCAGCGTCGGCACGTTCGGCGCGCAGCCAGCGCGAGCAGGAAGCCTCGGCCGCTGCCGGACGCCTGCTGGGCAGCATCGCACCCACACCTCCACCGCTCGCCCGGCCAGACGCAATGCGCTCGACCGGCGGATTCCAGACACGCACCAGTGCGCTCCGCATCTACCACCTGAGCAGCGGCAGCGGTCCCGCTGAGCTTGCCTGCGCGGAGCTCGCGTCTGCCGGCGATACGGTGGAAACGCTGGACGATCCCGATGAGATGGCGGAGATGATCAGCGCGATCGCTCCCCATCTCGTCATCGTCGATCCCGCGTTTGCCGAAGCGCTGCCCCTGCTCGGCAAGGCCGTGGCGCAGGCGCGCGAGAACGCGCGGCATCGCGTCTTCATGATGGTGCTTGCCGAACGCCAGGATGTAACGCTGCGTCTCGCCTCCATGCGTGCCGGCGCAGACATGTTCCTGCCGCCACCGGTCGATGCGCGCGACGTGCTGGTGCGCGCGCGCGAGCTGCTGGAGACGCGCAACGAAGAACCCTTCCGTGTACTCATCGTCGAGGACGACCGCGCCCAGGCGCATTTCGCCGAGTCCATTCTCGGCAAGGCCGGTGTCCAGACGCAGGCGGTGACCGAATCACTCGACGCGCTCGACGCGCTCGACGCCTTCGATCCCGAACTGATCCTGATGGATCTCAACATGCCGGGATGCGACGGCATCGAGCTCACCACGCTGATCCGCGAGCGCGAACGGTTCCTCAATACCCCGATCGTGTTCCTCTCCGGTGAGCAGGACAGCGAGCGTCGCTTCGATGCGCTGAATGTGGGCGGCGACGATTACCTGACCAAACCCATCCGGCCCAAGCACCTGATTTCGGCGGTCACCAACCGCGTGCGTCGGGCGCGCCAGTTGCAACAGCGCGTAAAGACCCGGCAGCCGCGCGATGCGGTCACCGGACTGTACGAGCGCGCCTACCTGCTCGACCGGGTTTCCGAGGAACTGGCGGGCGATCCGGCCGAGACCGGCGCCGTGCTGTTCTGCCGGCTGCACGGCATCGAGCTTGCCCGCGAGAAACATGGCGTCATGGCCTTCGATGCGCTGGTGACGCAGGCCGGCGCGCTGCTCTGCGCCGAGACGGGCGAGAAGGACCTGGTCGCGCGTTTCGGCGAGGACACATTCGTCGTCTACCGGCCCGCCGCATCGGGCGAGGAGGCCCTTGAATTCGCCACCGGCCTCAGGGACCGGGTCGGCGCGCATTTCTTTGATCTCGAGGGCCATGCCGTGCTGCTGCGGGTCGCGATCGGTATCGCACCGATGGCGCTCAGCTGGACCGATCTCAGCAGTCTGCTCAACGCGGCGGATCGCGCTTCCACGCAGTCCGCGTCCAGTACCGTGCTGACGCCGGTGCTGCATGCCCCGGTGGCGCGCAGCGTGGACGAGAAGGCACTTGATCTGGCTGAGTTGATGCGCGATGCGCTGCGCTACGACTCCTTCCAGCTCGTGTTCCAGCCGATTGCCTCGCTGCGCGGCGAAACCGAGGAACAGTTCCAGGTGCTGCTGCGGCTGACGGCTCCGGACGGGCGCATGCTGCTCGCTGCCGACCTCATTCCGGAGGCCGAACGCACCGGGCTCATTGTCGACGTCGACCGTTGGGTACTGTCGCGCTGTCTCTCGGTGTTGCAGGAGCGCGGCCGCAACCTCCATCGCGCGCGGTTGTTCGTCAGCCAGTCCGCGCAGACGGTGGCGGATCCCGCCCGGGTGCAGGCGTTGCAGCAAATGATCGAGGCGCGGCGCATCGAGCCCGAGCTGCTCGCCATCGACCTCAAGATCGGCTCCGTCGCCGGCCTCGCGCGCGAGGCCGCTGCCTACTCGAAGGCGGTTCGTGCGCTGGGATGCCGCATCTGCCTCAGCGGACTGGAGCATTCCTCGGCGCATGTCCAGTTTGCCGATCAGATGAGCCTCGACTACATCAAGGTCGCGGCCGGCGGCGTGGGCGGCGTACGGCGCGATTCGACCGGGCGGGAAGATCTGCAGAAGCTGGTCAACTTCGCGCGCGAGCGCAGTCTGCGCATCATCGCGCCGATGGTCGAGGATGCGGCCACTGCAGCCCTGCTCTGGTCCACCGGCGTCGATTTCATGCAGGGCAATTTCGTGCAGCAGGCCACGCGCACGATGGATTTCGATTTCTCGGCGGGCGCGCTGTGAATCCCGCAAACCCGTCCGGATGACGCCCGCGCCCTTGCCCACATCCGGTCAGCGCATGCGCACGCTGGTCATCGTTGCCGTGCTGTGCTGGCTGGTGGCGGGCGTCGTTGCGCTGGTGGCACCGCCCTGGCCCATCGGTGTCGGCGTTGCGGTTCTCGGCGCCGGACTGACCGCTGCGCTGTGGATCGAGTGGCGGGCACAGAGCCATGCTTTGCTCTCGGGAGAGTCGTCCGTTCCTGCTGAAGCAGGGATGGCTGTGCCAGCTGCAATCGAGATCCTCGACCCTGTCGCATTCGATCAGGAGCGTACGGAGATCGAACGACTGCGTGAGGTCGAGCTGGAACTGCGTCTCGCCAAGCAGGAAGCCGAAGCCGCGACATTGGCCAAGGGCGAGTTCCTGGCCACCATGAGTCACGAAATCCGCACGCCGCTCAACGGCATCGTGCCGCTCATCGACGTCGTGCTCTCGACCTCGCTCGACGTCGACCAGCGCCAGTGTCTCGAAACCGCCTACGCCTCCGCCCAGCAGCTGCTTTCGATCGTCGACGACATCCTCGACTACTCGAAGATGGAAGCGAACCGGCTGGAGCTCGAGAGCGTCACGCTCAACCTGCGCGAGACGGTCGATTCGGTCGCGCAGCTCATGGCACATCCAGCCCAGACCAAGAATGTTGCGTTGCGAGTGGAATTCGACCCGGGCCTGCGCCCCATCCTTCGCGGTGATCCGGTACGCCTGCGGCAGGTGTTGACCAACCTGCTGAGCAATGCGGTCAAGTTCACCGAGCACGGCAGTGTGGCGCTGCGCATCAACAAGCGCGGCGAGACTGCAACGCACACGCAGGTCCTGTTCGCCATCGTCGACACGGGCCCGGGTATCGAGGCAGAGGCGCAGAAGCGGCTGTTCCAGCCCTTCATGCAGGCGGATACCTCGGTTACACGCGTATTTGGCGGCACGGGGCTCGGCCTTGCGATCTGCCGTCGCCTGGTCGAAGTCATGGGCGGCGAGATCGGCGTCGAATCCGCTGCGGGCCAGGGTTCCACCTTCTGGTTCAGCGTGCCTTTGCTCAAGGCTCCCGGAGATATCGTCAGCACCGGCCCGGCGAGCAGCGAAGGGCGTGCGCTGGTGGTGAGCGCCGACAAGGCGCTGATCGCAGCGCTCGCGAGCTTCTTCACGACAACGGGCCTTGCGCACACGCAGACATCGCTGTCGGCCGATGCGGTGTCGCGTCTGCGGGGCAACCCGAATGCACCCCGCGGAAGCCAGTCGGGCGGCTACCAGTTCGTGTTTCTCGACTGGACCTTGATGCGGCTGACCGCGCAGTCGCTGGCACGTGGACTGCTGCGCGATCCCTCCCTTTCACACCTGCGGCTGGTGCTGCTGACGCAGCCGGGCGATGAGGTGCCTGACGATCTCGCGCAAAATCGACAGGTCCTGATACATCCACGGGTGCTGGATGCCGCCAATCTCCGCGCCGCGCTCGATCCCGATGGCAACGGCGGGGCAGCATTGCTGAGCGTCGAAGACATCCTGCGCTCGCGCCCAGCGTCCGAGCCCACGGCAGTTGCTGCGAAGACGCGTGCTTCGGCGCCCCAACCCGAAAGCGTTCGCCTCCGCGAACCGCAGCCGTCCACGCCTGCCACGCACGTGGAACCCGTGAGCGAATTCGCCGCCGCACCCTCATCGCCGTCGCCACTGCCGGCGCCGGCAGTGGCGCCGCCCCGGCGCGTGCTGCTGGTCGAGGACAACGCCGTAAACCGACAGGTCGCACAGCGCCTGCTCGCGATCGGCGGGCTCACCGTCGACATCGCGGAAGACGGTTCGATCGCGGTCATGCGGCGCTTTGCGGAGCCGCCGCTGGCAGTGCTCATGGACTGCCAGATGCCGGTCATGGATGGCTACGCCGCCACGCGCGCGATTCGCGAGCGGGAAGCCCGCGAAAATCTGCCCCGCATGCCCATCATCGCGATGACGGCGAACGCGATGCTCGGCGACCGGGAAAAATGCCTGCAGGCGGGAATGGACGACTATCTTTCCAAGCCGCTCAACCGCAAGGTGCTGAACGAGATGCTCGACCGGTGGCTCGCGGTCGCCGAAGGCCGCACCACGGTGATGGCGAAGCGTCGCGAAGTGGTCTCACTCGATCTGGCAGCGTCGCCGGGCGTGGCTCCCGCTGCCGCAGTGGCGACGCGCCAGACGAGCGTCACACCGACAGCCACGCGTGCGACCTCGTCAGAGCCACAAGCCGACGCGGTCAGTCTCGCTGCGGCCGCAGCGCGTAACGTGCCCGCCAGTCCCACCGCATCTGGCGCCGCGTCCGCCACACCTCTGCCCGCCTTTCCCGCAGCGACGGGGCCAGCGCTGGATCGCGGAATCGTGGAAGACCTGGTCGAAATCATGGGTGACGATTTCCCCGGGCTGGTGCGGATATTCCTGCAGGATGCGCCGGGTCACGTCGCGGCTGTGCGGGCAGCCGCCGAGCGCGACGACATCGCGGCGCTGGTGGCGCCCGCGCATATTCTCAAATCCTCAAGCGCCAACCTCGGCGCCATGACGCTTTCCGACAGCGCGCGCGAAATTGAAACGGGTGCGCGCAAAGGTCAGTTGCCTCGGCCGATGCGGGAGCTGGCAGCCCGGCTGGAGGCTGCGTTCGCGGCGGCCGATATCGAACTGACGCAATTGATCTCAGGGCCGACGCTGCACTGAGCTGCGTGGCCGTTGCGGTATTGCCCGGAAGGGCAGCAGCAGCCGTCGGCAGCTGCGGTGCCGACGGCAAGCCATCCAGTCGCCGCAGGTTGCAGCTGACTCAGAGTTGGCTCTGCAGATACAGCGGCTCGCCCAGCTTCGCGATCAGTTCGAGCTGCGTTTCCAGCCAGTCGATGTGCTCTTCCTCGGATTCCAGAATGTCCTCGAGTAATTCGCGCGAGGTGTAGTCCTGCACTGACTCGCAGTGGGCGATGCCCGCGCGCAGATCAGGTACGGCATCCTTTTCCAGCGCCAGGTCGCACTCGATGGCTTCGCGCACGCCCTCGCCAATGCGCAGCTTGCCGAGGTTCTGCAGATTGGGCAGCCCCTCAAGAAACAGGATGCGCTCGATCAGACGATCGGCGTGCTTCATCTCGTCAATGGATTCCTTGTACTCGTACTCGCCGAGCGCAAGGAATCCCCAGTTGCGATACATCCGCGCATGCAGGAAGTACTGGTTGATCGCAACCAGCTCGTTGTAGAGCGCCTTGTTCAGATGCTGGATGACGCCGGCGTCGCCTTTCATGTCGCTTGTCCTTGTCCGCGAATCAGAGCCACAGTCTAGGCATACGTTCGCTTTCGCGATGAAACGCTAATCGCTCTCATTCGGCGATATGGCGATGTGGCGTTGTGGCTGCAGAATTCGTGTCTCTGCCAGCACCCGCTGCGCTCAGTGCCCTGCAGGTTTCGCAGGCAACGTGGCAGTGCGGCGCCGGAGAGTCCAGTCAAGGCAGTGCGAAAGCGACCGGCGAGACTCGAGGCGGAATGCAGGTGCGGCCGGATTGACCGCTGCGAAAATCAGGCCGCGGAGACGATCCGCAGTGAAAAGCTGCGCGCGCGCCATTGGCGTTGCGCCGACAGGTGCTCATCGAGGATGGCCTGTGCCTGATCCGCGCAGGAACCGCATTGGGTTGAACAGCCCGTCGCCATGCGCAGCGCCGTGAGATCCGTGGCACCGCGTTGCGCCGCGTCCCGGATGTCGCGCTCGGTTACACCCGTGCAGATGCATACGTACATGGATCGCATTGGAATGCAAATGCGAATGATTGTCAACAGCGCCGGGGATACCCCCACTTGTCGCCAATCGGCAGCTGGTCGGCGTCCCCTCGGGCGACCCTAGATCAAGGCCGCCACCGGCGCATGCGACAACGACGACTCCGAACGCCAGCACGGCTCGTCCAGGCACAACGACGTTGCGACCTCCGCCTTCGGCATCAGCTGGCGCAGCGCCCGCAGATACACCTCGCGCTTGAACGACACGACGTTGCCGACCGGATACCAGAAGTCGACCCAGCGCCAGGAGTCGAACTCCGGATGGTCACAGGCATCGAGGCGCACCCGATCCTCGGCGCCAACCAGACGCAGCAGGAACCACACCTGTTTCTGACCGACGCAAAGAGGCTTTTCGCGCCGACGCAGATAGCGGGTTGGCAGCCGATAGCGCAGCCATCCCGCCGTCGCGCCGAGCACCTCCACATCGTGCTCCGCCAGACCGGTCTCTTCCTCGAGCTCGCGATACATCGCCTCGAGCGGAGTTTCGTCCGTGCGCATGCCGCCCTGCGGGAACTGCCAGCCATCGCGCGAGATGCGTCGCGCCCAGAACAACCTGCCGTCGGCGTGCATGAGCACGATGCCAACGTTCGGTCGGTATCCGTCCGGATCGATCATCCGACGGTCCCCCGTAATCAAGATGCCTTGATTCTTCCACACCGTCGTTCATGTGAACAAGCCGTGAATCGGGCAATGGTGTGATGCCGGGACCAAACCGGAGGCTGAAAGTGCATGCATCGGGTCGTTTGCGGGGTCTGTTTCTCGCAGCACAGACGGTCCGGCCGACGATGGCCCAAAGCCCCGAACGAGCCGGAATGGTCGGCGCGACCCAAAGCCTTTCCTTGACACACCGGGCCGCGGGCGGAAGAATCGCCGCCCCTCCCTGCACTCCGCGCCGTGACGCTTCCGGCCGCGCAGCGAGGCGCATGGATTTGTAGCTCAGCCCGTTAGAGCACAGCACTCATAATGCTGGGGTCAAGCGACTACAATTTTGAATTCTGGCTACGTAGCTCAGCCGGTTAGAGCACGGCACTCATAATGCCGGGGTCGGTGGTTCGAGTCCACCCGTAGCCACCAGAATTCCGCCGTAACGCATTGATTCAATGCGTTTTTAGGTACTCACCGCCGAGGGCGTCACTAGCCCGCCGGCTGGTGGCGGATGAGCGCCAGATGGCAGGACTGCCCGAAGAGCCCGCAGGCGCACTTCATCAGTATGCGCAGGAGCGTCGATCGCCGCAGTCAATGTCAACCTCGACGGTCAACTAGATTGTAACCATGGTGTTACTTTAACTGCATATTAGGTAATACTATGTTTACGTTATGGCCACTCCGCATCGCCCTTCGCTCTCGGTACGCCGCACCTTGCGCAAGCTT
>JBBQNY010000026.1:0-26354 GCA_038330365.1 Lysobacterales bacterium | reverse complement strand
AAACATTTCACGTCGTTCGCCAGCGCAGCGTTGATCGCCTGCATCTCGTGAGAAGTAAGAAAGCCGGGGTCAACCGCGAACGAGCGACTGCCTGCCAGGGCACCCAGCATGCCGAACTCCACATCCGGAATTTCCAGCTCCTGCGAAAGGGCCCAATGAAACGTCTGGAGCGCATCGAGCTGTTCCGGTCTCCGGGTTTCCTTATTCTCCGCCACGATGGACAGGAAGGCCGCCTGCCAGACCTGATCGCTCGCCTTCAGCGGGTACTCCGGCAGTTTTCCGATCAATGGGCGTGCCACACCGTAGACATAGGCCCTGATGGTCTTGATCTGCAGGTGCGGTTTCCTTTTCCCTCCGCGCTGCAGGAGCGCCAACGCGAAGCGTGCCACCAGATCGACGGTTCGGGGCTGCGCGGGACATTCATCAATCCACAGGTTCAACGCGCGTTCGAGAACAGAGCGTGCTTCCGGATCGTTTGCGCGATTTTCTGCTACCGACCCCACACCGGCTGTCAGCAGCCCAAGGAGTTCGTCCAGAATCGGTTTGTGCTGCCGCCGGGGTTTTCGCCGAGTTGAATCGCGCAGGATCGGCGTGGCAATCACGTCATGGCCGTAAGGCCCGGTGGTTTCATCGCGCAATGCGACGACGCGGCGAGCATCCACACCGGTGGGAGAGACCACTCCGGTGCCCACGAGTCTGGCCACACCATCCATGGTCAAGGCGTTTCGAGCGGAGGTGAGGCGCGCCAACGCCTCCAGTGTGTCCTTTGACTCCGACGGCCTCATCGACGCGGGCAGGGCGAGGTAGATCTCGGACGCCAAACTCTCTGGATCCTGGAACTGCCTCGACCTTTGGCCATGCCAGCGGGTGAGGTGGATCGCGGCCAAGCCGTGAAACGCGAAGCTGAGCCCATCGATGCGGATCCCGTCAGGAATCGGTCCCTCTTCCTCACCTCGCTCTGGACTGACATTGACAAGCACCACTCCCGGACTCGTGCGGCACCGGTGGAGCGTCGCGCGCGGAGATATCACTTGCATGACCGTGTCGACGTCCGGATAGCCTCCATGGATGAGCAGCGCCGAACAGACAAGACCCTGCTCGGACAGACTGCCAGTCGTGACCTGGCGATTTTCAACTGGCTGTTTGCTTTGTTTCGCGTCTTTCCCGACGACGTCGGCCAGATGGGGCTGAGCCTCCTGCCCCCCAGCCCTGTTAAGTTCGATCGACTTCCCGTGAAGCCAGCCATCCAGATCTCGCCAGTCTCTCAGCGCTCGAGGCTGTAAGGCATGGAACGCGCCCGGCCTGGACGGATGGTGCCAAATAATTTTCCGGGGGATGGGAGCGACCAGAAACCCGGCTCCACGAGCGTGGCGTACCATTGCACTCAACATGTTCCGTGCAACGGCGCCGGCAGTCGATCGCGACTCTCCAGCCGCCAGGTACAACTCAAGATGCTGGAGCTGCTCCCGCGTGAGTTCGACTGCCGGTGCCTTTTTGATGGCCTCGCGCCGTTCAAGCAGCTGCTCCGGCGTGAGTTCGATTGCCGGCTTCTCTTCGGTGACCACTCGCCGTTGGAGTTGACCGTTGGGCTTCAGCGTCAGTGACGGGGCGTGGCGTTCGAGCCACTCATGGACCTTGGGCCTCATTGCCCTCGCAAGCATGGAGTGACGCGCTGCCGTTCTGGCCTGGATCAGGGTCCGGTGCCGCTCGAAGGCGCGCCGATGTGCATCGGCCACGGATAACCAGTCGACCGGGCTTTCGCGCAGCTCGGGCGTTGCCCGTGGCTGTTCCGGCAGTGGTGCCCAGTCCACTCGTTTCAAGTGAGCCGTCAGCTGCTTCTCCAACTGATCGACAACATCCAGAGGTGACCATGGCGACCCGTCGGCCCAAGCGCCTTCCCGAGTTCCATGCCACCCGAGCTGGGCCACACGCATCACTTCGGGAACACGCCCCATCAGGGCGGCGTTGAGAAGATGGCGAGCAAAGTTGCGATGGACGGCCAGATTTGCCGGCATGTGACTTATGAATGCCTCTGTCGAGTAGGGCCGGACTTCAAAGCGGGAAATCACATCAAGGAATATGGGTCCGGAACCGCCGATCGCGGCGGCAGCGGCTGTGGACAGCTGGTCTGGCGGCTGGCGGGCCGCAGCTTCTCCTAAGTCAGCCAGAAGGGCCCACAGCTCCTTCTGCCAGATCCCCGGCACAACGATCGGCCTCGCTCTCCAGTCAGGCGTCACTCGCTTGTCTTCGATCACCGCAATCAGGTCCGGCATGCCGAAGTGATTCCGCGTCAATCGGGAAAACGTGCCGTTGGCGCGATGACCCGCAAATGAAGACAACCCGTGAACGAGATTGTGGGTCCGCCGGGAAATGCGTTCGGTCAGCTTGTCCTCGATTCCTGCCGATGGCGCTCGCAGTTGACGGTGGAACCCCCGAACGTCCTCCAAGGCGGGCGAGACCCGCGAGCCGAGCATGTGCGTCGCTCGATTCATTCGCGCACGCCCCGGCTTTTCTCCAAACCACGGGAAGACGATGCCCTCGATAATGCGGGACAGGCGGTCCGCAGGAAACCGGTCGTAGTGCATTGGGGCCACTCCCAGTCCGAGCGAGTCGCCTGCGACCCACTGGGCTCCTGTAACGCCGAGTGGTTCGGCGTGAGCCATGCGACTCAGCAAAGTGCGGCGCAGAGCAGTGACATTCGGTGCGCCAATCCCGGAGGAGCACTTGAGAGGATTGCCTTCCTCCGCATCAGGCAGGGTCGGCAGGACAACGCTCCCAGAAGCGGGAGCCGGATGCAGTTGCTTCAGCAGGGATCGCAATTCGGATGACAGCGGAATCCAGACCTCACCCGACCCGGCTTCCTCCAAACCCTCGGCGGCGCCCTCGGGGCGAATTTCCGGACGAATAAACCAATCACCATCCAGCGCAACCACGCCGGGGTACGGCTTTCGATCGTGTTCTTCGCCCCACACCAGATCGCGTAGGTGGTTCGGCATGGTGCCGGTCGAAAGCACCAGCAGCCGACCCACCGCCGACTCCGCACCCTTAAGGTCACCGCGGTCAAAGCACAATTGCGCAAATGCGAGCAGCCGAGCAACTTCTTGAGCCGCCTCCGCGTCGGTCATGACTGTGTTGGAAGCGTCTGTCAGCGCTGACAAAGGTGTCAGGGTGGACAACATTGCCTGCACAACTGAAGTCCGGGTTCCGGCGCCGCAGTTCTCCAGGTAACTGTCATCCAGCGGGGAAGGGAGCCAGCCACGCGGATGCTCGTCGCGTGTTTCATTCTCCGCCTGTCCCTGGTTCCCGCCGGTTGAGCCTGCGTCGTCATCTTCGGAAGGACTTGGAATCGAGATTCCTGATTCTTCGTCTTCATAGAGGTCGGCGGAGGTTCGCGCAGGGTGAAAGATGCCCTTCCGTACAAGGGACGAGAGGCTCCGTGACCAAGCCGCCCAGAAGTACTGGGGAAATCTCTCGGAATCCTGCGGCTGCGAGTCGAGCCACTTCACGAGCGAGTACAGCGATTCCGGGTCTCTAATAGGCGCCCTTGCCGTACGGTTTCGCTTGAGCTCCTTCAGCTCACCTCGCAACATCGAAGCCAGCCGAGGTACGTCCGAGTTGGCACCGCCCGGATCCAACACAACGCATTCGAGGAACATACCCGCCAAGTAGCGACGCGCCTGATAGCCCGCAACACCCGGGAACAGCTCAGTGCTGGAGATCCACTTGAGCGTCGCGAGAAGCGGCTCTGCTTCCTCTCTACCTGAAAGGTCGAGGTCCAGATTGAACTTCGAGCCGGATCGAACCGTCAACTCAGCGATGAGGGGCAACATCTCCCGCCGTGCGTACGTGAACTCGCGCTCCTCTGACGGATCTGGGATGATTGTGAGAAGCGCGTGGGATACGGTCGCCAGAGCGGCAACGTCATCAGGTGGGCAGAACTGCTGCAGGAAACTGGCCATCTTCCCGC
This sequence comes from Lysobacterales bacterium, assembly GCA_038330365.1. Taxonomy (GTDB): domain Bacteria; phylum Pseudomonadota; class Gammaproteobacteria; order Xanthomonadales; family Ahniellaceae; genus JBBQNY01. The sequence goes on along the minus strand of JBBQNY010000026.1, from coordinate 22,387 downwards.
TCAAGCTCAGGTACCCGTATTCTGTCCACTACTCACTGGTTTTTCAATAACTTGTGACAGCTCGTGCGGACTTGGAGCGGCTTTGAATGATTTCAAGCGATACGGTGGGCAAGAACTTTCTCTATTAGATCCAATAGTTTACGGTGTTATGTGACGATTTGGTGCCTTTCCGAAACGCTTTAAACCTTATTCCGCCAGCTTCCAGTATAGCTTCCGAAGCCAGCCGGGCGCGCCACCACTTCCGCAGACTTTTCAGCAACTTGCGCAATCGGGCCTTCGAGCGTGCCTCTGCGAAAACGGTCCTGTGCCCAAATTGTGCCCATCCTGGGCCCAAAACTTTTCGGACTTTCTCGCCCGATTTCCAGAATTGAGTAGTAGCCGTTGTGACCGAGCCCGACAGCGACAACTGATCTAGTGCGCCTCAGGTGAATTCGAGCACTGGTCCGTGGGGATGGAGGTTGAATCGCCCCGCCATTCGGAGACAACCTGGAGCCATAGTTCATGCTTAGAGGGGGATGTGCCGAAACAAAGAAAGCTACTCCTACGCGCTCAGCGTTGGACTGGTCAAACAGGAACGAAATCGTGGTCAGCCGCGATCGGATCTTGCATCGCGGACTTCGAGGTTCCTCAGCCACTGGGTAGCCGCGTCAAGATCCAGATTGAGACTCGCGTAGGAAATCCGAAGTAACCGGGGAGAAAGCGCCCAGTCCCACTTCTGCCGCAGCAAGTTCTTGGCATCTGCCAGCAACGTGTCCACAGGCGGAATCTCGGCGTGTCCAATGTCGGTGAGTACCTCTGCGATTTCTGTCGGAGTGCGCTTACCCTTGACGAACTCGACGCCGAGCTGACCTGCTGCAGCGACAATGCCTCGCGACATGAGGAGGCAGGCCAGACCTTCATTGGCCGCGTCGCCCAGCCACGTCACCAGAAGCGACTGTCGACCCTGGTCTAGCAACCAGATCTCGCCAAGGTGCAGATCGCGATATGCACTGCGGCCCTCCTCCACGAAGCGATGGGCAGTAGCGTCGAGGTAGGGCAAAACCTTGTCCGATCCGTAGATTTCGCGCATACGCTGTCGCAATTGAGTGTGTACCCGCCCGCCCGAGCTATTGAACATGGGAGGAGCTCCGCCTTGAGCCGGTGAAACATAGATCGTCTTTTGAGCTTCGTCGACGTCGTTCACGAGCCATGTGCGGCCCGCGAAAAGGATTCGTTGCCCAGCGACCAGCATCTGATCGACCGGCAGCGTACCCAAGGTTTTGCCACCCGCCACGATCCGAAATTCTTCGTCTGCTGAGAATGCCGCGTAGAACGTGTAATGGTTGACCAGCTTGTCACCCAAGCTGCCATGCAGCAGCAAGCCGGACGAGTCCTGCATCAGCAGTTCTTCCTGTCCCAGATGTCGTAGCAGTTCTCCGAAATGCTCTTTGGACACACTCGCAAAGGGAGCAGTAGGCCCGCACAGTAACCTGTAAGCGTCCGCGGCCTGCACCCCTCCGTTCTGGGCGATGACTGACAGTAGCTGCTGGATCAATGTTGAGAAGTGCGCGCCATGCGCCACCGGCGGTTCGAACCATCCGTCGAGAAGCAGCGAAACCGCTGCTGCGGTTTGGACGGTTCCGAATCGCAGCTTCGCTGCCAACGAGGCCTTCGCATCAAGGGCCTCTTCAATTTGATAACCGCGCAGGATGGCCGACTCGCCCTTTCGCCGACCGGAGCGTCCGAGCCTTTGACGCAAGCTCGCAACCGATGGCGGTGAACCAATCTGGGCCACGCTTTGGACGGCCCCAATGTCGATACCGAGTTCCAGGGTATTGGTGCATATGGCGGTCGCCGCTTGCTCCTTCTGCTTTAGAGCCGCTTCCGTGTCGGTGCGAATCTCCTTTGAGAGATTCCCGTGGTGGGGCCAGAATTCGGTGGGGACTCCTGAGCGTTCACACAGCTGATTGAGCAGATGCGTATATCGCTCAACTTCGCTCCGACTGTTCGGGAAGACGAGATTGTTCGAACCCCGCAGGTTCCGAAACAGGTGCTTTGAAATTTCAACCGCTGCGCGCGCTGTCTCTGGTCCCTCCCTTATGCCCTCAGCCGGTTTCCGTTGCTCGAAGCCCTTAACCATAACCTTCAGCGATGACCCGGATGGGCCCGCATCAACAATTGCCACATCGCGGTCCTCCGCCATGTACTGGGCCGCGACCTGGATATCGCCAAGCGTCGCGGACAGGCCAATTCGGGGCACATGCCGTCCGAGCGCGGTGTCGAGTCGGTGCAGCAACGATTGCAGTTGCTTGCCGCGCTCGCTGCCTATGAACGCGTGAAGCTCATCGATCACGAAGAAGGCAGCGCGGTCGAATACGCGTCTCATCGATGTGCCGCGATTGCACAACAGTGACTCAAGTGACTCGGGGGTTATAAGCAAGGCACCCGAGGGATTGCGCAGGAAGCGGCTCTTGCTCGATGAAGAGACATCGCCGTGCCAAGCCCAGACCGGAATCTCAAGGTTGTCGCACAAGCGTTCAAGTCGGCCAAACTGATCGTTGATCAGCGCCTTGAGTGGGCTGATGTAGACAATCAGTCCCCCATCGGAGTGCTTGAGAAGATACGTCAAAGCCGGCAAAAAGGCTGCTTCAGTCTTCCCTGCTGCGGTTGCTGCAGCGAGAATCACGTCCCGGTTGCCCGGCAGAATGAGCGGGATTGCCTTTTCCTGGACCTCTCGCAGTTCCTCCCAGCACTCCGACCAGAGGAAACGCTGAATGCGCTCGTCCAGCATGGCGAAGGACGTCGAGGCACTCATCGGGAATCAGAGCTTGAACGAGGCGAGTTCGTCATCCTGTTCGACGGCCAAGTCGAAAGCGCCTCCCGTATCGGGTTTGATCGTGACCTCGCCGAGTAGTGTCTGCCAATCCGTGCCCGGATTTTGCTCAAGGACAGCGAGCAAGTTGATGAAGGAAGTGATCGTAGTCCTCGGAGTGCGGAAAAAAGTATCACCGAGCCGATGAGCGCAGTGTTCCATGAAGTGCGTGATGGCATGATCGGGTATCAGATGCCGACTTGAATCGCCCAATGCGTAGACGGATCGAACCTTCGCAAGCAGGACGTAGAAATCCTCCGCGGTGAGACTCGACAGTCGGACAACGGGTCCACTGAAGTCGACGCGACCATCATTCGCAAAGCTGTTCATCACGAGACGGCTCTGCAGCGCCGGGTAGCTGTATAGCCCTCGCCGCGTGTCGAGAAGAAACTCCGGTGTGCCTCCCATGACGAAGCCCAGGCCCACAGCGGTGCCTTGCAGAGAGTCGTTCAGCATACGCAGCAGCTGCTCGTAGTTGGAGTTGCGGGCCTGCGCATTCGCGAGCTTGTAGAGATTGACCAACTCGTCCAAACAGATGAGCATGCCGCTGTATCCGGCCAATCGCACGAATCGCGCCATCAACTTGAGTTGATCGTAGACAGAGGCATCATCCACAATCGTGCGCACCCCCAACGCGACTCGGGCATCGGTACGGGTAGCAAACTCGCCGCGTAGCCAGCGCACGGCGTCGGATTTCAGTTGATCGTTTCCCTCGTCAAAGCCGCGGCAATAGGCGGATATGACCTCTGCAAAGTCATATCCGTTGACCATCTCGGCGAGTTGTTCAAGTTTCCCTCGCAACACCTGCTCGACCGATTTTCCTGATGTCTTGGATTCGGTTTTGGAGGTACCGATGAACTTCTCGACGATACCGGGCAGTGCCGAGCCCTCCGGTTTGGTACGGGTGGCGAGATTGCGCATCAGCTCGGCGTAGAGCGAACGCGCTTGGCCGCCGGAAGCCTGCAGTCTCCGATCAGGGTTGAGATCGGCGCTGGCGACGACGAGCTTGCGCTCCATCGCGATAGCTCTAATCAGATTGAGGAAAAACGTCTTGCCGGCACCGTACTCTCCAATCACGAGGCGAAACGCAGATCCCCCATCGGCTACGCGATCAATATCGCCCACAATCGTTTCGACTTCCCGCGCGCGACCGACCTGGATGAGATGCTGTCCCGCACGCGGAACTACGCCTGCCCGTAGAGATTGAATCACTGCGTCACGGTCTTTGACGCGAATCGTTGAACTCATTGTTCGATCATCTCAAGAACCTCGACGTTAATCTCAACCGGGTCAACGCCTTCGCACAATGGCAGATTGAAGGCATCAAACGACGCGTCGTTCAGGTGCTCCAAGGCGCCATCCAGCATCAACTCCAGATCCTTTGCGGCATCCTCGAGCTCCTCGCGAGTCCATTGAGGCCTTGAAAGCATCAACCGTGCAAGTGCGGTGTGGGCTTCATCCAGGCCGAGCAGTCCAGTCTCGGTGACCGCATCGCTGGGATGCTCCGCCACAAAGGGTTCCGTTGACGGGTCTTCTTCTCTGAAGATATCGGCGAGCAATGCCGCGACGTTCTGGGTGTCTCGCTCCAATTCGGCGATACGCTTCTTATCCAGTCGTAGTCCGGTCGGTAGATTTCGGTCGGTCGAACCCACGCTCGCGCTGCTGGCATGAATGTCGGAAAAAACGCGCCTCGACTCCACGCCTAGGGCTTTGTACACCTTCTCCAGGAATCGCACTTCCTGCGGCGACACCACCCCGTCCGCTTGTGCGAGTGTCGCCATGAAGGCAGCCACTGTTTCTCGGTCCTTTTGCGCCAACGGCTCCAGCTTTTTCTTGACGCTCGTCAGCGTGACGGGTGCGGCGACCAACCACTGCAGATGCGCCTGCAACCTGCTTCGATGTGCTGGTGTCAGGTGGCTCCAGCTTTGGACTTCGCGGCGAAGATGCGCGGCTTCCTCTGAGCTGAATTCTCCATCTGCTTGAGCAACGGCGGAGGCCAGTTGCAACGTCAACATTGCCGTTTGATAGGCGCCCGTGTCGAGGTCAGAAGCGTCGTCGAAATCGATCGAGAACAAAACGACTGGATCGGCGGCGTTCGGGGCCTTCGCACCCGCCAACACGTTGGGCTCCAAACCCACATGCAACGTCTCAAGGGCTCGCGCAAGGGCACAGGCCTTGGCGCGATTGAGCGATTGCGTTGCGCCGCCCAGAGCCACGACGAGGTCCCCCAACGAAGTGGTCAGAATTCCGTCCTTCATGCGTGCGACCAGCATCTTAATTTTTGCTTGAGCGTCGCCAGGCCACAGGCTAGTTGGCAAATGCAACAACCCATCCAATGAGTTGCGCGCTGCTGGATCTTTTCCGACTACGCGACTGAACGCAGCCAGATCGTCCGTGCACTGATTGATCACCAGTTTCAGCGTGTTCAGGGGCGCTGTAAGTGCCGTGACGTCCGGGAGGTCGCCGAAATTCTGCACCAAGGATCCCGCCCCGTGCAGTCCTGCCGAAGCGGGTCGATAGACGAACTTGAGTTTCGTCCGGTTCCTGGGCAGCAGTAGACCCGCGCCCGGAAGCTGTTGGTATCGCTCCACAAATAGACAACCAAACTCCTCTGGGCAGCGAGTTGCGGCTGTGCGGAGATAGATGGCGGGATCAAGACGCACCCAGGCCAATGCCACCGGTGCCGGAACGGGCACGCGATCTACGGCCGTCTGACCCAGTGCTACACGCAGATAGCGGGGTAGTTCATACGTCCGCGAGAGCTCCGGGACGGGGAGTTTGTACAGACGGCCGGACAGAGTGTCGAGTTGAATCCAATCCAGGAGCTCACTTGCGTAGCTGCGAAAGGAGCCCGATTTTTGACCATAGATACTCAGCAGCCTGCGAAGCTCGATTGCAATGCTTGGCCAGTCTCCCTTGGCCGCCGGATCGTTCTGACTATCAACAATCACACGACGCTCCAATCCATAAAAGAACAGGAACACGTACCCGACGTCGCATTCAGGATCGGATCGGCCCTGCGCAAGCCAATTCAGGAACGCGCGGCGCTGCGAAGCAGAAATTTTTGAGTAACTTGGCCAATAGCCTTCTTGCTTGGCAGTGAAGTCGCCTTGCGAGGAAACGTTGAGCTTGGGGTCGATGAGGCACGGGTCCGTGTAACCGCTGGGAGCCAGCAGATCCTTCCCCACATAGAAGAGTCCGCCCGGCAAATGGGTTCCGGCGATCTCGACGGATTCGTTGGCGGAAAACCAGCGGGCTTTACCGTAACCCCACGGAGGTTTGGGGACTGCATAGGACCGACCCGTTGCATGCCCTTGGGCGGAAGCCGTGGCCCGGTAGAACTCGGGCGCGGAGTAACTGGCTGGATGGGTGCTCGAGTTAGCTTCCGGGTCCGGCGTCCTCTGAGATCGGAAGCTCACCGAGACTTGCGGATTGGGTATGAATGCGCTTTCCGGCGCTGGGGAATGAGCGCCAAGCTGCTTGGGTCCGTTGACCCGATTGGAGGTGAGTGCGCCGGAACCCTGTGACATCAGTTCGGCCAACGTTGGTTCGCAGTCCAGCGTTGGAGCAATCGGGCGCCTGCTCCGCTTCACTATGGCAACTACCACCCCCGCGCAAACTGAAATCGCAAGAAAGCCGAGCCGGTGCTCCGACGGTATAGCCGCGAACAGCACCATAGAACCGAGGAACATCCATATCCACAGAGTCGAACTTCCCTTCGCCATGCTTGCTCCAAGCACTACTGCCTTTGGCGTCTTGATACATGGGGCCGGGCCAACTGGCAAACCCAGACAGAAGTCCAACGAAGCTTCGTCTACTTCCAGATCGATGAGCCGCCCCATCCTTCAGCCACCACTCGCAGGGGCAAGTTAGATTGCAGTAGCCGGCTTGACAGCTGGGCGTATTCTGGAGTTAGCATCGCCCACAGGGAACTTCGGCAGTTGATTGGCGAAGCCGGGTAGTACCCGAAAAGCGTTCTCGTTCATCGACGATGGGCTGGGGCAACGTGGCAATTCAGGGATCAGGGAGAAAGAAATGTCCGGCCCGCACGACCACGCTCCTGCGCGTGGAATACAGTTCTATGCAGCGCTCTGCGCGATCGCCTGTTTGCTGGGCGCCTCGATTTCCCTGGCGCAAACCCCTCCTCCGCCCGCGCGCGACGCCGCTTCGGATTCCGTCGGCGCAAGCGCGGGCGAGTTCCGGGTGGATGAGTCTGGCAACGCGACCTATTCGATGCCGATCTTCGCGCCGCCAGGAACCGCAGGTGTCGCGCCAAGTCTTTCGCTTACCTACAACTCCGGCGGCGGCAACGGTCCGCTCGGCAAGGGCTGGTCCATCTCCGGCCAGTCTGCCGTCACCCGCTGTCGCCGCACCCGCGAAGCCGGCGACTTCTTTGACGGCAGCACCCATGGCGACGGCAATCCCAAGCCCGTTTCTTACACGAAAGAAGACGTTTTCTGTCTCGACGGCGCGCGCCTGCTGCTGAACTCCGGCGAATACGGCGGCGATCTTTCGACCTACAAGCTGGAGACGGATCCGTTCACCCTGGTGTCCTCGCACGGCGGCAACAACAGCGCCACCCTCGCGTATTCCGGTCCCGACTTCTTCGTGGTCCGGCGCAAGGACGGCTCGTCCAGCCACTATGGCAATCGCGGTGATTCGCGGATCGCCAGTCTCAGAACCAATGCGGTCGCGCTCTGGGCGCAGGACTACGTGGAGGATTCGACGGGCAACTACGTCACCTGGCACTACACGGGAGCGGTAAATTCGCAAATGCCCGCGGGTGTGCAGTTTCTGCTCTCGTCGGTGCGCTATACCGGCAAGCGCCAGTTACCCGGGCAGACAGCGCCCGCTTCGCTTCCCTACGCCAGCATCGATTTTCACTACCAGGTACTTTTCCCTGGCGCGAACCAGAAAACCCAGGAGGGGTGGCAGGGCGGCGAGCGTTTCATCAACGACCAGCAGCTCATCGGCGTCGAGATTCGCGACCAGATCGATACCGGATCGCCCCGAACACTCCGTTACCTCAAGCCCGGCTACAGCCGGACGCTCAGTGGAGAAGGCGGTGAACGCATCCGCTCGATGCGCGAGTGTCGGGAAAATCCCGATGTCTCGCCGCAGACACCCTGCTATGCGCCGACCGAATTCACGTGGACCGATACGACAGACGGCGTCACTCCGGAAGTGCGACACGGTTTCGAGACGGCGGACTCCTTCACCGACGCGGGCTTCACCACCGGCAAAGTGGCGTCGCGGATCGGGGATGTAGACGGCGATGGCCGCATGGATCTGGTCTGGTTTCGCGAGGAAACCTCCGGTTGTCCCGCCGGCTCGAACTCGAAGCTGCAGGTGAGTTTTGGCGAACGCCGCGAGGTGGGAGGCGACTCAAAGCTCATACTGACCAATCCGCCGCAGGCCATCTACTGCTCGAAGCTCTCCAACACCCGGGAGATCGAGGCGGGCTGGGGCCTGCTGGACTTTGATGGCGATGGTCAGGACGATCTCATGATCGCCGACGACAACTCGGTGTCGGGTGCGCGCTGGCATGTGTACCGCGCACTCGGCCGGCCGGCGCCCGGCGGCAGCGTGTTCGACACCTCGACCGACCTCATCAATCTCACCATACCGAGCGTCAACGACAGCGAGGACCAGGGCCAGTTCGGCGATTTCAATGCCGACGGCCTCATCGACCTGATGCGTCCTGTTGGCAATACCGCGTTGGCTGTCCATTTCCTGCAGCGCAAGGCTGACAACTCCGGATTCGAGTTCACCGCAGCACAGGTGCTGGACATACCGCCCGTCTCCGGGTGCAGTGGCTGCAACATCACGATCACGAACACGGAGAGCGGTGCCGGCTTCGGCGTAGCACCCGATCTCAACGGCGACGGGCGCTCCGATGTGGTGCTGCGTTTCCTGAGCGGCGGCAATCGGCCGCCCGACGCGCCGGCGGGTATCACGTACTACGGCGAGGATGTGCTGCGCGCGATTTCCGCGCCCGAGGGCAGCAGCAACTCGCAGTTCTACGCATTCGTGATGGACGCCCGTACTCCCGGCACGCAAGGCGTCAAGCAGTACGGAAGTGTGCTGTTTTCCCAGACGACGGACGATCCTGTCGACGCACGCCAGTTGCAGTTCGGCGATTTCAACGGCGATGGCCTGCCGGACATCCTGCATCAGATCATCCTCAGCGAACCGGTGCTGATCTATGCAATCAATCGTGGCAACGGCTTCGGCATTTCCACCACCAATGCCTTCTCCGGCGAGATTCGCGGCATCCCGCCGACTTTGCGGGAGCACCTGACGCTCGCCGACATCAATGGCGATGGTGCCGCCGAGGTCTTGTTCCCCAGTTCGAGCAGCCACCCCTGCGCGGGATCGAGCCCGGGCGATCGCGTGTTCCGGTACTGGAGCTTCACCTACCAGTACGCCCTCGAGGGCAGTTTCGGTCCATTCAACGCCGACTCGGAAGAGGACGCGCCCTGTATTGCCGGCAACACGGTCCGCGCGGAGGACCTCAGCCAGTGGGACTACTACTTCAGCGACTTCGACGGCGACGGCGGCATTGACTTCATCAAGCTGCGCGACGACACCACGCAGCGCATCTACACCTCGCGCGTGGGCGCAGAGAGTCGGCATCGCCCACGCGACGTGATCGCGAGAGTCGTCAACGGCCACGGCGCCCGCACAGACATCAGATACCAGCCGCTGACCAACAAGGCGATCTACCGGCGCGATGCAGACTCGAGGTTGAAGGTGATCGCACGGGGCTCGCCGGTGAGCGACATGCTCGCCCCCATCTATGTCGCCGCCGCCGTGTCCAGCAGCGCACCGGTTCGTGACGACGTCGGCGCGATGGCCACCGTCGCCTATCGCTACCAGGGTGCCAAGGTCCAAGCCGGCGGACGGGGGTTCCTCGGCTTCTCGCGCATCACCACTTTCGACACCGATCCGGTCGACGGCAACTGGACGCTGAGCGAGCAGTTCTTCCGCCAGGATTTCCCGCTGATCGGCGCGGTGTTCGGTACCGACAAGCTCGTGGTGCCCGGCGACTTCACCCGGGGTTCGGCCGAGCTCGACGAATGTGCCGGCAACATCGAAGCGACAGGTCAGAACTGCTTTTTCAATCCGGCGGCCGCCGGAGGATTCGATCACCCCGATTTCCTCAACCCGGCGTTCGGCGGCAAGCGTGCGCATCTGGCCGCCACCCTGTGGGGCTGCAATGACCCGACGGGCGGCGATGCATGTCCGTTTCTCCCGACCGCCTCTCCGACCGCCTGCATTGATTCTGGAGTGGACATTGAAGCGCCGTTTTTCGGAGTGGCCGCTGGCAGTTCGCGTGCGCAGGTTTTCGAGCCGCACGCAATCAACGGGACCGCACCGCTGGGCGCGGCGCAGCCACTCTTCGCCTACGCGGCGCGCACGCTCGATCTTGAGATCGCCTGGCCCGATCCAGCGGTCACCCGCCATACCTGCGGCCTGTTCGAGCACGACGCCTTTGGCAACGTGATCGAGACCTCGCTCAGCACCTACACCGATGGCACTGCTCAGGCTTCGAAGCTGCTGTCTCGCAAGCACACACTGAGTCTCTTTCTCAACGACGTTGCGAACTGGCGACTGGGCCGTTTGATGTCGAGCCAGATCGACGACACGCGGGCGGGTGCAACCCTTACTCGAACCAGCGACTTCGACTACGAGGTCGATCGCGCCGGTTATCAATCGCCGACCGACACGGGCCTGCTCAAGTCCGAGCGCCTGCAGATGGGTATCGCGTCGGATCAGGACCTGCGCACGCTGTACAACCTTGACGACTACGGCAATCGGATCGCGAGCTTCAGTTGCTCCGCCCAGGACGCCAGCGGCGCGCCGCTCTCCGATGCGCAGTGCCAGGATGTTTCGCGTGTGCCGCAGCGCCCGCTGACGGCGACCGGCCCGACGACTGCGGTGCATCGCTATTCGCGGCAAAGCTTTGACGGCAATGGGAGATACGCCGTCAACAGCTTCATGCCTTTCTTCAGCCCGCAGGCGACCAATGAATTGTCCGAGGGCGGTGCGTACTCCACCGTGCTGGAACGGGACGAATTCGGCAATGCAACCCGCCAGAGTGACGCGAGCGGTAACGAGACCGTCGCACGCGTGGGCGATCTCGGGCGAGCGTACTTCGCAGCCGATGCGACAGGTGCCGCCAGCACCATGACCTACGCCTGGTGCAACGGCGACAACTGCCCGGGCGGTGCCAACTTCCGGCAACGCACCGATGTGGCAGGCGGCGCCAGCACCTTCACCTACTTCGACCGACTGGGTCGCGAGATCGTCAAGGTCGCGCAGGCTTTCGACGCGTTCGAAGAAGGTCGCAATTTTTCCGCCGTGTGCACGTTCTACGATGCGCACAGTCGCGCAGTCGAAGTGTCGGTGCCCAGCTTTCTGGAGAGTTTTTTCGGCAATGGCGATGAGCCGGTATTTCCGGGCGAGCCCTGTGTAGAGGGCACCATCCAGCCGCGTTCGCCATCCGGTTTCATTCTCAGTACCCGCACCACCTTTGACGTGCTCGGGCGGGTCATCCGGGTGGAGGCTCCCGACGGCAGTACTGCGACCAGCGAATTCGACGGTCTGGTCACGATCACGACGGACGCGCGCGGCAGCCAGACCAGCTCGGAACGCAATGCCCTCGGTGAAGTGATCTCCATGCGTCAGGCGGACGCCGTCACGGGCGAAGCCACGGGCATGGAAGTCACGCACGAGTACGACGCGCAGGGCAATCTGCGATTCGTGCGCCGTGATGCGGGCCTGGGTGAGATCGTGTCGGAAACGCGCTATGACGTGCTCGGCCGGCCCATGGAGGTGATCGATCCCGACCGGGGCACGGAGCAGCGCTTCTATAACGCAGCCGGTGAGGTGATCGTTGGGGTGGATGCGCGCGGCATGCGCACCGAGCAGGACTTCGATGCACTCGGCCGGGTCTGGCGGCGGCGCTCCGGGCCCGGCGAGGCGTTCATGGGCGGCGGTGGCACTGGTCTGCCCTTTGGCGATGGCTTCGAGGGCACGCCACTTGCGCCAACCGGCGCCGGTGGCAACTTCGCCGCAATCTACACCGACACCTTCCAGTTCGACGCGCAGTGCGCGGGCCCTGGTGGAATTCGCGGTCTGCTGGCATTCGAGGAGCGGCGCGTGGGTGCGCGTTCCTCCTGCGAGGCGCAGGGTGATCCGGCAGCGCCTCCAGTTCCGGGTGAAGCCGGCGGTTTGCCATCGAGTGCCGCTTACGCGCAGCAACTGCTGCAGGGCGATGCCGACACCCGCATCCGTCACCTCTATCTCTACGATTTGGGTCGCGTGATCACCCGTTTCACGCAGATCGACAATTCGCTCACCGACGCCTTTGAGCAGGTGTTCACCTTTGACGAATTCGGACGTCCGGCCACACAGACCGATGCCCGCGCTATCGGCTCCACCGCACCGGATGTGGAGACTGCGATCTACACCAGTCGCGGTTATCTCTATCGCCGTCACTACGAGCGCGCGGGCGTGGGTGCGGGTGGACCGGTCGGCGTCTTCGAGGAAATCGAGGAACACGATGCGCGGGCGCAGGTGGTACGCGAGCGCATCGGTCCGGTCAGTGTGGTGCGCGAAACGGACGACGCGCGTGGCTGGCTGAATTCGATCTGCGCGGGCATCAATTGCGGGCTGCAGGATCTCGGTTATGGCTACGACGACGAGGGTCACCTGCGGGTGCGCACTCGCAACGGAAATTCGCTGCGCGAGGATCTCATCTACGACCAGCTCGATCGCCTGACCCGCGTCACGCGCTCGGGCAATGCCACCACGCCGGCGGTTGCAACGGCCGACTATGACGCGCTCGGCAATCTCTGCACGCGCACGGTGACGGGCGGCACGCTCACCTACACCTACGCTGGCCGTGACGGCTGCAATGGCAGTGGCACGGCAGCCATTGCCTCTCCGCATGCGGTGTCGATGACGATGTTGGCGGGCGCGAGCACGCAGTACCAGTACGACCTCTCCGGCAATCTGACGCTGCGTGATGCCGCCGGAACGGCGGAGGACAGATCAACCACCACGGATGCACGCGGTCAGATCACGCAGATCGTACTGGGTGGCGGCAATCAGTCGACCGCCTTTGCCTACGGCCCCGATGGTGCGCGCTATGCGCGGATCGATGCCGCGTCGGGTGCGATGACCCGCACGCTGTACGTCGGCCGCACCGAGCGCATCACCCGGCCCGCCGGCCCGCGGGAGATCAAGCGCTATCTCGGCGCCGCGATTGTCACCACCTGCGAGAACGCCGGTGGCAGCGAGGTTGCCTGTGCGTCCGGCCAGACAGTCGAAGACCGTTACGTACTCGGCGATCACTTGGGCTCACTTGAAACGCTGGTGTCGGATACGGGGACGGTGATCGAGCGCACCAGCTTCGATGCCTGGGGCAACCGGCGTGATGCGACAACGTGGTCGGGTACGGGAACACCGCTTGCCACCACCACGCACGGCTTCACCGGCCATGAGGGCATCGATGCACTGGGTCTGGTGCACATGAACGGGCGGCTGTTTGATCCGGCGCTCGCACGATTCATCCAGGCCGACCCGATGCTCGATGCCGGCGTGCAGGGCATGAACCGCTACAGCTACGTGCTCAACGATCCGCTCAGCCTCACCGACCCGACCGGTCTCTACTCGGCCGGTCACTGGTTCCGGCAGGCGATCAGCTTGGCGGTCATCGTCGCCAGCGCTTTCAGCGCACAGGGCGGCGCCAGTGCCGTCTCGGCGAGCACGCTGTCCACCGGCGCGAAGCTGTTCCTCATTGGTGGCGCCGGCGCGACCACGGCGGCCGTGACCTCCGGCAACACCCGAGGATCAGGCTGGGGTGCCGTCTCCGCACTCGCCTTTTACGGCATCGGCACCTATTTCGAGACAGCGACATGGGCCAAGGCCGGAGACAAAATAGGAGTGGCGAAGTCAGGACTCAACGGCGGGGGCTATGCGGCCAAGGTGCTCGCACACGGCCTCACCGGCGGCGTGCTGCAGTCCAAGCAGGGCGGCAACTTTGGTAGCGGCTTCGCGGCAGCCGGACTCACACAGGCTGCAGGCGGCTACATTGATGGGCTCGACGCGAGCCATCCCGATTTCTCACCGATCCGAGTGCTGTCCGCAGCCTTGGTTGGCGGCACCGCGTCGTCGATCACCGGTGGAAAGTTCGCAAACGGTGCAGTAACGGGGGCGTTTTCGAGGGCCTTCAATGACGAAGCCGCTCACGGTTGCGATGAACAGTGCGAGATCCGCGGTGACTATGAGCGGGATATGCGCTCACCGATGCGCATGGGCGCGATGGTAGCTGCGGATGCGATGTCGGCAATCGGTGATGGTTTAGAAGAGGGCTACTATTGGAGTGCTGGCGGTCTGGGCATGCGCACGATGGCACTCACCCAGGAAGTAAGGGGCCTCGGCACCGGGTACCGGAGTTTTACAGCCTTCAAGCGAACGATTGGCCGCGCCGGCGACGGCCGAGCGTGGCACCACATTGTGGAGCAAAATCCGGCGAACCTTGAGCGTTTCGGCGCCTATAGGATTCACAACCGAGGCAACTTGGTTGCGTTGGACAATGCGACTCACTCGAAGGTAAGCGGCTTCTACTCATCAGTACAACCACAAATAACTGGTAGCAGCTCCATAACGGTCAGACAGTGGGTTAGTGGGCAGTCGTTCTCCTCTCAGCGTGCTTTTGGTCAGCAGGTTTTGCAATCCTTTAGAGGGTCGCCGTGAAACTTCAGGAGTTGGTAGATTCGTTTGCTGAAAGCGTCGAAGCGCAGTCGCGACTCATGGCTTTGGGCGATCCCTTGGCTGGAAATAGAGAGGCTCAACGCTACATCGCGGCCTTCGACGCCCTGAAGGCGCATGGTGATTCCGGTAGAGATTTACTGGAACAATTACTGGATGATCCAAGAGTTGAAGTGCGCATAATGGCCGCTGCCTATCTCTTGCGACACAGCGGTCAACGGGCACATCGAGTGTTGGACGAAGAGTCAAGACGGATCGGAATTTCGGGCTTCAGCGCGCGACAGGCGCTCCAGCGCTGGCGTGATGGCAGTTGGCAGCTTGATTTGCTGTAGTTGCACTGTCTCACAAGTCCAGTTCGCCCGCGCCTTCGGCTCCACTGCGCCGGAGAATCAAGGGAGAATCAAGGGTCAGGTCTTGTATTGCCACACGTGAAGCGGGCGAAGCTCCCGGCAAGCTATCGGAATCGGATGGCATCTCTGGACAACATGGACCCCCAGAAGTAGTGCGGCAATAAAAGTCGTGACCTTTTCATGAGCTTCTTCGGCAACGGCGATGAGCCGGTATTTCCGGGCGAGCCCTGTGTAGAGGGCACCATCCAGCCGCGTTCACCCTCCGGTTTCATTCTCAGTACCCGCACCACCTTTGACGTGCTCGGGCGGGTCGTCCAGGTGGAGGCTCCCGACGGCAGTACTGCGACCAGCGAGTTCGACGGTCTGGTCACGGTCACGACCGATGCGCGCGGCAGCCAGACCCGCTCGGAACGGAATGCCCTCGGTGAAGTGATCTCCATGCGTCAGTCGGACGCCGTCACGGGTGAAGCCACGGGCATGGAAGTCACGCACGAGTACGACGCGCAGGGCAATCTGCGTTTCGTGCGCCGCGATGCGGGCTTGGGTGAGATCGTGTCGGAAACGCGCTATGACGTACTCGGCTACTACTCGGCAGCTTACTGGTTTCGTCAGGCAATCAATGTGGCGGTGGTGGTGGCCAGTGCGATCAGCGCACAGGGCGGCGCCAGTGCCGTCTCGGCGAGCACGCTGTCCACCGGCGCCAAGCTCTTTCTGATCGGTGGCGCCGGTGCCACCACCGCGGCAGTAAGTTCAGGCAACACCCGCGGCTCCGGCTGGGGCGCCGTCTCCGCGCTCGCCTTTTACGGCATCGGAACCTATTTCGAGACAGCGACATGGGCCAAGGCCGGAGACAAAATAGGAGTGGCGAAGTCAGGACTCAACGGCGGGGGCTATGCGGCAAAAGTGCTCGCACACGGCCTCACCGGCGGCGTGCTGCAATCAAAGCAGGGCGGCAACTTTGGCAGCGGATTCGCGGCAGCCGGACTCACGCAGGCCGCTGGCGGCTATATCGATGGGCTGGATGGCAGTCACCCCGACTTCTCACCGATTCGCGTGCTATCCGCTGCACTAGTTGGCGGTACCGCCTCATCCATAACCGGCGGCAAGTTCGCAAACGGGGCGGTGACTGCGGCGTTCAGCAGGGCCTTCAATGCCGAGTTGCACGGTCCCAAGAACCGAGGGCAGGTCATCGTCGACACGTCTGGAGTGCCGAGCGGGATGAACTTCGCCGATGAGGTTGACTCGGCTCTGAACTATCTGGATTCTGTGGACCAAGGCGTCTTTGATACCGTAATGGACGCAGGCTTCGATATCCACTTTCAGTACACTGAAGGTGACGCGCTTGCGGCGTTCTCCCCCGATCTGAAGAACCCCCAATTCGCCGTGATTCGGTTCGATCCCCGATCCGGGATCAAGTTCTCGAACGGTCGTATCCAGAGTCCAGCCCTGAGCATGTTCCATGAGGCCTTACACTTGGCAAGAAATGTTGCTGGGCTTTCCAACAACCGGCTGGATGGCTCTGCTACGAATTCGGAGGAAAGAAATGTGATTCGCCGAGAGCTGCGCGCAGCTAGAAGGCTTGGCGAGCCAGTGAGGGCGAGTCATGGCGATGGCAGCCCCGCCAGAGTTCAGTGCGTCACTTGCAGGAACATTTTTTCAGAATGAAGACTCTCTCAGTACTGATAGCCGGCTTCACGTTTGGTTTTGCGTCCGCTTATGTCTCAGTCAGCGCGGACCCTCCCTTTGTCGTGATTGATTCTTCGCGCGGACAACAGGTGACAGTATATTTCGATGGCTGGCTGTACCAGAGCGTTTCCGGTCCGCTTCCACCACAGGCGACCAGGAGTCATCATCAGATGCTGCTCCAAAGCAAAGACGCGGACTACGCCACGCGCCTTTTGGAATGGCTTGGGGTAGAGTCGTTGACATCGAATCCTCTGCGCGATGAGAAGGGGAAGCCGATGTTTGGTAGCGCGCTTCTCGTTGTCGACGTCACTGACCATGACAATGTTGTGCGCACTTACTTTTCTGACGGTTGCTTCCTTTATGGAGATGGTGGAGCTACCAGAACGCGGGTAGATGCTGCGTTTCGGGATCGGTTTTCATTCGATTCAACTGAAGCGTTTGACGAAGAGTTCAGGTGCGGATCGTGGTTTCGCGCCCGAAAGATTTCGCACACGCGGTCAAATTGATTGCTAATTGGGCACCATCCCCGTCTTCCACCCGCCAATCTCAATTCACTGGCGGGATTCTTCGGCAGCACCCGCGCCCGCTTCGACGTGCTCGGGGGCGTGACCGAGCCCAGGGCAATCTGCGTTTCGTGCGCCGTGACGCCGGCTCGGGCGAGATCGTGTCGGAAACGCGCTACGACGTATTCGGCCGGCCCATCGAGGTGATCGATCTCGACCGGGGCACGGAGCAGCGCTTCTATAACGCCGCCAGTGAGGTGATCGTTGGGCTGGATGCGCGCGGCATGCGCACCGAGCAGCATTTTGATGCACTCGGTCGCGTCTGGCGGTGGCGCTCCGGACCGGGTGAGGCCTTCATGGGCGGCGGTGGCAGTGGTCTGCCCTTTGGCGATGGCTTTGAGGCCGCGCCCCTCGCACCCACCGGCGCCGGCGGCAACTCGCGGGCATCTACACCGACACGTTCCAGTTCGATGCGCTGTGCACCGGCCTTGGTGGAATCCGCGGTCTGCTCGCATTCGAGGAGCGGCGCGTGGGTGCGCGTTCCTCCTGCGAGGCGCAGGGCGATCCGGCAGCGCCTCCAGCTCCGGGCGAAGCCGGCGGTTTGCCCACATTGACGTGATAGATCGGGGGGTTCATGGGTTCAGGCGTCTACTCGTCGGATGAGGTGTGGCTGTGGCCAACGAAGTGTTTCCAGTAGAAAAGAGATTGCGCATGGGGTCGATGGTGTTGCTCCTGACCGGCGTGGCGTCGTGCGGGATTTCCGCACACTCTGAGAGTGGCGCTGATTGCGAAGCGAGTCTGCTGGCGAGTCCGGCCACTTGGACGCTGGAGAGCTTTGAGTCATCGGATCCGGAGAATCCCTTCGCCGGGACGCGACTTGCGCCGATTCTGAAAGTCTCCGTCAGAGACGACCGTCTGTTCGTTCAAACCTATGGGTCAGAGCCGCTACCGGTCCCAACGTTCCAAGAAGCGGGACACGTGAGAATCGAACCGAAATACCTGGTCTGGCTGGGAATGAAGGGTGGCGTCGGGCAGGCGGCGCACAGAGTCCTGCCCTATTCCATGCGGGCAGTGAATCATTACTTGCAAGTTGAGGGTTCCTGCAGTGCACCTGAGTCAATCGAAATAGAGATCGTGCAGACCGGGGACAATGGGAAACAACTTGGCGTCGTTCACTTGTCTCGTCAGGACTGAATTGCTCCGCCTTTCGCAGGACACCGGCTTTCGGAGGACGCAAGCCTCCCGCTAGGTCAGGTCGCCGAAGTCGATCCGCACGAGCGCGCATTGCACGTCTTGCGCTCCGGCATCTGTGGCGAGGAGTTCGACGGGTGATGCTCCCCCTAACAGAGGAGAAGGGCGCGTTAACCAACGATTCGCCTTGTCTCCGTCTCCGAACACGCGCTCAGATTCCTGCAACATCCGGGCGACTCGGAGTAAGCGGTCGGATTCTTCGGTTGTTAAAGAGTGCTCTCGGACACGACGGTTGAACGTGGCGCGCGGAATGGAGACGATTTCCAGAAGGTAGTCTTGACTCAAACCCATCCGGGACGAGAGCGTTGACACCGTCGAGGGGTTGAGACGCAACCTGTTGAACCCGCGAACGGCGGGAGTATCCTGCAACACTGTGTCGGCACCCAAGAATGCAATGGTGCGTTTAATCGACGTGTTCATGAGGGCCTCACATAAATCTGAACTTTAGAGCACGTTGCCTGCGCTTCCTGTGCGCGTGGTCGAATCACAAATTAGTCCTGAATCCGATTCGATGTCGACGGGAATTGAGTGTAGTCGACAGGTGAGCACCATCCGTTCTAGCACACGGGCAAAACTCATCCGCTCAGCACTCAGTCCACCGGCCCGCACGGTATCGAGAAAAAGGGAGTGAATCGCCCCGGCTTCTGTAGACACCTCAAAGCCTCACTTTGAACGTTGCCGTTCGAACTCTACAGGCGACAGGCCATCGTTGTGTCCGTGTGCCTTCTGGACAAAATGATTAGGACTCAAAGATGCATGCCTGCCCAGATCACGGCTTCGGTGGATAGGGACACCACCGGCGTGAGGATGCGTGGCCAGAAAGTTCCCGCTCGAATGTGCGAGTTCGATTGGTCGTGGTGCTGCTGCTCCTCCTCCACGACGCTTCGAATAGCAGAGGTTGCGTGAGGGTCCTGGTTTTGAAGGACGCGGATCTGCTCACGCATATGGGCTAGCACCACGCGCTCAATCGCAACGGTGGTCGCGGCAATGGCTTTGGCGCCACAGAGCCCAGTGAACACACCGAGTGCCAGACCTCCTGCCCCACAAAGCAAATGCGACTTGCAGCGGCGGATTCCCCTGCGTTGCAACTCGCCTGCGAAGATTGCCCGATGGCGTTCTTCATGTGACTGGAACTCGAGAAGCTCGGCGACCATTGACGGCGCAGTGAGTCTCGCGAGGAAGGCTTGAGCACGATAGATGTTGACGGCGCCGTGCTCGCCCGCGTGATTAACTTTGATGACCCGTCCTCCGAGGGCCTCGCCGGAGTTCAAACGCGCGGTGATCGACATCGGGGCTTGGCAGCTCTTCTTGTTACTGAACTCGGAGCACTAATCAGCTTCGACGAGAGTTAGCAGCTCTCCCGGCTGACATTCGAAGTACCTGCATAATTTTTCGATGACGTCAGTGCTGATGTTCGCACCTGGTTGATTGGCGATCTTGGACAGCGTGGCGCGGTGCACTCCCGTCGACTCCGCAATCTCGGACAACGAAATCACCCGGCGTTCCTTGAACGCCTTGTCCGCAATGAGCTCAGCCAATCGAAACCGAATCAAGATGAATGCTGCCTGAATGTTGTCGACTATGTGCGACATTTGTAGTTGACAAGCACCATCCGTTGACTACTATGGTCAACAAGCGTCGTATCTACGCGACGTTTGTCGACCGCATCCAACGGAGGAACACAATGCAAACTTACCTGACGACGGAGCAGCTGGCTACTCGAATTCACTACGACGTCCGGACGATCCGTGATCGTCTCAAGGACAGCGTGCTGCTGGAAGGGGTGCACTACATCCGCCCGTTCGGCGGACGGAAGCTCCTGTTCCTCTGGGAGTCGATCGAACGGGATATCGGTCACGCATCACTGGCTGACGCGCCGCGGATTCCGATGGCCAACGGAGGGATGGCCCATGGGTAGTGTTCGGGCCCGCCCGGAGACCGGGCACCTCTACATCGACTTCCGATATCGAGGCAGGCGATGTCGGGAGCAGACCGCGCTCGAGGCGACCCCTTCCAATCGAAAGATGGTTGAAATCCTCGCGCGCAAGATCGAGAAGGGCATCGCCGACGGCTCGTTCGACTACGCGACGTTCTTCCCCAACAGCCCGCGGGCTGCAGAGTTCCTTGGGCCGGTTGCGATCGCGGCACCGCGCGGCGGCGCCGCGGTGCAACCGGACCAGACTTCTCCTTCGTTCGCCGTCGCGGCCGAAGCCTGGTACCGGGAGAACTTCCCGCGCTGGCGCGCCAGCCATGCCGAGACCATCCGGTCCATCCTCGACAAGCGCCTGCTGCCGGACTTCGGCGAGAAGCCGCTGCACGCCATTTCGAGGGCCGACCTGCTCGACTTCCGTGCGCGTACCCAGTCCTCGTCGGCACGCAAGCGGCAGGCCGAACTCTCGCCTTCCCGCGTCAACCACATCATGACGGCGATGCGGATGGTCCTCGCTGATGCGGTGGATCGCTACGGCGTTGAGACGGCCTTCCGGAACATCAAACCGATCCGGTTGCCGAAGGTGGAAGTGGAACCCTTCACGCTGGATGAGGTGAACCGGATCACCGCTGCGGTCCGTGCCGACTACCGGCCGTACCTGACGACTCGCTTCTATACAGGTCTGCGGACGGGCGAGATCAACGCGCTTGAATGGAGCCACATCGACCTCGATGCAGACCTGATCCGGGTCCGCCAGAGCATCGTGAAGGGAGTGATCCAGGCAACCAAGACCGAGGGGTCGTCACGCGACGTCCCGATGGTGCCAGTGGTCAGGAATGCACTGCTGGTACAGCGCAAGCGCCAGCCTGCGGACACGCGCTGGGTTTTCACGGCGTCCGAGGGTGGACCACTCAACTTGGTGAACTTCACCAATCGGGTCTGGGCGCCTCTGCTTCGCCATCTCGACCTCGCGGCCCGACGGCCGTACCAGACCCGGCATACCGCAGCGACGCTGATGCTCGCGTCCGGTGAGAACCCCGAGTGGGTGGCCCGCGTGCTGGGGCATTCGTCCACCGAAATGCTGTTCCGCGTGTATTCGCGCTACGTGCCGAATCTCACCCGGAATGATGGCCGCGCATTCGCAGGCCTGATCACCGCGCAGTCCTCGAACGACACGACAACTCTCCCGTCCTCACTGGCAGCGCTCAGCCGGAGCCAGCTGGAGATCCTCGTACGCAAATTCCAGCCATCGGGAGACACCGAATGAACATCAATGAGCGACCTCTCTCACTGACATCGGAGTCCGCGACCCTGCTTGGCTTCGATCCCTGGCCACTCGACGGTGATGGGGGCATCCATCTGGAGTTGGCATCGGAAGGGCATCGCATCCGCGCGGTCTCTTTCGGTCTGGAATCAGAGTGGCGGCATCGCGCTGAGGGACCACTGGTCAGCGACAACTACGATTTCATCAATCTCCCCGGTCAGGATCGGCGACTGGTTCTCGCACATCGGGAAGACCCGGACTACCCATCGCTCTGGCACGTTCCTGAAGACGTGTGCCCGGTCGAGGGCGTCCTTGCAAGCGCGAAGTCACTGATCTTCGCCATCGTGGCCGAACCGCTTCGCGCGCTCCTTCTTGAAGTGTTCGCGAGACGCGAGGTCCACTCGTTCTTCTGGACCATGCCTGCGTCGCTTCACCACCACCACTCCTTCCCCGGCGGCCTCGCCAGCCACTCGGTGGAGGTCGCGTCCGACATCACCAGTCACAGCGGCCTTTCAGTCACTGAGCGGGATCTGGGCACGGCGGCCGGCTTGCTGCACGACATCGGTAAAGTCTGGGCGTACGACCAGGACATGACCCTCACCAGCGCGGCCCGTGCGCTCGGCCATGAAATGCTGGGTCTCGTTCGTCTGGAGCCTGAGCTCGTGCGGCTCGAGCAGGAATGGCCGGACGGCGCGCACTCCATGCGGTGCCTGCTGAGTGGCCAGGCACGCATGCGCCCTGACGGTTCCCTTCCTCAGTCGCTGATGCAGC
>JBBQNY010000025.1:0-27153 GCA_038330365.1 Lysobacterales bacterium | reverse complement strand
CAACAGCACACGACTGCACTCGACTCTGGGTTACCTGTCACCCAACGACTACGCAAACAGAATCAAACTCGGAAAGCCCAGTGATCCACCGCTTCATGGCGTCCGCTGAAAGGGGGCAGGTTCAAGGGTTCCCGGCTCTGCGTCATGTGGGTTGATCCCGAAATTGCCGCTTCGATGTGACGTGAGGCAAGCATGCGTCCCTGCGGCGTACATACGGCCCGGCCTTCCGTGGCCGGGCGTTCGAACCAGCGCGCGGCAGTGC
The DNA here is from genome assembly GCA_038330365.1 of Lysobacterales bacterium. Taxonomy (GTDB): domain Bacteria; phylum Pseudomonadota; class Gammaproteobacteria; order Xanthomonadales; family Ahniellaceae; genus JBBQNY01. The sequence goes on along the minus strand of JBBQNY010000025.1, from coordinate 26,891 downwards.
CGCGCGAGCGCTGCCTCTCACCCGGCCCGGCCTTCCGTGGCCGGGCGTTCGAGCCAGCGCGCGGCAGTGCCGCGCAGGCGCTGTCTCTCACCCGGTCGCTCATCGGAAGTGGGGCGCCGGCTGTCTGTCGATGGTGGTTGCGGCTTCTGGCACGGCATACTCTCGCTCCGGTTCCACTTGGATCTGCGCCCATGCGCACGCCTGCTGCAAAAGGTTTCACCCTGATTGAGCTCGTCGTCGTGCTGGCGATTGCCGCCATCCTCACGATCGTGGCGGTCCCGAGCTTCGAGACGGCCTTGCGCTCCAACAGGATCTCCGCGCGGCTCAACGAATTCATCGCCTCGGTGGGCCTTGCCCGCACCGAGGCCATCCGCAGCAACGTCGGGGCCGGGATCTGCGCCAGCAGCGACGGTATCGCCTGTGGTGGCGACTGGAGTGATGGCTGGATCGTCTGGAACGACCTGAACAACAACAATTCACCAGATGCGGGCGGTGGCGAAGTCCTGCGGGTGGTCGGTCCGGAAGCCAAGGTGTTTTTCAGGTCCGATGTCGCAGCCGAAAATCACGTGGACTTCGACTCCCGCGGACGACGTGAAGGAGTCCTGGTCTCGGGGACCCTCCAGTTGCGCCCGGTGACCTGTGAGACCGGCCAACCCTTCCTGCGCACAATGACCTTGACCACCACCGGCAGCCTGCGTGTCAGCAAGGGGACTTGCACATGAGAATCCTGGACTTCAACACGGGCCGTGCACTCTCCGGTCGCGCAATGGCACCCCGAACGGGCATGACGCCCGCCGCCCGGCAACGTGGCTTCAGCCTGATCGAGGTACTCGTGTCCCTGCTGGTGCTCGGTTTCGGCCTTCTCGGACTCGCCTTGCTGCAGACCACGGCGCTCAAGGCGACGCAGAGCGCCAACCAGCGCACCATCGCCACCAACCTCGCCTACGAGGTCATGGACATGATGCGGGCAAATCGACTGCTGTCCTTTCGCTATGCGTATATCGACCCTTCCGACGTGGTGGCCATGCGGCCGCTCGCGGATACCTGCGATGTCGCGGTCGATTCCGGCGACGTGGTGGCGGACGACTCCAACAACTGGATGTGCCATCTGGTTCGTGCGCTTCCGAATGCAAGCGCGGATGTCGTCGTCGCTGCAGGAGCTGCCACGGTGACGATCACGTGGGCGGACGAGCGCGCTTCCTGGGCGCCTTCCCCCGACACCACCTTGACCGTGACCTCGGCGCTGTGAGGACCGCTCCCATGAACTCCCGCACCCGCCAGCTGGGCCTGAGCATGATCGAGCTGATGGTCGCGGTGACCATCGCGTTCTCTCTTCTGTTCGGACTCGTGCAGATTTTTGCGTCGACCCGCATGGCCTACCAGACGACCGACGGGCTGGCGCGGGTACAGGAAAACGGGCGCTTCGCCATGGATTTCCTGCAACGTGACATCCGCATGGCGGGTCATATGGGCTGCGTCAACGACCAGTCGCATTTTCTGAATCCGCAGCAGCCGGAATATTTTTCGCATTTTCTGAGCGTGGCCGACCGCAATGCCTCGCCGCCCCTGTTTGCCAACGCCCCGTTCCCCGCCCGCTTCGATATCGCGATCCAGGGGTTCGAGGCGAACGGCACAGCGCCGGGCGCCAATCTCAGTCTTTCGGGGATGGCCGATCCACCCGCGCCGACGGCCGGGGCCGGCAACTGGACGCCTGCACTGCCCGCCGACATCCTCGCGGGCCGGCCGATCCTCGGCAGCGATGTCGTGATCGTTCGTTATCTCAGCTCGGAGGGCGCGCCGCTCAGCGTCGCAAGCACCAATGCCGGCGATCGGGTGGTGTCGGTGCCGCCCGCGTACGCCAGTTTCGTGAATCTCGATCAGAACGGCATCTATGCAATCACCGATTGCCGCAAGGTGAGCATGTTCCAGGCGTCCTCGGCCGCCAATCCGGCGGGCAACTTCACGGTGAACGTGGGCGGTCCGAACCTGTCCGGCTTTGTGGGGCAGGAGCCATTTCTGGCCGACGTCTCGACGGTTTTCCGGGGCGACATCGTTGCCTACTACGTGGGGGTTCGCGTCGGCGCGGTGGCCGGCGATCCGCCCTCGCTGTTCCGCATGCGCTACGACAACGGACTCAATCCCGTCTACGAGGAGCTGGTGGAGGGCATGGACAACCTGCAGCTTCTGTACGGGCGCGACATGAATGTCGGTGCGCTGCCCGTCGGACGTATCAGCCAGAGCATGACGGCACAAGACGTGGACGCTGTGGCAGGGCCGCCGGAAACCGACTGGCGCCGCGTGGGCACTGTGCGTGTGGGCATGCTGATGCGAAGCATTGCTTTTGGCGGGGTCGACAATGTCACTCCGGCGGTCAATGTCCTCGGTGTCAACGTGGATCCCCGCGACGACGGTCGGCTTCGCGTCGTGTACCAGAACGAAATCGCGCTGCGCAACCGATTGTTCGGCAACTGAGCCGTTGGCCCGGACCTCCAAGGAATCCATCCAGATCATGACCAGAATCCCCAGCCGGAATCGCCAGCAAGGCGCGGTGCTGTTTGTCGCGCTCATGATGCTCGTGCTGCTGACGCTGCTCGGACTTGCGTCGATGCAGGTAACCACGTTGCAGGAACGAATGGCCGGCAACTATCGCAATCTCAATCTGGCTTTCCAGCGCTCCGAGTCGCGCGTTCGACAGCAGGAATCGGCCATCAAGCAGACCACCGATCAGGGCGTGGTGTATTTCGATGCCGACCCGGCCCGGTTCGACGACAACTGCATCCAGTTCGACCCCGACCAGTGGGCGCAGACGACCGCGACGCCGACGCAGTTCACCAAGCGCGTCGACAAGTGCTTCAACTGGTCCAGCCGCAAGTGGGGCAGCAAGGTCAACGAGGAAACTGGAAACATCTATCAGGTCCAGGCCACTGACTTCGACCGGGCCGTCAACCAGTCATCGATCGTCGTGATCGAAACCTTCTACATCCCCTGAGTCATCCGAAAACATCGCCCCTGGGCGATTGGAGCTGCATCATGAACTACCGAAACGTCCTCTTCATCAGCGCGATCGCTGCCGTGATCGCCCTTTCCGGTGCAGCACCGCCTGCATGGGCGCAGACGCCGCCCTTGCTGCCCATCGCGCAGCAGCCGCTGTTCCTCCAGGGTCGAGTCAAACCTGCCTTTGTCATGGCGGTCGATGACTCCGGGTCGATGGCGTGGGAAGCCCTGTTCGCCAACCAGAACGGCACCGCGTACTGGGGTCAGGATCCCGTGACATTCGCGTACGGGTTCTATCGCACCGACGGCACGCTGCACAACACCGGTGTCAGCGACTACCTCGAATTGTTCCCGTTCCCTGGCCGAAGCACCAAGCGCAAGAGTTTCCCGGCCATTCCAAATTTCGGCTTTGCGCGCTCGCACGAATTCAATCCCGCCTCGTTCAATCCGAACGTCGCGTATCCGCCATGGCTGAAAGCCGACAACACCACCTGGCCTAACGCAACCCCGACATCGGTGCTGGTGGACGCACGCAATGCCGGAAGCCAGTCTTTCGACCTGACGCAGAACGTCCGGGTTGACGGCACCGCGTGGCGCACCGAATTCCAGAATGGAATGATCGTGCCGCCGCTCACCAGTTACTACAAGCGGGCCGGTGGCTGCAATTTCGGCGGCAGCCTGTTGAACAATGTGTGGACGACGTCGTTGACCGCGACGACCCTGACGGGGGCATGCACCGCGTCCCTCGAATATTTTCCTGCCACGTTCTATCTGACGGATCCGACATTTCCGGGTTACATCGGGGTTCCCCTGCCGGTGCTTCCCGGCGGGGGCGGGCCGAACGTGCCGCTCTTCCGTTACGAGATCAAGCCCGCCAATTTTGCCTCCGGCGCCGCCTACAACAACATGATGCAGAGCTTCGCGAACTGGTTCCAGTATTACCGTGATCGCAATATCGCCATGGTGGCGGCGCTGACGCGTGCCTTCGGCGATGTGGATTTCATGCGCGTGGGTTACTTCACGATCAACAACCGCACCAATCCGGTCGACATGCTGGATCTCGCCATTCCGGCAGAGCGGGCAGCGCTGTACGCAAACATGACCTCGCTGACGGCATCGGGCGGCACGCCGAATCGAACCGCGGTGGCGAACATTGGCCAACAGTTCAAACGCAGCCCCGCCGTGGACCCTGATGCACCGGTGCAGCTGTCCTGTCAGGTGAACGCCGGCATGCTGTTCACCGATGGCTACAGCAATGGCGGCGGACCGACCGGCTTCGGCAATGCCGACGGCGGTATGGGTGTCCCCTTCGCGGACAGTTTCAGCAACACCATGGCTGATATCGCGGCCGAGTATTACCTCAATACACTGGTGCCGGCGCCCGCCATCGAGCAGGGCAGAATGCCGGTGCCCGCAGCGTGTTCCGATCCCAGTCCCGACCCGCGCCTTGACTGCCAGGTCAATCCGCATATGAACTTCTACGGCATCACGCTGGGTGCGCTCGGGGCCGTGTATCAGGTCAACATTCCCTCGACTACCAATCCCTACGCCAACCCGCCCGCGTGGCAGCCCCGTCAGGACGACACCCCGCCCGCGGTCGACGAGATCTGGCACGCGGCGCTCAATACGCGAGGCAAGTTCATCAATGCGCGTACGCCCCAGTCGGTGTCCGACGCGGTCAAGGAAATCCTGCGCAACGTGCTGAATGCGACCGTGGGATCGGGTGCACTGTCGCTGACAGGCGCGCGAGCCAGTTCCGAGTCCCTGTCGTTCGTGCCGAGTTTCACCGTCAACGAGCGCGACTGGACGGGCGAGATGCGCGCGGTTGAGATCACCACCGCCGGCACCACCGGAGCCACCATCTGGAATGCATCCACCGGCATCCCGGCGCCGGCTGCGCGGAATATCTTCATCACCACGCAGTCGGGTACGTCGACGACGGCGGCGCCGTTCACCACCGGCGCGCTCGGCGGATCGCTGATTGCACAGCTGCTCGCGATCGGCCTCACGCCTGGAACCTTGTTGCTGCGGCATCCCGGTTACACCGTGAACGATCTGGTCGATTACCTGCGCGGGGTCAAGACGCTCGAGCAGGACCAGACTCCGGCGGGCCAGAGTCGGGATGGTCGCTTCCGCAGCCGCTCTTCGCTGCTGGGCGACATTGTCAATTCGGTTCCGGCGGTTGCCGGACCGAAGGATGACTATGGCTTCAGCGCGCTGGGTGGCGCACTGGGGACCTCGTATCGCGGCTATCTGACGACCAAGCGCGCCCGCTCTCCGGCGGTGTTCATCGGTGCCAACGACGGCATGTTGCACGCGTTCGACGGCCGCAAGGTTGGCGGCGGCGGCGAGTTGTTTGCTTTCATTCCCAAGAGCGTGCGCGGCAAGCTCGCTGAGCTCGCCAACCCGGAATACGCGCATCAGTACTACGTTGACGGCGAAAGCAACATCGGCGACGCCTTCCTCGGAAGCTGGAAGACCATTCTGGTCGGCAGTCCCGGCGCAGGCGGGCGCGGCGTGTTCGCCCTTGATATCGGCAATCCCGGTGCGTTCACAGCGTCCGACGTGATGTGGGAGCAAACCGGTGCCGATGATGGCGACATCGGCCAGTCCATCGGCAAGGCGCAGATCGTGCTGGCCGAAGACAACAACTGGTACGCGATCTTCGGTAACGGGTACAACAGCGTCAACGGCAATCCCGTCCTGATGATCGTGAACCTGGCGTCGGGTGCGATCACGCGCAAGATCGTGGCGGACGACGGCGGCACGTTCTCCAACGGACTGAGTCCGATCCTTGCGCTCGACAAGAACTTCAATGGCAAGGTGGACACCGTCTACGGTGGCGATCTGCGCGGCAATCTCTGGAAGTTCGACCTGTCGACCGGTCCGACTGGCGGCAGCGTGGCGTTTGGCGGTCAGCCTCTGTACGTTGCGCGGGATGCGGCACCAACTCCGCAGCGCCAGCCGATCACCAGTGGTCTCGAGGTGGCGGCGGGCCCCGATGGCGGTGACATCATCTACTTCGGAACCGGCAGATACCTGCTCGAAGGCGACAATGCGACACCTCCCGACCCGCCGATCCAAACGTTCTATGGCGTGCTCGACAACAACTCAACTGCCATCACCGGTGGTCGGGCAGTGCTCAAGCAGCAGACAATCAATGGGCAGACGGTCACCGGTTCGCTCACCGCCCGCACGACTACGACGGGGGCAGCCGACTTCACGATCCAGCGCGGTTTCTATATTGACCTCGCGGTGGACTCGGGCAGCGGGCCGGACGCGAAGGGCGAGAGATTCGTGGGTACCCCGAGGGTGCAATCGGGCGATGTGTTCTTCACCACGTTCCAGCCCAGCGGCGACATCTGCAAGCCGGGCGGTGACAATTTCATCTACGGTTTGAACGCGATTACCGGCGCCAGCGCCCTCGGCGCGATCCGTGTCGGTGGCCCCGCCGGTACATCCGTCTGCGGCGGCAATTGCGGCGGCGTATCGATCGCTTCCGGTGCGCCGGTGAAGGAAACCGTCATCATCGTGCCGCAGCCGCAATGCGTACTCGGTGTCGACCCGGGCTGCACGCCGCCGGTTCGTCCTCTGCCTGGCGAGCCACCGCCGCCTGACTTCAGTGCGCTGTATACGCCCTGCAGTATCGTCATCACCGCAGCCGGTGCGCCGAACTTCTTCCTGCCACGGGCCTGCGGCCGGCAGTCCTGGCGTCAGATCCGATAGGAGTTCGACATGACGATCCGCTATCCAACGATCCGCAGCTCCCCCAGTCGTGGGGGAGCGGCAGGCCAGCGACGAACCGGGGGCTTCACGTTGATCGAGATGGTCATCGTCGTGGCCATCATCGCCATCATCGCGGCGATCGCCTATCCGGCCTATAACGATTCGGTGCGCAAGGGATGGCGCGCTCGGGTCAAGACCGACATGCTCGAAGTGGCCCAGGCCATGGAGCGCTGCTACACGGTGCGCAACAGCTACAGCAACTGCTGGAATGGATTCACCAGCGACGACCTCGCTGCGGCAGGCCTGGGCAATTCGCCGCGACAGGGCCAGGCACGGTACACGGTGGCACTTGGCAACGTGACCCGTACCACCTTCACGGTGACCGGTACGCGCGTCAACGATCAACTCAACGATACCTGCGGCAACCTCGGAATCAACCACCAGGGGGTCAAGACGGTGGTCAGCGGCGGTACCGTCGCCACTTGCTGGTAGCTTTCAGCGGAGCAAAGAAAAAGGCCGCAGCGATGCGGCCTTTTTCATGAATTGGCTCCCGAGGTCAGATTCGAACTGACGACCCTCTGATTAACAGTCAAATGCTCTAACCGGCTGAGCTACTCGGGAAGGGGTCGCATAGTCTAGTGTCGGCGCGGCATACGTCAAGCAGCGACGGGGCGGTGTCCGGTGCGGTCCGCGCACGTCGCGGGGGGTTTCTCCGCCTCAGCGCCTGAGTTCGAGCAGACGCAACTCGAACGATTCGCCATCGGGTTCCGTCTGCAACACCCGAACCGGAACAAAGCCCTTTTCGATGGCGAGCCAGCTTTCCGTGACGCGTCCGGGATTCTCGCGAACGCGCGTGAGGCGTACGGTGCGCAGCGCGCCCGCGGGAGACTTCAGCGTTTCCTCGCCCCCCCGGCGGTAGACGTGTTCCGACAGCTCGTCGCGATCCACCACGGGATAGCGGAAAGGTCCCGGAGCCCCGCGCGCCAGATCGGCAGCCAGCGCAAGCGTTATCAGGTGGCGGTCGATCGCGCCACGCCGATAGTCGAACCGATGGCTGTCCTTCCGATCCTCGCTGAGAATGCCGCCCGCCTTGCTCACCGTGATGTGCCGGTCGCGATTGGACCAGGCGGCCTTCTGGTGGAACCGGTAATCGATCGTTTCGGGCTTGCCCGCGATCTGCCGGAACAGGGAATCTTCCACGATCTCGATGCCCGCCAGCGACGCCAGACCCTCGGTTCCGCGCGTCTGCGAGCGCAGGCGCCAGTTTTCGCCATCTCGCGCGAGCGTGACCACCGCCTGGCCGAGGGTCTTGCCGTTGCGTAGCGCCTGGTAACGGGCGGTGTAGGGTCGAAGCTCAGGCTCCGATGGTGCGCGGGCCAGCAGGGGTTCCGGACGCAACAACACCAGCGCGCCTGCGACGGCGACTGCCAGCAGCGGCGCGGAACGTTTCCATCGGGCAATTGCATTCACGTTCGACTCTCCAATATCGGTTTCGAATCCCGGACTTGGACTGCGCGCGACGCAACAGGTTCGCGATCGAGTCGGGATTTCAGTCAAGGACTCTCATTCGGAGCTGTGGCCAGGGTCCCCGGCCGCGGGTTCGAGATTGCCAGTGGACGGGTCTGGACGCAGCGGCTGGATCAGCGGTAGACCCCGCCAGAGGACTCCAGCAGCACCCGGCAGGAGCAGATCGCCGCACGCAAGGGCCCTGACGCACGCCACCAGCAAAAGATGTTCCAGCGGCAACAGGCGGCGGGAAAGCGATCCCGCATCGTCATCTGCGCGCACTTCCATGCCCACCTGTGCGATCACGGGGCCGGCATCCAGCTCCGGCGTGACCCGGTGCACGCTGGCGCCGTGCTCGGGTTCTCGCGCGTTGAGCACGGCCTGGTGCGTGTGCAAGCCGCGATGCCGCGGCAGCAGGGAAGGATGAATGTTGATCATCGGAGCAATCGCGTCAACGAAGCGCCGACGGATCACGCGCATGAATCCGGCGCAGACGATGAGGTCAGGCGATGCCGCCGCCACCTGCTTGAAGAACGCGCGCTGGAAACCAAGCTCGCTCTCATGGTCGCAGCGGGCGACATGAAAGGCTGGAATGCCAGCCTCGCGTGCGCGGTCGAGCGCCGGCGCGTCGGCTCGATCGGAAAAAACGCCGACCAGCTCGAATGGCCCGTCGGCGCGCCGGGCCTCGATCAGTGCGGCAAGGTTCGATCCGCGACCGGAAACCAGCACGGCAACGCGCAATTTCGCAGAAATCCCGAGGTCAGCCGATGCGCACGCGTTCGCCATCCGAAGCCTCGATCACGCTGCCGATCTGCCAGTGCGAATAGGGCAGGGGCGCGAGCGCCGCGGAGACGTCAGGCCACTGCTCGGCCGCGCAGATGATCACGAAGCCGACGCCACAATTGAACGTACGCCACATTTCGCGAGGCTCGACCGCTCCATTTTCGGCTATCCATTCGAACAGCGGCGGCCGCGGCCACGCCCCGGCGTCGATCTCGATCCCGAGACCTTTCGGCACCACGCGCACGATGTTCTCGATCAGTCCGCCACCCGTGATGTGCGCGAACGCATGCACCGGCAGCGCGGCGGCCAGCGCCAGCATGGGTCGCACGTAAAGGCGCGTCGGAGCCATCAGCGCGTCCGCCAGAGTGGTGTCGCCCATAGGCTCGTCGAGCGCAGCGCCGGAACGCTCCAGCACGCGGCGGATCAGCGAAAAACCGTTGGCGTGCGCTCCCGACGACGCCAGTCCCACGAGCACGTCACCCGCGCGCACGCGGCTACCGTCGATCAGGTCGGACTTCTCCACCGCGCCGACGCAAAAGCCCGCCAGGTCGTACTCGCCGGGCGGATACATGTCGGGCATCTCGGCCGTCTCGCCGCCGAGCAGTGCGCACCCGGATTCCTCGCATCCGCGCGCGATACCCGCAACAACGGCGGTCGCCACGTCGACGTCGAGCTTGCCCGTGGCGAAATAGTCGAGAAAGAACAGGGGTTCGGCACCCTGCACCAGAACATCGTTGACGCACATGCCGACGAGGTCGATGCCGATGGTGTCGTGTCGTCCGAGCGCATGGGCGAGCCGCAGCTTGGTGCCCACACCGTCGGTTCCCGAAACCAGGACCGGCTCGCGATAGCGTCCACCCAGTTCGAACAGTCCGCCGAATCCGCCAAGGCCGCCCATGACACCTGCCCGCCGTGTCGCGGCCACCAGCGGCCCGATGCGGTCGACCAGCGCATTGCCGGCGTCGATGTCGACCCCGGCGCCGCGGTATGTCATTGGCTCTGGTGGATTTCCTGCGTGCACACGCCCATCCCTTGAAGCAGGGGCGGATAATAGACTGGTGGCTGTCGATTGGGCAGACTGGCTGCCCGCAGAGGGTGACCGCATGCATCGGCCCCGGCGCTCGGGTGGGCGCGTCCTGCGCCGCGTTTCCCCTCCATCGGCACTGGAAAGAAATCGCAATGAAGAAACTTGAGACCTGCAGACACGCATTTGTCGCGATGCTCCTCGGTTGTGGGATGGCAGGCGTCGCGGCCGCCGATCTGTACACGGGCACGGTTGCCGTGGCCAACGAGAGCGCGACCGAGCGCGCACGCGCGCTGCCGATCGCCCTGCAGGAAGTGCTGGTCAAAGTGTCCGGTAGCACCGACACGGCCAACCAGCCCGAAGTCCGTGACGCACTCGGCTCGGCGGCCGATTATGTGATCGACAGCAGCTACCGCCAGCAGGTCCGCAGCGGCAGCAACGGCGTGAACTCCACCATCCTGAACCTGGTTGCGAGCTTCAATACCGAATCCGTCAACGGTCTTCTGCGACGCGCGGGCAAACCGGTGTGGACGACCCAACGGCCGCGGCTGCTGGTGTGGCTGGTGATCGAAAGCGGTACCGCACGCCAGGTTGCGAGCTCCACCCAGACTGCGGCGCTGGGCGCATTGATGCGCACGGCGGAGGAGCGCGGATTCGATCTGATCCTGCCCGAGTGGGATTACACGGACCAGGCGCGCGCTTCCATCGAAAGCCTGTGGCTGGGCGATCTCAGGAGTGTCAAGGCGGCTTCCACGCGCTACGGCACCACAGCGGCCCTGCTCGCCCGGCTGCGCCGTACGGACGATGGCTGGAACAGCCGCTACAGCCTGATCGCACTGGGGCGAAATTCGCGCTCGGAAGAGTGGCAGGCGATCCACCCGAGTGCGTCAGCAGCGCTTGAGGGTGCCGTCGCCGGCAGCGCCAACCGCCTCGCCGCGCGCTACGCCATTTCTCCGGAAGATCTGGTCAACGGCACCTATACCGTTCGCGTCGATCGTGTGCATTCGGGGTCCGATTACGGGCGCACGCTTGCCTACCTCAAGGAACTGGACGTCGTACGCGACATAGAGCCGGTGGGCGCCCGGTCCGACCAGCTCGAGCTGCGCGTGGATCTCGGAGTGACGCCGCGGCGCCTGGCCGCCATTCTCGCTGCGGACGAGGTGCTGGATGTCGTGCGTGTGCCGGGTTCCGATACGGATAGCGCTTCCGCCGAGGGGGATCAGGGTTACGCAGTGGCCTCCGCTGGCGCATTGCCCGAGCCCGAACCGGATTCGAGCGCCATTCCGCGCATCGCGGAGTCTTTCGCAGTCGTTGAACTGACTCTGCGACCGACCACATCCCGTCGGCGCGACTGACGCTCGTATCCCGCGCGACTCCCGCACGACAATGATCGGACCTGCGAGCTGTATTAGAGATCCTCCGATCAATGAGTTGCCGGAATCGCCGCTTTTTGCGCGCGGCGGTCAACGCGATCTGGTGTCGCCCTTCGTTGCCGTCACGGGGCAAACCTGAGCCATGCGCGCTTCAGGCTCCCCGCTGCGCCATCTTCCCAACGCCATCACCGTCCTGCGCATGTTCGCCGCCATCCCCCTGGCGGCGGCGATCCGCGCCGGACAATATGATCTGGCGCTCGGCTGGGCCTTTGCAGCCGGCGCATCGGACGCACTCGACGGCATCCTCGCCAAACGCTTCAACTGGAGTTCGGAACTGGGTGGCCGGCTCGATCCCCTTGCCGACAAACTGCTGCTGTTCGCGGCCACGCTGGCGCTGGTGATCGCGGGCGATCTGCCGATCTGGTGGCTCGGTCTCGCAACGTTCCGCGACCTCGTCATCGTCGCCGGGGCATTGGTCTATCACCACCTCGTCGGGCCGGTACAGGGGCGGCCGACCCTGCTGTCCAAGGCCGTCACCGCGCTGCAGATATTGCTGGTCCTCGCGGTGCTGGCGCGCGGCATTGAAGGCGTGGTCCTGCCTGCGGCCGCGATGACGGCGCTGCTGGTCACGACAGCTCTGACCACGGCGGCGAGCGGCGTACACTACGTCGTCTCATGGAGTCTCAAAGCAAAGCGCGAATGGCCGAATCGAATCCGCCGATAGTGGACCGCGCCGACCGCTGGCAGACGCTCGCCGTGGTCGTGGTGGTGGGCATCCTGCTCTGGCTGCTGGGACCAGTGCTGGTGCCCTTCGCTGTGGGAGCGGTGCTGGCCTATGTTTTCGATCCCCTGATCGACCGGCTTATCCGCTCGGGCTTCACGCGCACCTGGGCAGTCGTCGCTGTTTCGCTGCTGCTGGTGCTGGCGCTGGCGCTCGCACTGCTGCTGCTGGTACCTGCGCTGCAGCGCCAGATCGTTGAGCTGATCGAGAGCGTGCCGCGCTACGTCGCCTGGTACAACGAGCAGGCACGTCCATGGCTCAGCGAGCGGCTTCGCCTGCCGATGGAAACGTTCGACCCGGAGCATCTCGCCTCGCTGTTGCGCGACAACTGGGAGCGGGCCGGCGGTGTGCTCGCGACGGTGCTGGCGTGGTTCTCGCGTTCAGGCCTGGCCCTGCTCGGCATCCTCGTCAACATCGCCCTGATTCCCGTTGTCACGTTTTATTTCATGCGTGACTGGGACCACATGTTGCAGGCCCTGCATCGTCTGGTGCCGCGGGCGCTGGAAGCAACCGTGAGCCGGCTCGCGCGCGAAGCGGATTCGACGCTGGGAGGGTTCCTCCGCGGGCAGCTGCTGGTGATGATCGTACTGGGCTTCGTCTATGGCTTCGGGCTGATGCTCGCCGGCATCGACTTCAGCCTCCTGATCGGACTGATCGCCGGACTGGTGAGCTTCGTGCCGTATCTTGGCGGCGCCGTGTTCGTCGGCACCGGCCTTATCGCGGCGCTGGTGCAGTACGGCGACGCCGCGCATCTCGTCTACGTCCTGATCGCCTTTTCGGTCGGACAGTTGCTGGAAAGCTTCTTCCTCACACCCTGGCTGGTCGGTGACAAGATCGGCATGCACCCGGTGGCTGTGATGTTCGCCGTGCTGGCCGGCGGACAACTGTTCGGATTTCTCGGCGTGCTGCTGGCGCTTCCGGTCGCCGCTGTAGCGATGGTGCTCCTGCGCTACGCGCATGGCCGTTACCTGGATAGCCGTTATTACCGGGGGGCGGCGCGCGCCACTCCCGGCGCGATTGCTCCCGTCGCGCTTGAACCCAGAGTCGTGGACGCTGGAGGCCGCGCCTTCGAAATTCCGAACTCAGCGGAACCCCGTACGGAGTGAGCCCGCCTCAGCTGCCGCTGCCGCTCCGGTTTCCTTCCCACCAGCGGTTCGAGGATTTCCAGACGGGATCCAACGCGTCGGCAGTCGCAGCGGTAAGGCACGCCGCCGAGGGCGGCGGGTCGGTATTTCTGGCAGGTCCTCCCTCCAGCGGCAAGTCCCACCTGCTGATCGCCGCATGCCAGAACTCAAGTAGCGAAGTCGCGGTCCAGTACCTGCCGCTCGATCACGTCAAGCCGCACGCTGCGGCCGCGCTCGCCGCGGTTCGCACGCCCGGGCTTATCGCCATCGACGAGGTCGATGCGCTGGCGGGTGATCCTGTGGCTCAGATCGCACTCTTCGACTTGTTCAATCGGGTGGCGCAGGAATCGGGCACGCTGCTGATTGCCGCGCGTTCCCTGCCGCTGCGATTGCCGCTGGAACTTCCGGATCTGGTGTCGCGCCTGTCGAGCCTGCCGGCATTCGAGCTCACGCCCATCGACGACGCGGACCGCCGCACGGTACTGATTCACTACGCCCGTGCGCGCGGATTCGAACTCGACGAAGCCGTGCTCGATTTCCTCTTCCGGCGTCATGCCCGGGATCTGTCCGCGCTGCTGCGGCTGCTCGACCGCGTGGATCGGGAGTCGATGGCGGCGCAGCGGCGGGTGACCGTGCCCTTCCTGCGCGAGATCATCGGATTCCCGATTCGTACTGCGCCCGGCGATCCGGCGCCAGCCACAAGCACCGGTGACGAGTCCTAAGACCCCGTAGCCACTCGGACCGATTCCAGTTGTGAAGCGGAGTGCGATCAGACGCCGGCGAGCTGCCGATCCAGAGACTGCAGCCGGTCCAGGGTTCCGATGTCGTACCAGTGCGATGCATGCCGCTCGCCGCTGATCGCTCCGCGCTCCATGGCCATGCGCAGCAGCGGTGCCAGAGCGAAGGCCGACGGTTCGCCCGCGGCACCTGTCGCATTTCCCGATTCACGGAGGTCGAGCAGCGCCATGCGGTAAAGGCCAATGCCGGCATAAGTCAGCAGCGGTTCGCCGCTGCTCTCGACCCTGCCGTTCGCGTGGAGGTGGAAATCGCCATGCGCCGCTTGCGGCGGTACCGGCACGAGCACCAGATGCGTCAGTGCGTCGAGCGGACGCAGCAGGCGCGCAAAGTCGAAATCGGTCCAGACATCGCCGTTGACGAGAACGAATGGATCCTCGCCCAGCAGCGGGCGTGCCCGTTCAAGCGCGCCACCGGTGCCGAGCGCCCGCTCGCCCTCGTCGGAGAATCGCAGGCGCAGGCCATATTCGCGCCCGTCGCCCAGCGCCGTGTGCAACGACGACGCCAGCCAGGAGGTATTGACCACGACGTCTTCGATGCCGGCAGCCGCGAGCCGCTCGAGGTGCCAGGCGATCAACGCCTTGCCGCCGACCGCGAGCAGCGGTTTGGGTATTGCGTTCGTGAGCGGTCGCAAGCGCTGACCGCGACCCGCGGCGAGTATGAAGGCCTTCACACCGCGATCCGCGGCTGCGACAGATCACGGCCGTCGATGGCGCGTTCCATTGCGGCGAGCAGCGAAGCGTACGCGGGGTATTTTTCTCCGACGTCCCGTACGTAGCCCCACACGCGCGGCAGATCGGCAAGGTACTGCGACTTCCCGTCGCGATAGAACAGGCGGCAGAAGATGCCGAGGACCTTGAGGTGCCGCTGCAGCCCGATGCCGTCGAACCAGCGCCGCCAGGTCGCGGCATCGCAATGCACGAGTCCCAGGCCGAGCAGGCGAAGGCGATAGCCCTCGACCCATGCATCCACCTGTTCTTCAGGCCAGGCCACATAGCAGTCGCGGAGCAGGGAGGCGAGGTCATAGGCGACAGGTCCGCGCACAGCATCCTGGAAATCGATGATCCCCGGCGAGTGCGTTGCCGTGACCAGCAGGTTGCGGCTGTGGAAGTCCCGATGTACGAAAACCTGCGGCTGCTCCGCCGCGTTGTCGATGAGCGCCGTGCAGGCGTCTTCGAAAATGCCGTTGAATTCCGTGTGCGGCATCACGCCCAGATGACGCCGGAGAAACCACTCCGGCATGAGGTCCAGCTCGCGCTGCAGCAACGGCGCGTCGTACGACGCAAGCTGCTCCATTGACGCACGGGTCTGCAGTTGTGCGAGCGCATCCATCGCTTCGCCGTACAGGTGTTCCACGCTTTCATTCGACAGGGCTTCGAGAAACGTGCGATCGCCCAGATCCTCCATCAGCACAAATCCTTTGCCCGTGTCGCTCGCGAAGACGTCCGGTGCGTGGAGCCCACCGGCGCGGAGCCGCGCCGCAATGTCGAGCCAGGGAACAATGTCCTCGTGCGTGGGCGGCGCATCCATGACGATCCGGGTGGTGGAGCGGTCCCGCACGCGCCAGTAACTCCGGAAACTGGCGTCCGCACTGGCGACTTCGATGCTGAAGTCGCCATTTCCCACCACGTCGGCCACCCACCGCTGCCGTTCCAGTGCGCGCGCATCCGGTTTCACCGCGTCTCTACTGGCTGGCATTGAGGTCCTCGGTGTCCGGAGATGCGTCGTGAAGCAGATTGGGCGCGCGATTTTCTGATGCAGGTCGCCCGCCCTCCCTCCCGGGAGCGGTCTGCGCCGAGGGTCAAGCCACGTGGACTGCATTCGTGGCACTGGCGGAGATTCTGCATCCGCTACCGCTCATCGGGCGTCGCCTGCCCACCTGCTTGCCCCGTCATTGTGGCGCGCAGCCTTGCGGATGGAAAAGGCAGGTGTGACAGCCGAGGTGGAACCTTGCCGCGCTATTTAGTACCATTTCGGTCCCGATTGCAGTTCCGGATACGAAATGTTGCGAGTGGCACGCCTGACCGACTACGCCTGCATCCTGATGTCCTGCATGACTTCGGGTCCGGACGATGTTGCCAGCGCCAGCGAACTGGCAGTCCGATCGCGGCTCGAGCTGCCCACTGTGAGCAAGCTCATGAAGCGACTGCACAAGGCTGGACTCGTGAAATCCTTTCGCGGTGCGCAGGGCGGCTACCGGCTGGCGCGCCCCGCCGCGTCGATCACGCTCGCGGACATCGTGGCGGCCATGGAGGGGCCCATCGGCATGACGGAGTGCAGCGTGCACTCGGGTCGTTGCAGCCACGAGTCGCATTGCGGCGCCCGCAGCAACTGGCGGCGAGTCAGTGTGATTCTCGTTGAGGCCTTGACCGCGGTGACGCTGTCCGACATTCGTCCGCCCGCGATTCCGCTGCAATCCGCCGCGCGCGCCGCGGCACTGCCGCTGCAGGGGCGCTGACCGATGGTCGCCCAGGCGGAAGTCCTCGAACGCCAGCTCGGCAGCCGCTACACGGCGGGCTTCATCACGGACATTGAAAGCGAATCGCTGCCGCCCGGTCTTTCCGAAGACATCGTGCGCGCGCTCTCGGCAATCAAGAACGAGCCCGAATGGATGACCGACTGGCGCCTGTCGGCCTATCGACACTGGCTGACCATGGACATGCCCGACTGGGCGAAGCTGCGCATCGCGCCGATTGATTTCCAGGCGGTCTCGTACTACTCGGCGCCCAAGGCGAAGTACGCATCGCTGGACGAGGTCGACCCGAAGCTGCTGGAGACCTACGAGAAGCTCGGCGTGCCATTGCACGAACGGGCGCGCCTGGCCGGAGTCGCCGTCGATGCGGTGTTTGATTCGGTGTCCGTGGGCACGACCTATCGGAAGGAGCTGGCGGAAAAGGGCGTGGTCTTCTGTTCGATGTCGGAAGCGATCCGCGAACATCCCGCGCTGGTGCGCCAGTATCTCGGTTCCGTCGTGCCGACCGGCGACAACTTTTTTGCCGCGCTCAATTCCGCTGTTTTTTCCGACGGCAGTTTTGTCTTCGTGCCACGTGGCGTGCGCTGCCCGATGGAGCTTTCGACCTACTTCCGCATCAACGCCGGTCACACCGGACAGTTCGAGCGCACATTGATCCTGTGCGAGGAAGGTGCATCGGTTTCGTATCTCGAGGGCTGTACCGCGCCCATGCGCGACGAAAACCAGCTGCACGCGGCGGTGGTGGAGCTGGTCGTGCTGGACGATGCCTCGATCAAATATTCGACCGTGCAGAACTGGTATCCGGGCGATGAGGAAGGGCGCGGTGGCATCTACAACTTTGTGACCAAGCGGGGCGAGTGCCGCGGCGCGCGCTCGCGCATCTCGTGGACCCAGGTCGAGACCGGATCCGCGATCACGTGGAAGTACCCGAGTTGTGTGTTGATCGGCGACGATTCGGTAGGCCAATTCCACTCCGTGGCACTGACCCATCACTGTCAGCAGGCGGATACCGGCACCAAGATGATCCATATCGGCAAGCGCACCAAGTCGAAGATCGTGAGCAAGGGCATCAGCGCGGGCCGCGGCCAGAATACGTATCGCGGTCTGGTGAAAGTGGAGGCCTCGGCGCTGGACGCCCGCAACCACACCCAGTGTGACTCGCTGCTTATCGGCAAGCGCTGCGGCGCGCATACGTTTCCCTATATCGAGGTCAAGCAGCCGACCGCCATCGTCGAGCACGAGGCCACTACTTCCAAGATCTCCGACGACCAGCTGTTCTATTGCCGCACGCGCGGTATCAGCGAGGAAGACGCGGTCAGCCTGATCGTCGACGGCTTCTGCCGCGAGGTGTTCCGCGAGTTGCCGATGGAGTTCGCAGTGGAAGCCAAGAAACTGCTCGACGTCTCGCTCGAGGGCGCCGTCGGATGAACGGGATTACGGGAGTTGGCAAGCCGATGCTTAAAATCGATGACCTGCACGTGCGCGTGGGCGATCGCGAGATCCTCAAGGGGCTCTCGCTGGAAGTCGCCGCGGGCGAAGTGTGCGCAATCATGGGGCCCAACGGCGCGGGCAAGTCCACGTTGGGCTACGTGCTCGCAGGTCGGAGCGGCTATGAGGTAACGGCCGGCTCGGCAACGTTCGAGGGCCGTGACCTGCTGGCGCTGGATCCCGAGGAGCGAGCTGCCGCGGGCCTGTTTCTGGCATTCCAGTATCCAGTCGAGATTCCTGGCGTCAACAACACCTACTTCCTGCGTGCTGCGCTGAATGCGCAGCGACGTGCGCGCGGAGAGGACGAGCTTGATGGAGTGCAGTTCCTGAAGCTCGTTCGCGAAAAGCTCAAGACGCTGCACCTGGAAGACAATCTGCTGCACCGTGGCGTCAACGAGGGTTTTTCCGGCGGCGAGAAGAAGCGCAACGAGATCTTCCAGCTGGCGGTTCTCGAGCCCAGGCTCGCGATCCTCGACGAAACGGACTCGGGTCTCGACATCGACGCTCTGCGAACGGTGGCAGAGGGCATCAACACCCTGCGCAGTCCGGACCGCGCGTTCGTGGTCATAACGCACTACCAGCGGCTGCTGGAGTACATCCGCCCGGACACGGTTCTGGTCCTCGCAGACGGGCGCATCGCCGAGCGTGGCGGCCCTGAACTCGCGGAACAACTCGAGGAACACGGCTACGCCTGGATCCGCGACCGCATCGCACCGGGCAACGCCGCGGCCAGCACGGACGCGGCATGAGCGAAGGCTTGCTCGAATCGCTGACGGCATCTTCACTGGTCTCAGCGCGCCGGCAGTTGCGCCTTGATGCGATAGGTGCCGCCGGGCTGCCTTCGCCACGCAGCGAGCGCTGGAAATACACTTCACTGCGGGCACTGGCGCGGCGAAGCTTCGAAGCGGCCACGCCGCTGCTCGACCTGCCCGGCGGCGCCGAGCTGCTGGCGGACATTCCCGCTCCGCGCCTGGTTTTCGTGCAGGGCGCGTTCTCTGCGCAACACTCGAATCTGGAGGGCTTGCTGCCCGGTGTGTCGTTCTCCACCCAGTCGCTGCAGCCAGATTCAATTCGCGATGCGGATGCTGAAACAGAGGCCGGGTCCGACTCTCCGCCGCTGCCCGATGAGGTTTTTGCCGAACTCGGTCGCGTGCTGGCGCAGTGCGGCGCACGGCTTCATGTCGAGACAGGCCTCGACGCTACGGCGCAGCCCCTGCATCTGGTGCAGATCGGGACACCTGCGTCTTCGGCCCAGGCTTGGCATCTCCTGCATGCGGTGCACATCGCCGCCGGTGCCCGGGCCCTGCTGGTGGAGCACCACCTTGACTGCGGCGAACACGCGCATCTGGTCAATCAGGAGGTTCATGTCGCGGTGGCCGAGGGAGCGCAATTCACCCACGTACGCGTTCAGGCCTGTAGCAGCCAGACGACCAGCCTGCTGCGTACCGTAGCCACGGTGGATGCGGGCGCGCAATATCGCCGACTCGATCTTGAAACCGGTGCGGCACTGTCGCGACACGAACTCGACATCGATCTCGTGGGCAAAGGTGCCAGCGTGCGCGCCAACGGTCTGCAGCTGGCGCGCGCGCGCACGCATCTGGACACGCGCCTGCAGGTTCGCCATGTCGCCCGCGATACCACCTGCGACCTTGCCTGGCGCGGAGTCGCGGATGGACGGGGTCGCGTGGTGCTGCGCGGAGGCATACGCATCGAGGCCGGTGCTGACGGCAGCGACGCGCGGCTGTCGAGCCGTAATCTTCTGCTGTCCGATCGCGCCGAGATCGATGCGCAGCCCGTGCTCGAGATCCACGCGGACGAGGTGAAGGCCGCGCATGGCGCCACCGTGGGGGGTATCGATACGGAGGCGCTGTTCTATCTGCGCACACGCGGACTGCCGGAGCAGGAAGCGCGGCGGATACTGATGGTGTCGTTCGCGCGGCAACCGCTTGCCTTGATCGACGACGTAGATGTGCGCGCGAAACTGTCCGCACGACTCGACGCGGTACTAGGGAACCTCTGATCTATGGCACGTCGGCGGCATGCTGACCAGCAGGCCCGCCAGCTGGTGGGCGCGTAATGGGTGACGCGTCGAAGTCGACATCGCCTCCACCGCTCGGCGAAGGTGCGCAGGCCGACGCGCAGGGACCCAGCGCGATCGACTGGAGTGAGGTACGCGCGCGGTTTCCCGCGCTGACGCGCAGCGTGCACGGCAAGCCGCTGGTCTATTTCGACAGTGCCAACACCGCGCAGAAACCCGATGTCGTCATCGATGCGGTGCGCGATTACTACGCGCGGCACAACGCCAACATTTCGCGTGCCGTCCACACCCTGGGAGCCGAAGCGACCGAACGCTTCGAGTCCGCCCGCACCGCCCTGCAATCCTTCATCGGCGCGTCGCGCCGCGAAGACATCGTGCTCACGCGTGGCACGACGGAATCGATCAACCTCGTCGCCTACAGCTGGGCACAGCCGCGATTGAAGACCGGCGACGTCGTGCTGGTTTCGATGATGGAGCATCACGCCAACATCGTGCCGTGGCAGATGATGGCGGAGCGCACCGGTGCCGAAGTGCGCGTGCTCCCCATCACCGATACGGGTGAAATCGACCTCGATGCGCTGCGGCATCTCCTCGACGAGCGTGTAAAGCTGTTGGCGGTGGCGCATGTCTCCAATGCACTGGGCACCGTCAACCCGGTACGCGAAATCTGCTCCATCGCCCGACGTCGCGGCGTTCCGGTCCTGATCGATGGATCGCAGGCGGCTCCTCATCTTCCGATTGATGTGGGCCGCATCGGCTGCGATTTCTACGCACTGACCGGTCACAAGATGTTCGGACCCACGGGCACCGGCGCTTTGTGGGCCCGCCGCGAGTGGCTCGAGTCGATGCCGCCGTTCATGGGTGGCGGCGACATGATCCGCACCGTCAGCTTCGAAGGCACGACTTTCGCCGACCCACCGCACCGCTTCGAGGCCGGAACGCCCAACATTGCGGGCATCATCGGACTCGGCGCTGCAATCGAATTCATGCGCACGCTGCCGTGGCATGAGCTGCTGATACGCGAATCCGAACTGCTCGCCCATCTGACACAAGTACTGGGGGCGGTGCCGGGCTTGCGCATCCTGGGCAGCGCGCGCGAGAAGGTGCCCGTGGTGTCGTTCGTGATCGACGGGGTGCACGCGCATGATGTGGCGACCCTGCTGGACACCCATGGCTTCGCGCTCCGCTCCGGTCACCATTGCGCACACCCGCTGATGCAGCACTACGGCATTACCGCATCGTGCCGCGCTTCGCTCGCGTTCTACAACACGCACGAGGAAATCGAACGGCTTGCGGACGCGATGTCGAAATCACTTGCGCTCCTGCGCTGATTGACCGCCATGGATCGATCCGGGAGTTCATGCGACCTTTCGTTCCGGAGCGCGGTGGCGGCCGATGCAGCGCGCATCGTGCTGCTGGTCGAATCGGCCTATCGCGGCGACGCCAGCCGCGTCGGCTGGACCACGGAGGCCGATCTTCTCGATGGCCAGCGCACGGACCTCGACGCCGTGTGCGAGATGATTGCCGATGAAAACACCGAGCTGCTGCTTGCGGAGGGCGATGGCAGGTTGCTGGCCTGCTGTCTGCTGCGCCGCGAGGGTGCAGTCGCCTGGTTCGGTCTGTTCTCAGTGCTGCCGGCGCTCCAGCGCAGTGGTCTCGGCAGTCGCTTGATGTCCGCGGCAGAGGCACATGCCGGCGCGGGGATGGGCGCGTTGGAGATACGCATGACGGTTATCGACTGCCGCGCAGAGCTGATCGCCTGGTACGAGCGCCGTGGCTACAACCGTACCGGGGAAAAACTGCCATTTCCGTACCGTGATCCGCGTTATGGCATTCCGCGGCGCGACGATCTGCAGTTTGAGGTGATGATCAAGCCGCTGCGGGATACTGCCGGATGAGCAACTGGGTACACGTCTGCGACCGCTACGCGCTGGCACCGGGAGAATTCCGGGTGGTCTTCGACGGCGACACCGCGATTGCGGTGTTCAACATCGACGGCGCCTTGCATGCCATCGAGGACATCTGCACCCACGACGGAGGCGAGTTGGCCGGGGGCGAAATCGACGGCTTCGCGGTTGAATGTCCGCGTCACGGTGCGCGGTTCGATGTGCGTACCGGGGCGGTACTGGCGCCACCGGCGGTGGTTCCCGTCGCGGTGATGGAACTGCGCGTCAGCGAGGACGGCATCTGGGTCCGCGACCCGCGCGACGACTGACAGTCGCGGGCAGCCGCGAACCCTCCGCTTGCCCGTACGGCAAGGCCTCCCGTCATGCGACGGGAGGCCTTGTTCCACTTGCTGCGCGTAGCTCGTGCGGTCAGCGGGCGACCACCGGCTTCGCAGCCGGCCGGGCCGCAGGGGCCGCAGGACGAGCGCCGCCGCCGACGGTGATTGCGGCACGGTTCTTCTCGACGGTCTTGAGGCCAATGCCCTTCACTTCGGCCAGCTGGTCGAGGCTGCGGAAGGCCCCGTTCTGCTTGCGATAGGCGATGATTGCTTCTGCCTTCTTCATGCCAACGCCATTCATCGCGGCGGAAAGGGTGGCGGCGTCGGCGGTGTTGACGTTGACCGGGGCCGCGGCCACGGCGGCGAACGAAAGTGCGAGGAGCACGGAAAGCAGCATGGATTTGAACAGGTTCATGGCGATTCTCCCTTGGGTTGTGGGTGCAACAGGACCGGCGTTGCCGGTGGATGCAGAGTAGGCATCGCCCCCCGCTCGCAAATCGGCGAATCGCCCCCGGAGCGGGTCGGAGCAATGCCTCCGTCGGGGTAGGACAAGTCGCACGCATGCCGCCGACGCGGCATTGACCAGCGGGTCCCTATACTCAGACGTTTCGCCGGAGGCCCCCCATGCACAACGATCGCATCTTCGATTTCGTGAGCGACATCTGGGATCAGCAGATCGTGCCGCAACTGGTCGAGTACATCCGCATTCCCAACAAGTCGCCGATGTTCGACTCCCAGTGGGTGCAGCACGGCTACATGAAGGAAGCGATGGATCTCATCGAGGGTTGGGTGCGCGAGCAGCCCATCTCCGGCATGCAGGTCGAACGCATACAGCTCGAAGGTCGAACTCCGCTGCTGCTGATCGATATTCCCGGCAAGGGTGACGACACGGTGCTGCTGTACGGCCACATGGACAAACAGCCCGAGATGCTCGGCTGGGCGCCCGATCTTGGTCCATGGAAGCCGGTCATCGTCGACGACAAGCTCTACGGCCGCGGTGGCGCGGACGACGGCTACGCGACCTTCGCGTCACTCGCCGCGATCATGGCGCTGGCGGACCGTGGCCTGCCGCACTCGCGATGTCTGGTGCTGATCGAGGGTTGCGAAGAATCCGGCTCCTATGACCTGCCGTTCTACATGTCACATCTGGCGGATCGCATCGGCTCGCCGTCGCTGGTCGTGTGCCTGGACTCGGGCGCGGGCAACTACGACCAGCTGTGGCTGACCACATCGTTGCGCGGTATCGCCGGCGGCACCTTGCGCGTGAAAGTGCTTGAGGAAGGCGTGCATTCGGGCGATGCCTCCGGTCTTGTGCCTTCGAGCTTCCGCATCCTGCGGGCGCTCCTTGATCGGCTGGAGGACCCGCAATCCGGGCAGATCCG
This sequence comes from Lysobacterales bacterium, assembly GCA_038330365.1. Lineage (GTDB taxonomy): Bacteria > Pseudomonadota > Gammaproteobacteria > Xanthomonadales > Ahniellaceae > JBBQNY01. Next base: position 3,180 of record JBBQNY010000025.1, on the reverse strand, counting down.
GCCGGAGCTGTTGTACGTCGACATTCCCTCCGAGCGCATCGAGCAGGCGAAGCAAGTCGCGGAAGTGCTGGGTACGGGTGTCTACGACAAATACCCCTGGGCGGGAACGACGCACCCAATGGTGTCCGATCCCACCGAAATGCTGCTCAACCGTACGTGGCGGCCCGCATTGTCGGTCACGGGTGCCGATGGCCTGCCGAAGATCGAGGACGCCGGCAACGTGCTGCGCCCCGAAACCGCGGTGCGGCTCTCGCTCCGCCTGCCGCCGACACTGGATCCGGTCGCGGCGTCGGCCCGGCTCAAGGACCTGCTGGAAAAGGAGCCGCCCTACGGCGCACGGGTGGAATTCGAGGTCGAGAAATCCTCGCAGGGATGGGCGGCCCCGTCACTGCATCGCTGGCTGGCCGACTCCATCGACACGGCCTCCAAGGATTTTTTCGGTCCGCGTTCGGCGGCCATGGGCGAGGGCGGCACCATTCCTTTCATGGGCATGCTGCAGGAGCGCTTCCCGGAAGCACAGTTCATGGTGACGGGACTGCTGGGGCCCAAATCCAACGCCCACGGGCCGAACGAATTCCTGCACATACCCACAGGCAAGAAGCTGACAGCCGCAGTCGCCAAGGTGCTGAACGATCATTACGTCAATCGCGGCGACCGCGACGCCCTCGCGGTCTGACCTTGCCGCGCCAAGCCGGCGCGACGGATCAGGGCGTCGGAACAGGGTCCTGAGCGGGAGTGCGCCAGGCCTGCCGCCAGAGCGCGGGCAGTCCGACCTGGAGCGCCTGCCAGCTGATCCACAGGAACAACAGCGGGAACACCAGCGTCTGGATGATAAAGATCGCGATCAGCTGCACGATCTTCTCCGTCATCTCGCCCGCGATCTTCTTCAAATTCTGCATCTTGCGCTCCATGGCGGCGCGGATATCGATCTTGCTGGTGATCGCATCACGTGCATCGCCGAACCACTGTCGCGTTCGTGCCAGCAGTGACGGCGGGGTGGATTCGGTTCCAGGGGCAGCGGCGGACGGCAAACCCTGATCGGAGTCGGCGGCCTGGCCGAGCGCGTGTTCGCTGGTGCTCAGCAGCGCGCTCGCCTGCTCGTACTCATCTTCGAGAAACAGCCGATAGGCCGTTTCCGAGGCCAGCGCCGAGAGTGGTACGGCAAAGCGCAGGACCAGCAGCACCAGCAACAGGGGCCGCAGCCAGTCCATGCCGATGCGGGCGCCGCGCCGGTCGTCCATGCGCAGCAGCATGAACAGTCCAATGGCAAGGCTGAGCGCAATCCAGAGTGGCGTCCAGCCACTCACGTTGAGCATGAGCTTTTGCAATCCGAGCGAAGCCGAAGCCAGCAGCATGATGCCCGAGAAGCGCTCCACCAGATCGTTGACCGGATCGAGCAACTCGCCCGGCGACAGTGTCAATCCCACTCCCGCGGGTTGCAGCGCAAGTTCAGTGCCCTGCGCTGCGGAAATGACCGCGTCGATGCCGCGCGCGATGGCGAACGCCGCCAGCGCGCGTTTGAGTGAAGCATCAATGCGCGCTTCGGCCGCAGCATCGAGCGCGGGCAGCCAGCACATGAGCAAGAGTGCGAATCCGAAGATCAGCTGTACCCAGAGCGGCGTGGTGTGGCGCAGCGGGGATGGCGGTTTCATCGCCCGATGGTATCCCGCCGCGCGCACGCCTGCCCCGCAGCGGGTCTGCAATCAGGGTGGTACTTGGTCTCCAGGACCCACCGGCTAGACTGGCGTGCATTTTCCAACGCCGGAGTCGCTTGAATGAACATCCTTATTGCCATCGTCATCGGTTTCATCGTCGGCCTGCTGGCGCGTTTCCTGAAGCCGGGTCGTGACCGGATGGGCATCATCCTCACCACGCTTCTGGGCATCGCGGGCTCACTCGGCGCAACCTTCGTGGGTCAAGCGCTGGGCTGGTACAGCGCCGGAGAAACCGCGGGATTCATCGCTGCACTCATCGGAGCAATCATCATCCTGTTCGTGGTGCAACTGGTGCGGCGCAAGCGCTGAGACCTGCACCGCACGCATCCGCATTCAGGAAGGGACGAAGCGTTCGCCGTTCCAGGTCAGGTGGCCCTCCACCTGGCCGTTCGCGTCGTAGATCTCAAGCGACTTGCCGCCTGAAACCGGGAAGTACTGGTGGTCGCTGCGGTAGTTTTCGATCAGGTCGCAACCCACTGGTTCCCAGCCGCGTTCATCCGCGCGCCAGATGCCCTGGTGCACGCCATCGAGCGCATTGGCGACGATCGCCACCAGCGTGCGGCCCGATGAGTCGCGAAACGTACCCATGACATAGCCGCTGGCGTCGGCGACGGAGACATCCGCCCCCGTGGCGCGATCGATCGACAAAAAGCCCGTGCCGGCGTCGATTTTCTGCAGTCGATCGGATCCCGACAGAATCGCGTCCCGCACCTCGTGGCTCATGTCGACGATGCCGGCGGGCAGTTCGCGAAAGACCGCGGCGGGATCGACCGACTGCAGGGGCGCCTGCGCCACATCCACGCGCGATGTCCGGCAGAGCTCCGTCAGACGTGCTTCCTGCGCTTTCAGCGAAGCTGCGATACCGCCCTGGGCCGTGAGCGTGCACTCCTCGCCCGGCTTGCCTGACAGGACCATGAGATCGGGTGGCGGCGTGCTGAGACAGGTACCCACCGGAGACGTGGTGACGATCTGCACGCGCCAGTCCTGATCCGAGCGGGCGAGCACGAATCGCGCCGGACCGTTGTTGGACGATTCCTTGATGTCGACAGTCGTGCTGCCGTCGGCGCCACGAGTCCACTTCGAATTCTCGTCACCTTCGCTGGCGATGAAGCGGCAAACGATGGACCGATCAGCGGGGTTGCTGCTCGCGTACTCGAATGCGCGCGCCTCGCCGGCATTGAAATCGAGCGCAAAGCGAACGCCCCCCGCACCCATGCAGTCCATGCGGTCCGGCAATGCGGCCCCGGGCGCCGTGGTGGCCGGCGCTGGCTGCGCGGCAATTGCCGCGGGGGGGGAAGCTGTGGCTTCGGGCTGGGCGACGGGTGTCGGCTCGCGCGAACAGCCCACCACCAGCGCAATCGACACCGGCAGCAGGGCGAGACCGGACGCTTTGATCCACGACGGGGTATTACGTGGATTTTCCATGATGGGGTTCCCTTAAAGGTCGGACGAACCGCGATGCTGA
>JBBQNY010000024.1:0-27388 GCA_038330365.1 Lysobacterales bacterium | reverse complement strand
GCCAAAGCCGCCGGCAAACGCGCCAGTGCCGATCGCCAGACCAAGCCCGCCAAGGCGGCGCTGCAGGCGCTGCACGACGAGGTGAAGCAGGCCGAGCACTACTACCGGCATATCGAGTGGCTGCAGCTGCGCTTTCCCAAGGCGCGATACGAGGACGTGACGGGTCTCTGCAAACTGGCCTCTCGCGAGGAAATCGCCGAGCAGGACTGGTCGCTTAATCCGGGGCGCTATGTTGGTGTGGTGATTGAGGAGGATGGGAAAACGGAGGAGGAGTTCTTAGCGGACGTGCTTGATAGCCATGAACAACTTTCCGATCTCTCGGAAGAGGCTGTGGCGTTGCAGCAGTTGATATCCAGGAACATCGCACAGTTGACGGGCCAAGCGTGAGCAATCGAGAAGCCCAATTCAAGACGCTGGATGAGGTCGGCAAAGTCAGTCGCGGAAAGTCGAGACATCGGCCAAGAAATGACCCCGATCTCTATGGAGGTCCGTATCCATTCGTGCAGACCGGCGACGTCAAGCATGCGGCCTGTTACCTGACAAATTATTCACAGACCTACAACGACCGTGGTCTGGCACAAAGCAAGCTATGGCCAGCCGGCACGCTGTGCATCACGATTGCGGCGAACATTGCTGACACTGCGATGCTGGGAATCGCCGCCTGCTTCCCTGATAGCATCCTTGGATTCACGTCAAAAAAGGACGTGTCCGACGTCCGCTACGTAAAGTATTGCTTGGATGCCTTCAGAGATCACATGACGTTGATCTCCCGCGGCACGACGCAGGACAATCTCAGCTTGGACAAGTTGCTCAAGTTGAGGTTTTGGTTCCCCGACGTCTCCGATCAAAGGAAGATCGCGGCGATTCTTGTTTGCTACGACGACCTGATCGCCAACAACCAGCGGCGCATCGCGCTGCTGGAGTCGATGGCCGAGGAGATCTACCGCGAGCGGTTTGTGCGCGGGCCGGACCGTGTAGGCCTGAATCCGTTCGACGCCAAGCGACTGCCGAGCGGGTGGCAAATCAGGCGTCTGCCTGAAGTGGTCGACATCACCTATGGCTTTGCATTCGCCGGAGAGCGCTTCAATAGCGAAGGTATTGGCATGCCGATCATCCGAATTCGAAACGTACTTGAAGGTCGAACGCGCGACTACACGGATGAAGCAGCGATCCAGAAGTACATTGTCCGTGCCGGCGATTTACTCATTGGTATGGATGGCGAGTTTCACATGCGGCACTGGCGTGGCGACGATTCCTACCTTGTTCAGCGGGTCTGTCGCTTGAAAGCCAAGGAAGAACTGAATCGCGCCTTCATCGCGCACACACTTCAAACACCTATCTCGCATCTTCAGCAGACCATTGTTGGGGCGACTGTTGGCCATCTGGGAGCCAAGCACTTGAACGCAATCAATGTGGCGATTCCCGATGAAGAGTCGATTCCAATCCGGAACCTTTTGAACCAGTTGCTGGACCAGTGTCTCCAGCTAGAAGCACAGATCAACGCGCTTGCGAAAATGCGCGACGCGCTCCTTCCCCGCCTGATTTCCGGCAAACTCCGGGTCGACCATCTCGATATCCAGTTCCCGCCCTCCATGCAGGAAGTCGCTGCCTAGCAGGAAGCCCGCCGCCGATGCCGAACTTCATCTCCGAGGACGAGATCGAACAGGCCCTGCTGCAGCGGCTGCAGCATCTGTGTGGCTACGACGTACTGAACTGCTACACGGCCGATCCAGATAATCCGAACGACAACTCCGGGCGGCGCGACAAGCGGGACGTGATTCTGCTTGATCGTCTGCGTGCAGCGGTGCAGCGACTCAATCCCGGTGTACCGGAATCCGCGCAGGAGCAGGCCATCGCCACGGTGCTGGTCTCGCGCCGCGCGATGAGCCCGGTGGCCGCGAACCGCGAGCTGGACGCGCTGATCCGCGATGGCGTGCCGGTGGAATTCCGCGCCGAGCACGGCCCGGATGCCGGTCGCATGGTCACCGAACGGCTGCGCCTGATCGACTTCGATGCGCCGCTGCCGAGCGAGGGCCGCAACGCCTTTCTCGCGGTCAGCCAGCTGTGGATTCGTGGCGAGCATGGGTACCGCCGACCGGACGTGCTGCTGTACGTCAACGGACTGCCGCTGGTGTTTGTCGAGCTGAAAAACAGCAACGTCAAGCTCAAGGCGGCATTCGACGACAACCTGGTCACCTACCGCGGCGAGCTGCCGCAACTGTTCGACTGCAATGCGTTCTGCCTGCTGTCGAACGGAATCGAGACCCGCATCGGCAGTCTGACGGCGGAGTGGGAACACTTCTTCCCCTGGCTGCGGGTGGACGAAGGCGATGCCGTGAACCGCAAGCAGATGAAAGAAACCGCACTGAGTGTCGAGCAGGCCGTGCTCGGCCTTCTGGCGCCGGCCCGGCTGCTCGACTATGTGGAAAACTTCGTGGTGTTCTATCGCGGCACGCAGAAGATTGTCGCGCAGAACCACCAGTATCTCGGCGTCAACAATGCGTTTGACGGCTTCGCCAACCGCCGCGAGCTGGATGGAAAGCTCGGCGTGTTCTGGCACACGCAAGGTTCGGGCAAGAGCTTCTCGATGGTGTTTCTGGTGCGCAAGATCTTCCGCAGGGCCAGCGGCAACTTCAGCTTTGTGGTGGTCACCGATCGCGACGATCTCGATGGGCAGATCTATCGCAACTTCCTGCACACCGGCACGGTGCAGCCGGGCGAGAACGCGCAGCCGCGCGACAGCGCCCAGTTGCGCGAGATGCTGGGCACGAACAGGCGCGTCATCTTCACCCTGATCCAGAAGTTCCGCTATCCGCCAGGGCTTGAGTATCCGCTGCTGTCGGAGCGCGACGACATCGTGGTGATCGTCGATGAGGCACATCGTACCCAGTACAAGACGCTCGCCGAAAACATGCGGGCGGGCCTGCCGAATGCCAACTTCATGGCCTTCACCGGCACGCCGCTGCTGGGCCGTGAGCGGCTGACCAATAGTTGGTTTGGCACCTATGTGTCCGAATACAACTTCCAGCAGTCGGTGGAAGACGGCGCCACCGTGCCGTTGTTCTATGAAAAACGCGTGCCCGAAGTGCAGATCCAGAATCCGGCGCTGGAGGAGGAATTCTGCGACATCGTCTCCGATGAGAACCTGAGCGATGTGCAGCAGCAGAGGCTGGAGCAGCGCTTTGCGCAGGAAATGGAAATCATCAAGCGCGATGACCGGCTCGACCTGATCGCGCGCGACATCGTCTTTCACTTTCCGCGCCGTGGTTACCTCGGCAAGGCCATGCTGGTCTCGGTGGACAAGTTCACCGCCGTGGCGATGCACGACAAGGTCAGCGCGCTGTGGAAGCAGCATATCCGCGAGCTGGTCGGACAGGTCGCGAAAAGCAGCAACGACATTGAAAAGCTGAAGCTGCAGCGCACGGTTGCCTGGATGCGAAAGGTCGAGATGGCGGTGGTCATAAGCGCCGAGGCTGGCGAGAACCAGAAGTTCTCCGCGCGCGGGCTCGACATCGCGCCGCATCGCAAGCGCATGGAGCAGCTCGACGCGCACGGCCACGACATCGAGCACAACTTCAAGGACCCCGAACATCCCCTGCAACTGGTGTTTGTCTGTGCCATGTGGCTGACCGGCTTTGACGTGCCGACCCTGTCAACGCTGTATCTCGACAAGCCGATGCAGGGTCACACTCTGATGCAGGCTATTGCGCGCGCCAATCGCGTCACCGCGCATGTCATTAATGACGTGAGCAAGCGAAACGGCGAGGTTGTCGACTACTACAACGTATTCCGACGCATGAAGCAGGCGCTGCGTGACTACGCCGCAGGTGAGGAAGGGAACGACGAGGTTCCGGTGCGCGACAAGTCGGTGCTGTTCACGCTGCTGGCAGAATCCATAGAGCAGGGTCTGGCGTTTTGCGACGAACACGCCGTCCCGTTGCGGGAAGTCCTGGAGAAGGGCGACGTGTTCACCAAACTGGGCCAGTTCCGCTCCTTTGCCGACACGCTGCTGGCCAACGATGAGCTGCGTCGATCCTTCAATGTCTACGACAACACCGTGACGGCGCTCTATGAGGCATGCAAACCGGAAGTGCTCGGACACCGCAAAGGACGCGAAGTCGCTGCCTTCCAGTACCTGCGCGGCATTCTGGATGTGATTACCGAAGAGGTGGGAGTCGAGCGGGCTATTCAGCGCATCGGCGAACTGCTGGACGAGAGCGTGATCGTCGACAATGCCGAGCACTTCGGTGTGCGCGAGTTCGAGGCCGAGTACCGGATCGTGCAGCGTGGTCGAACGCTCGACCTCAGCAGGATTGACGTGGCCAAACTGCGCGAGGAGTTTGAGCGCGCACCGCACAAGCACATCGAGATCGCCAGCCTGCGGGAATTCATCGACCGCAAGCTGAAAGAGATGCTCGCTCAGAACGCGACCCGGACTGGCTTCGTTGACCGCTTCCAGCGCATCATCGACCGCTACAACTCTGGCGCTACGGCTACCGAGATCTACTACGAAGAGCTACTGGCGGAAGTCGACCGCCTGCAGGCCGAAGCTGAGCGGCATCTGCGTGAGGAACTGACGGAAGACGAACTGGAGCTGTTCGATCTGCTGAAGCAGGAGTCCATGACCGCGGACGAAACCCGGCGCGTCAAGCTGGCTGCCAAGCATCTCCTGCATCGCCTGACCACTGCAACCCCGAGAGTCCTGGTGCAGGACTGGTATCGGGACAGCCAGACGCAGAAGCAGGTGCGCTCGGAGATCGAGAAGGTACTGGACCATGATCTTCCGGTCAGCTACGAACGCGCCCTGTTCAAGCAGAAATGCGACAACGTATTCGAGCTGGTGTTCGACCATGCCAGATTGGGGAAGCGCTGGGCGGCGTGATCTGACCTCAACGCGTCGCGGCGGGCCAAGGCGCTGACTTGAGTGCCTTTCGCGCGCGCGTAGTCTTCCGACAAGAACGCCTCACGGTCAAGAATCAATAGGCCTCGAAAAAAAGGGGAGGGTATAGGACCCGCCGGCCAAAGCCGGCGGCTCACACGGCATGAAGCCGAATTTTGCCCACGCACCATCGACAAGACTATGCGTCCAAGCATTCAGGGTCAACATATTGTCAACGCGCTTTCCAGAGCTCACTCATGCAAACCGACTTCTGCTCATGACCGGCGAATGAGTCACGCGCGCCATGCGGAAATGCGGTCGGGTCTGCCTGAGTTCCCGCTGTTCCGGTTTGATCTGGGCGAATTGCTGGCGGAGGTTCGCGCGGGAATTCCGGGACTTCCGCCGGGCCGCATCGACGTGTGGGTGCAGAGGCGGGCCACGCTGGCATCCATCGAGTACACCGATGCGCCGGGCGGGATCGCCATCTGCATGCATTCCGTGTTCAACCATCCGGACACACCGCGCGAGGTGATTGCCTACGTGCTGTGTCACGAACTCCTGCATCTGTGCATTCGGCCACGGGAGGTGGACGGTCGCCTCTCTTCTCACCCACCGGAATTCTGGGAGGCGGAAGCCCGATTCGCCCCGAACCGTTCGTCGGCGGCGAGTTGGCTGACGGTCGTGCTCGGCAGCTGCCTCCGGCCCGACCGCAAGCAGGAGTGCACTTTCGTCAAGCCAAACTGGAAGCACCGGATGACCGGACAGCGGATGTCGTTGCCAGAGGTCGCCACCCTCCTCGGGACCGGAACCTATCTCGTCAAGTCGATGGATCACCCTTTGTTGTAGGCGAAACCAGACAGCCTCCTGCGCGCCGATCCAGGCTGCAGCCGGTCTATGTCTCGCGCGCAGAGACGGGCGGCAGTGGATGCACGGCAAGATTGCCACGGTGGCGGCGGCATGGGCGGCATGGATTTCTGATATCGCTTCTCCGATTTACCGCAACACCGCAACACGAAAAGGCCCGCGCAAGCGGGCCTTTTCTTTTGGTGGACAGCCGTGGCGTGCGCTTTCACACTTGCTGCGATGAGCGATATCGGCGACGACTTGCGCGCGTGGTGGACGGTGGAGCGCACGCAGAATGCGCGTTTTCCCTTTCGTATCGCGATCGTGCAGCAGGGGCGCACGCTGCATGCCGTGCGTGCACGCGACGCCTGGCCGGGCGCCGGCTCGCAGGTGTTCTGCCTGCGTGAGCGCGAGCTCGATCCCGCCGAAAATCTCGATGAGATCGAGCGCGTGCCGGTGGCGCACATCGCGCGCCTCGGACGAAAGCTTTCGGTCACGCTGGATCGCGCGCAGCGCAAGCGCTGCGAGTTCCTGACCATTGCAAAGCCCCGCAGCGACGGTGGCACGTTTGAACAGGTGTTTTTTCGCACCGAGGCTGCCGTGCGCGCGCACAAGAGCCGCAAGCGCGTTGAACTCGGCGCGGCCACGGCCCGGCTCGACATCACGATCGACAGCGCGGAGCGCTATCCATGGAGCTTTGCCGGCGCGAGCATGGTGCGCAGGCGCCTGCCCGTGGGCGACTACGCGTTGATGCATGAGGATCGTCCCGTGGCGATTGTCGAGCGCAAGACGCTGCCGAATCTCTTGACCGACTTCGCCGAGTTGAAAGGCTTGCACCAGCAGCTCGCCGAGCTCAATGCCTGGCCACACGCCGCGCTGGTGATCGAGGCGCAGTACGCGGACTTCGGCGATGCGCGCAAGATCGGCCCGTGGCCCGCCGCATTTCTGCTGCGCGCACTGGCGGAGCTGCCGGTGCTGTTTCCGTCCGTGCAGTGCGTGTACGCAGGCAACCGCAAGCTGGCGAATGTGTGGGCCGGGCGCTGGTTCGCCGCCGTGGCGGCCAAGCTCGCGCGACCGTCCGGTGCCGAAGTGAACGAGGTCCTGGCGCGCTACACGACCGTGCCGGCGGACGGTGGTGTTGATGAGCGCATCCGGCTTGAGGTGATCCAGCAGCTTCCCGACCGCTTCGAGTTCGCGCAATTGCGCGAATGCTTTCCCGGCATCGCAGACGCGCGCCTGCGTGCGGTCCTCACGCGCCTGCGCAGCGAAGGGCGACTGTCACTGGAAGGGGCGGGTCGTGGCGCACGCTGGATTCGAGTTCAGCCGGATCAGGCGCCGTCCGCGTGATGGCGCCCGGGCACGAATCCGCGGCCAGCGCTCTGCCGCATGTGCTGGTGCTGGGCGGCGGTTTCGGCGGGCTCTGGGCGGTGCGCGCACTGGCGCGCTCGCCGGTGCGCGTGACCCTGGTCGATCGCACCAATCATCATTTGTTCCAGCCGCTGCTGTACCAGGTTGCGACGGCGGGACTGTCGGCGCCGGACATCGCCGCGCCACTGCGTCACATCCTGCGACGCCAGCGCAACGTCACGGTGCGGCTCGACGAGGTTTGTGGCATCGATCCCGACGCGCGCGTGGTGCGCCTGCTCCAGGAATCGCTGGACTACGATTTCCTGATTGTTGCCACTGGCGCGACGCACGCCTACTTCGGTCACGAAGATTGGGAGCGGCACGCGCCCGGTCTCAAAACGCTGGACGACGCACTCGAAATCCGCGCGCGCGTGCTCGAAGCCTTCGAGGCGGCGGAGCGCGAAACCGCCCCCGAACGACGCGCGGCGTGGATGCAGTTCGTGGTCATCGGCGGCGGTCCAACCGGCGTGGAACTTGCCGGCACCCTTGCCGAGATTGCACGGCACACGCTGCCGGGCGAATTCCGGCGCATCGATCCGGGCGCCGCCACGGTGCATCTCGTTGAAGCCGGCCCGCAGGTGCTGTCCTCGTTTCCCGAGGCGCTGTCGGAAAGCGCGCGCAGCCAACTAACGCGCCTGGGCGTCGCGGTTGCAACCGGCGAGGCGGTGACGGCGATCGACGCCGACGGCGTGATGCTCGGCAGCCGGCGTATTTCGAGCCGCACGGTGATCTGGGCCGCGGGTGTCGCGGCGTCGCCGCTCGGCGCGGAACTCGGCGTCGAGATTGATCGTGCCGGTCGCGTGCGCGTGCAACCCGATCTCTCGATCGCGCCTCACCCCGAGATCTTTGTCGTGGGCGATCTCGCCCGCGTCGAATGTGCGGGACAGCCCGTTCCCGGCGTGGCACCGGCTGCCAAGCAGATGGGCGCTCATGCCGCGCGCGCGATTCAGGCGCGCCTCAAGGGGCGCAACACGTCAGCGTTTCAATATCGCGATTGGGGCAATCTCGCGACCATCGGCCGCAGGGCCGGGGTGGTGGAATTCGGGCGACTGCGGCTGCGCGGGTTTCTCGCCTGGTGGTTCTGGCTGGTCGCGCACCTGTTCTTTCTGATCGGGTTCCGCAACCGCCTGCTGGTGATGGTCAACTGGGCCTGGTCCTACGTCACCTACCAGCGCCACGCCCGCATCATCCTGAAACGGAGCCGCCGCCAGCCAGTCGGCACTGCCGAGTCGACCCGGGAGCAAGTGGATCCCGTCGACGTGTCCTGACGACCCACAAGAAGACTCATTCGCCCGCCGTCCACTGCTGGCCGCAGGCAAGTGAGGGCGGCAAACGCGCACGCAGGGCAATTCGATGCGCAAGGCGGTCGCAACTATCGCCCGCCAAATGATCCGGGCGCCATCGCAGTCCGGCATCGCCGTCGGGTGCGAGCCGGAATAGACTGTCGTGGTACGTGCGAACGGAGAGTGCGGCGATGGTTCTCACTGGGTGGGTGTGGCTGGTGGTACTGGGTGCGGTGGCGGCGGTCGGGCTGCTCTGGTGGCGCCGGCGCGCGGCGCGCGACGCGGCAGCAAATGCAAAGCCGCGCGAGCGGCGTCGCGGACCACGCAGGGTTCGCTCCAGCCGGCGCGAATCATTCCGGATGGGCGACGACGACAACGATCGGCGGGGCGAGCGGGATCGTCGCGCGCCGAAACCGGGTTGGGACGACAGTCGGAGCCGTCGCTGATGGCGCTCGGACTGCGGGCGCTGGCACTGTGGGTCATCGCGACAGCGCTCCTGTTCGGAACTGGAATCAGCGCCTCGGCGCAAGCCCCGAGCAAGGGCAGCGCCACCGGCAGCGCCAACAGCGAATCGAAGCGCGTGATCCGCGCTGTCGAGCCCGCGGTGACGGACGCGCAGCGCGCCCATGCGCGCGAACTTCTTTCCCACGCGATCCTCATCGATGGCCACAACGACCTGCCCTGGGCAATTCGCGAGGATGCAGCCGCACGCGGCGATGTCGCAAAATATGATCTGCGCGGCAAGGCACCCGGCCACACCGACATCGCGCGCCTGCGCGCTGGTGGTCTCGGAGCGCAGTTCTGGTCGGTGTACACACCGGGCGAGGCGACTGCTGGATACGCGCGCACGCAACTCGAGCAGATCGAACTCGCGCGCGAAATCATCGAACGCTATCCCGAGACCTTCGGGCTCGCGCTGACGGCTGCCGACATCGAGGCGGAGCATCGCGCCGGCCGCATCGCTTCACTACTCGGAATCGAGGGCGGTCACGCCATCGAGAATTCGCTCGCCCTGCTGCGCGCCTACTATCGTCTCGGTGTGCGTTACATGACGCTCACGCACAACACCCACACGAGCTGGGCCGATTCGGCCGCGCAGCAACCGCCGGCTCACCAGGGACTCACCGATTTCGGCCGCGATGTCGTGCACGAGATGAACCGGCTCGGCATGCTGATCGATCTGTCGCACACCTCCGTCGACACCATGCGCGATGCGATTGCCGCGAGCGCCGCGCCGGTGATCTTCTCGCACTCGAACGTGCGTGGCGTCTGCGACGTGCCGCGCAACGTGCCCGATGACGTGCTCGATCTGCTGCCGGCCAATGGCGGCGTGGTGATGGTGACCTTCGTCGCGGGCTTTGTGTCGTGCGAAGTCGCGGGTGTGATGCAGCCGGCCATTGAGGCTTACAACCGCCGCACGCGCGGTGTGGACGACGAGGCAGAGCGCGAACGCATCCGCAAGGAGATTTTCGACCCGCTCAAGATCCCGGCGAGCACCATCGGGCAGGTCGCCGACCACATCGAATACATCCGCGACCGGATCGGAGTGGCGCACCTGGGCCTCGGTGGCGATTTCGATGGCAACACGGCGTGGCCGACCGGCCTGTCCAACGTGTCGATGTATCCCAACCTGTTCGCGGAACTGATCCGCCGCGGCTGGAGCGACGCGGACCTCACCGCGCTGGCCGGCGGCAACCTGCTGCGCGTCATGCGCGCGGCGGAAGGTGTGGCCACAGATTCGCGCAACAAGAAAAGGTGAGCCAGCCATCACGGCAGTGAGCGCCAGCGGGCCAATGCGCGACGCCGTGATCGTCGGCGGGGGTCACAACGGCCTGGTGTGTGCGGCCTATCTCGCGGCCGCCGGCCTCAAGGTCACCGTGCTCGAACGCCGCGGCATCGTGGGCGGGGCCGCGGTCACCGAGGAGCTCCATCCGGGTTTCCGCAACTCCTCGCTCAGTTACACCGTGAGCCTCCTGCACCCCCAGGTCATTCGGGACCTGGATCTCGCGCGCCATGGATTGCGCGTGGTGGAGCGGCCGTACTCGAATTTTCTGCCGCTGCCCGACGGCACTGCGTTTCGTCTCGGCGGCGAGCACGGCGCGCGCGATCTGGCGCAGCGATCCGCGCGCGATGCCGAGCGCCTGCCCGGCTATTACGCGATGCTCGATCGTGTGGTCGCCGTCATTCGCGTGCTGGCAATGCAGACGCCGCCCAATGTCAGCGACCGCTTTGTCCTGGCCGACTGGCTGGCGTCGTATTCAGTGGCGAGGCAACTGCGTGGTCTTGACCTGCGCGGTCGCCGCGATCTGCTCGACCTGTTCACCAAGAGCGCCGGAGAGCTGCTCGATCACTGGTTCGAGTGCGAGGCGCTGAAGGCGGCGCTGGGCTGGGATTCGGTCGTCGGTAATTTCGCGAGCCCCTACACACCGGGTTCGGCCTACGTGCTGCTGCATCATGTGTTCGGCGAGGTCAACGGCAAGTCCGGCGTGTGGGGTCATGCCATCGGCGGCATGGGCGCGATCACGCAGGCGATGGCGTCGGAGTGTCGCGCGCGTGGCGTCGAGATCCTGACGGACGCGACGGTCGCGAAAATACTGACAAGAGACGGCCGTGCAACGGGAGTGGAGCTGGCGGACGGCCGCGAGTTCAGCGCGCGCCGCATCGTCTCCAATGTGCACCCGAAGTTGCTGTATGAGCAGCTGGTCGAGGCGTCTGTGCTCGACGAGGACACGCGATCGCGTATCGCGCGCTATCGCTCCGGGTCGGGCACATTCCGCATGAACGTCGCGCTGTCGGAGTTGCCCTCGTTCGCGGCGCTGCCAGGGCACGCGCAACAAGCCCACCATCAGAGCGGCATCCTCGTCGGCCCCAGTCTTGGCTACTTCGAGCGCGCGTACTTCGATGCCAAATCGAAGGAGCATAACGCCGGCTGGGCGCGTGAGCCGATCGTGGAAATGGTCATTTCCTCAACACTGGATGACACGTTGGCGCCCGCGGGCCAGCACGTGGCGAGCCTCTTCTGCCAGCACGTGCATCCCCAGGTCGACGGCGGCTGGGATCGCCACCGCGACACGGTTGCCGATCTGATGCTCGAGACCGTCGAGCGCCTGGCGCCCGGCTTCCGCGCGAGCGTGCTCGGCGTGCGCGCGTTGTCACCGCTGGATCTGGAGCGCGAATACAGCCTGGTCGGGGGCGACATCTTCCACGGCTCGCTCGGTCTCGACCAGCTGTTCAGCGCCCGCCCGCTGCTCGGCCAGGGCAATTACCGCGGAGCACTCGAGCGGCTTTATCTGTGCGGCGCCGGGACCCATCCCGGCGGTGGCGTGACGGGGCTTCCCGGACGCAATGCAGCGCGCGAAATACTCAGGGATTGCCGCTGAAGAACGGCCGCGACGGATGCGCGCTTTCGCCATGCACGAACGCCGGCCTTCAGGTGAGGCGCGCCTCGATGAACGCCGCGTAGGCGTCGACCCATTTCTGCACAAACTTGCGGCCGCGCTCGTCCGCGATGGCACCATCTTTGCCGAAGTACTCGTCGCTGACCTGCAGGAACGCTTCCGGCTGCGCCATCACCGACATGTCGAGATAGGCCAGGACGCAGCGCAGATGCTGCTGCGCCAGCGCAGTTCCCTGCGCAGCGACCGAGGCGCCGATGATCCCCGCGGGCTTGCCCGCCCACACGCTTTTGCCGTAGGGGCGCGAGCCGTGATCGAGCGCATTCTTCAGCACGCCGGGAATCGAGCGGTTGTACTCGGGCGTTACGAAAACCACGCCATCGCAGGCCGAAACGGCGCGCTTGAACTGCACGGCGGCTTCTGGCGGGTCGGCGTCCCCGTCCTGGTTGTAAAGCGGCAGGGCGTCGATCGCGATGTGCTCGCACTTGAAGGCGTCCGGCGCCATCGACTCGATGGCATGTGCCAGGCGTTTGTTGAAAGAATCACGACGCAGGCTGCCGACGATGAACCCGATGCGTTTATGACTCATGTTTGGTGCTCCGGCAATGTGACGTGTTCGGCGCGAGTCGCGCGCGCTCTCGATCAGCGGTTGCCGCCCGAAGGTCGTGGCGGCGGTTGCCAGCCCTTGGCGCGCGCGACGGTGGACGCGGCCGAGGCGGCCGTTTCCTTGAGCATGTCGTCGATGCCCTTGGAGAAGCCCGACAATCCGCTGAAGGCCCAGAGTTTGTCGAACGGGGCCACCAGCAACTCGCGTCCGCTGGCCGCATCCACGATCCGGATGTTGCCCTCGAGGCTGGCGCGACCGATGCCGGGAATCAGCACCAGCCGGACGATGCGGCTGCCCGCGCGGTAGTAGGTGATGTCGCCTTCGAGCAGGCATTCGCCCTGCATACCTCGTGCTTCGCCGGCGATCACCACATCCTCGAACAGCGAGCCGAAGTCGATGCGCAGGCGCCCGGCGATATCGGCGGCCAGCGAGATGCCCACCGACTCGGGCGCCTTGCCATCATCCGGTATGCCGAAACTGATGACGGTGAGGTGTACGCAGTTGCTCACGCTGGCGATATCGCCCGTGGACTTCAGGCCCTTGGCGCGCGTGGACTGCGTGGTGGCACAACCGCTGACGAACAGGATCAGGAGCGCAGCGACGGCGCAGGCGATCGAACGCGGGAAATGGCTTCGCATGTGCTGGGTCCTCAAGTGGGCGCGCAACATGCGGACCGCTGCGTCGGATTCTGGGCGCCCCGGTCGCGGGGGTCAAACAGGAGGCCACTTCGTGAGTAGCGCGTGAAAGTTGCGACTACGGAGCTTCAGCACCCGTCCTGCACCCGTAGGACGTGACGGGATGAGCGATTCGAGGGTCGTTTTGCGCGTATATCTGATAACAGCTGTCTGAGGAGGCGCGCCATGGCGGCTTTTCCCGATCAATTGACGCATCGACGCAATGGACTCACCGCCGCCGCAGTGGCCGCGGATCGCGCTGCGCTGGCGGCGAGATCCGAAATCCAGTCGCGGGTACTGGCCGAACTGGCGCTGCACCCGGCCCTCCCGCGGGGTGAGTACGACGAGATGTGCGAGCTCGTGATCGAGCGCGCGCGCACCACACTTGAGGTCAGCGTGGTCGGGATCTGGCACCTTGATGCGCGCGCCGGGCTGTTGAATCCGCACCGGTTGCTGACCGCCGATGGCAACGTGCTGTCCGCAGCCGTGCCGCTCAAGCAATCAGCGCTGCCGAAGTACTTCAGTCATCTGGGCGCCGGCGAAGTAATCGCAGCCACGGATGCGTTCACCGACGCACGCACGCGCGAGTTGGCGGAAGCCTATCTCAGTCCCAACCAGGTGTACTCCCTGCTCGACTCGCCTTTGCTGATCGACGGTCGGGTGGTCGGCGTGCTGTGCCTGGAGCAAACCGGCCGCCGACGCGAATGGCAGCCTGACGAAATCGCGTTCGCGCGCGCGCTGGCGCAGATCGCGGCGCAGGCGCGTCTGGTGCGTCGGCGCCTGCGCGACGTGGCGGCGCTCAAGGTCAGTGAGGAGCGACTGGCACTCGCGCAGCGCGTCGCCCGGCTGGGAGCCTTCGAGTGGAACACCCAGAGTGGGGACATGTGGTGGTCCGACCAGCTGTTCCGGATTCTCGGGCTCGAGCCCGGCAGTTTCCGTCCGAATCTCGAGCGCTTCCTGGCGCGGGTTTACCCTGACGACGCGCTCGCCGTCCAGGCCGGCGTCGACCGTGTGCTGAAGCACACCGACGACGCCCAGCGCATGTTCCGCATCGTGCGGGAGGATGGCGAGCCGCGCTGGGTCGAGCTCAATTGGCAGTCCAACGCCATCGAACGCAGCGACGCGCAACGGCTGACCGGCAGCGTGATGGACGTCACCGAACGGCAGCGCCAGCAGGAACGGATCCGCGCGCTCGCCTTCTTCGATCCGCTGACCCACCTGCCCAATCGCAGTCTGCTGGTGGAGCGCATCGGCGACGCCATCCGTGCAGTCGGCGACGGCCTGGCGAATCCCTTCGCCGTGGTGCTGCTTGATCTGGACAACTTCCGCACCGTCAACGACTCCCTCGGCCATACGCGCGGGGACGATCTGCTTTGCGAAGTGGGCCAGCGACTTGTGCGGCTGCTGCCACCGGACTCGACCGTCGCGCGCCTGGGCGGTGACGAGTTCATCCTGCTGATGCCCGACGTTGAGAGTGCCGAACACGGTCAGCGGCTTGGCGATCGCGTGCTGGCCGACCTGCGGCGCCCATTCCACTGGCGTGACCTTGATCTGTCGATCACCGCAAGCGTGGGCGTCGCCTGTTATCCGTGCGACGGCGACGACGCCGAGACGCTGATCCGCAACGCCGATGCGGCAATGTACGAAGCCAAGGACGCAGGACGCGACGAGATTCGACCGTTCGAGCCATCCCTCAATCGCACTGCGCGCCGTCGGCTGACGCTCGAATCGGGACTGCGCGCAGCGCTCGCGCGCGACGAATTCGAGTTGTTCCTGCAACCCTGTTTCAGCGTGGCATCGGGCGAGCTTCGATCCTGCGAGGCGCTGGTGCGCTGGAACGATCCGGCGCAGGGACTGGTAATGCCCGGCGAGTTTCTACCGCTCGCAGAGCAAAGCGGACTTATCCTGGAAATCGGCGAGTGGGTGCTGGAGGAAGCCTGCCGCATCCAGGCCCGTTGGCAACGTGAAGGACTCGCTGCCGTGCCGATCGCGGTGAACTTTTCCGCGCGACAGTTGCAGCGGGCGAATGTCGCGGACTGGGTGGAACAGACCCTGGCCGCACACCAGCTCGATCCACGCTGGTTCACGCTCGAGATCACCGAGTCCAAGCTGATGCAGGCGGTGGAACAGGTGCTGCCGACACTCAACCGTCTGGGCGAAATGGGGATCAAGCTGGCAGTTGACGACTTTGGCACCGGATACTCCTCGCTCGCCTATCTGCACCGCCTGCCCCTATCGACGCTCAAGGTCGATCGTTCCTTCGTGCGGGAAGTCGACGCCGCCGACAGCGACTCTGCCGTCATCACCAGTGCCGTAATCAAGCTCGGTCGCAATCTCGACCTTGAGATTATCGCCGAGGGCGTGGAGACACAGTCCCAACTCAATTGGCTCGCGCGCGAGGGTTGTGACGGATACCAGGGTTTCCTGCGTTCGCCCGCCATCGCCAGCGAACTCTTCGAACAGCGCTTCCTCTCCGCTTACTGACAGCACTTCGGGGAGGGTTCGCTCGCCTGCTCCGGGGAGTGGGTCATTCGTCGATGCCATTTCCGTCGCGGGTGATCGGGTGATCGGGCGACCGGAGCGTGAACTTCGTCACGTATCTGGAGTTTGCCGGGCGACGTTGACCGATGGGTGGCCCCCGGCACCGACGCTCCACGTCTCAGCAAGAGTCCATCCACTCTTGCAGGTCGTTCCATGGTCAGCCTCTCTGGTTCCGCACGTCCGCTGCGCACACTTGCGCAATACGTACTGACTTGCGCCGCACAGCGCGCCGCTCTCGTCTGGATGTTGCTGCTGCTGGCTGCCATGACGGCGCCGCTGGCAGCCCAGATTCCGGGATTCGGCCCGCAGTTGCTGGCAAGTCCCGCAAACGGCACTGCGCTGGGCCAGGTTGCAATCAGCGGCAGCCGCCTGACGGTCGGTGCCAACTATCGTGTGGACTTCATCGGCGGGGCGGTACGCACGACGCTGGCCTCAATTACCAATGGAGACGGCGACTTCACGACCTTCGTCACCATTCCGTCCGTGCCGACGGGCAGTTACTCACTGGAACTTGCGGTCAATGAGGTAGTGCGGGACACCGTCAGTTTCCGCGTGTTACCACCGCTCGGCATTACCCTAACGCCGGCGAGCCCGCGCGCGGGGACCATGGTCAATTTCACGGTCACGGGACTCACCTCCGGCAGCCTCAGCCTTTCCTACGCCGGCAAGTCCGCTTACGGTCCGGTCAACGTGAATTCCTCGAGCTTCTCGGGGCGGATGCGCATTCCAACCGATCGGCCCGCGAGCCTGCCGGCCAACGTGATTGTCGAAGCCCGCAATGGCATCGGCAGAAATGCTTCGCGTCGTGGGTCGCGTACGGTCAATGTGCAATCGCCGAACCTCAGTCCCTTCGCTCGGGTCGTTGGGGCGACGCCTTCGACCAGCACACCTTCGCCACGCAATGCATTTGCAGTGCAGGGCACGTTGGCATTCAACGAGGCAACGGCAGCCGACGTGACCGTGCAGCACTACTGGATGGCCGGCAATGGCCGCGTGCAGCCGATGGGAGTGGCGGATCAGCCGGTGCAGACCAACGGCAGTTTCAATCACACAATGCGCACGCCGCAGATCGGAACGCTTTCGGCCACGCAGGCTGCCGGCACTGGGCAGATCATCAGCCACAGTCAATTCCGCGACTCCAACGGCGTGCTGCAGAATTCTGCCGGCTCAAACAGTCCTGCCAGTGTGGCCTTCGATACCGACGCCGCCATCGACATCTCGATCACCCTGCGCGGCAATGACGGTTCGCGCATTGAGGGCGCTCGACTCGAGCTGATCAACGCGCCACTGGATGAGCTCTTTCCGCCCAACAGCAATCAGGCGGGGGTGAGTCTCGACGGGGTGAACTACGCCGGCATGGCCTCGCAGTTCACTCCGCCAGTGGTGGGAGCAATCGCAGGATGCCCCGCCAGCAACGCACTGATGTACAGCGATGCCCTGGGTCGGGCGGAATTCGAGTTCGGCTTGTCGGTTCCGCAGGGCGGCGTAAACGTCGATGGCTCGGGCCCGCCACCGCGCCTGACGATCCAGCCGACCGAAACCTGCATCACCAGCCCGGACATCAACACTCCGGGTGGCTGCTACCTCACTGATCCGGCGTCGCTGGACTTCGACATCGTCATTCGCTCCGCACATACGGGCTACGGCTACGTGACGCAGACGAGTGTCGGTGCCCAGACCGCAAACATCGAGCAACCCACGCGTCTGAAAGTCAACGTGGATCGCTACCTCGGCATCATCAAGATCTACGCATGCGGCTCGCTGAACTGCACGCCGACGGTTCATCAGACCAGCGCGAATCTCACCGTCAACCTGCCAAACCTGGGCTTCAGCGGCCTGCTGCTGGGCGATCCGTTCTTCGTCCGCTCTGGCGGCGCGGAAGCGGCCATCGAGGTGGCGAACGCCAACAATTCCAAGGTGCGCTACAAGCCCATCGTCGACCTGACGCCCTTCCGCAACAGCGGTGTCACATTCACACCCGCTCAACCGGCCACGCGCGAGGTCGAGTTCCAGTACTTCGCGGGCGCAGGCCGTCCATTGGCCGACGCCACGTTCTATGTGTTCAGTCCGAACGGCAACTTCGTTATTCCACTCACCAAGATCGGAGGCGGCGGCGCCTGCACGAGCAGCGGCACGCCGCCCGAAGTCTGGCGCGCGACGCTGCCCGCCAATCTCAATGAAGGCTTCCGTTTCCCCAAGCACATTTTCGGGCGCAACGGAAACATCAACGGTCTGCTGCTCGCGCATGATGTGCTGGGCAAGTTGGGATCGAGGCAGGTCCAGTTCGAGTTCCAGGCCCTTGATTCCGATACGGCAGCTTACGTGGGATCGCCCGGTGCGCATATCGACACCTTCCGGCCGCACGCACGCCGGCTCGAACTTTCTCCTCCGATTGGCGCCAGCAGCGCGCAGTCCGCGGCAGCGCCCGCGCGCTACAACCTGCCGTCGAAGCGCAGTCGCACGCAGGGCGCAGCGGGGTATGAATTCTGCATTCCGAGATCAGCCCAGTTCTGCGCCGCGTCCACGGCAGTCGAGTTTGCCTACGAGCAGTTCAGCAAGTCGCCGTCTTCCACTCCCGCCGACGGCGCCGCGAGCGGCAACAATGCGGGTGTCATCGACCAGCGGACGGGCTCGGGGCAGAACCCCTGGGAAGAGCTTTTCAGCGCCACCATTCCGATCTTTCGCTGGTACTGGGGCATTCCGGAACTGCTGTCGGCGGAAGTCTTTGCGGATCTGGTGATCAAGGCGGAATACCTGCTCGACGCCTACTTCACACCCACCAATCCCGGCGCGACCCGTGTCGATGCGGGCGGCCGCTTCAGCGTCGGTGTGCTGATCGGCGTCGATATCGACGTGTTGTTTGGAATCCTGATCGACGCTGGCGCTGCGATCTACGGCGGAGTTTCTGCCGAGACCGTGACCGAAACCACACTCGATTCCGTTGATCTGAGTCCCTGCGTGCGGTTCACCCTCGACTTCTCCGGCTGGCTGGAGATTGGCTGCCCGATTCCAAACCCATTCGATCCGACCTGCTACATCCCGGACATCGAGCGGACGTTCAACATCCTCGAGAGTCGCAATCCCAGCGGTTGCGGATTCCGTGACTACGGCGTCGCGGCTGCGGTCAACTCGTTCATCACGCCATCTCCTGGACTCAACTGGCCGACCGTGGCGAGCAGCCTTGACTCGCCCGCGCTGCCAGCGGGAACAGATGTACCGCCGGTTGTTCCGTTCCCTCGTGAGACGCGTCGTGCGCTCTATCGATCGCCCGTGACCGCATTCGACGGCAGTGGCAATCAGCTGGCGTTGAATCTTGATCAGCAAGGCCGTTTGGTGGCACGCGAATTTGCTTTCTCATCCAGGGTTCCGGGACCGGTTCGGACGATCAGCAGCGGTTTCGGCATTCGTGACGTCGCAGTTGCGTACTACAGCGCCGATCGTGCCGTCGCCGTCTGGGCTGAAAGCTCAATGCCCGCGGTTCCCGCAGGCGCACCGCCGCCGCGACCCACGCGCAACAGTGCCGCCGCCGCACAGCGGCTTCGCTATGCGCTGTTTGACGGTGATGTATGGGGCACCGCAGTCAATCTCACCACGCCGGGATTCGGGGAGGGCCAGGTCAAACTGGCCCGCTGCAAACCGACGTTCCAGCAGATTCGATTCGGCTGCGCCGAAAAGGTCGCGCTCGCTTTCCAGCGCAACACCTCCGGAACGGTCGGTGGCGACAAGCACATCTTCTTCTCGACTTTCAATGGCACGCGTTTCACCGCGCCCGTGCAGGTCGATCAGAGTGGCAGCATCAACATCACGCCGGCGCTGACCTACGCCGGCGGAGAGGCGGTGGTGGCCTGGGTGCGGTATGCGCCGGCAACGGGCGTCAATCCTCCGGTGAAGCTTGACGATGTCTCGAGCCGCTTTCTCGCGATGCGCAACATGGACAGCGGCAGACCCGAGCAACTCAACGTGGGCGGCTCATCGACCCGCGCCATTGCCCAGCCGAGCATCGCCGGTAAGACGAACGGACAGATTGCAATCGCTTTCACCAAGGCCGGCACCACCAACTACGTGGGAACACGGCAGGCGCTGCAACTCGGTCAGGGCACCTGTCCCGGCGGCAGCAGCTGTACGTTCACCACCTGGCAGGTGCAGGATCAACGCGGACGTGCGCTGTATGTGGAGCGTCCGCGGCTGGCGATCAATGGCGACGGCGATGCCGTAGTGACATATCGCGGGCTTGCGATGGGCCCCGTGCCCGGCGCCGCCGATCCGGAGCTCAATCTGTTCGCTGACGATCCCGCTGGTTTGCGGACGTCAACCGGTTCAATCCAGCAATTCCGGTCTCCGCTGCAGCCGTCCGTGGTGCGACCTATCGATCTTGCATCTGCCCAGTCAGGCGCTGGCATCTACTTCCAGCCGGACGCAGCGTTCAATTCGCTGACCGGCGAGGTTGCAGCCGTCAGTGTCACCGTGCAGATTCCAAACCTCGCGAACGGGAGCGGTCCCGTGAATGCCGACGGGGCGCAGACCGTCGCGCAGGTGGAATCCGTGGAAGCGGGCATAGAGATGGCGATGCTTCCAGATCTGCCGGACCTTTTTGTCGAGAAGCTGACGACCCCCGCGAGGAGCCTCACGCCTGGCGTTCCCATCTCCGTCCAGATTGAAGTGGCCAATCGCGGCAGCGCCTGGAAGGTGGACGCGGACAACACCGCGCGCGTCACCTTCTGGTGGGATACGCCGCAAACCCGGACGAGCAGCAGCGCCACGTTGACGCTGGGCAGCATCGCCGCGGGCGCCAAGCTGGTGCAGACCGTGCAGGTGATGGTGCCCACGTCATTCAGTGCTGATGAGGCACAGACGCTGCGCGCCACCATCGCGGTGGATTCGGAGGACGGAGAGATTGATGGTGAGAACAACGAAGAGCGAGTCACCGTCGGAGGTATGCCCGTTCCGACTTCGCTGATGGCAGCGAGTGCATCTGGAACCCGCTTCGTCCACTTGGCGTGGAATGCACCAACCGACAGTCGCATCGCCGGTTTCCGCATCTACGTCGATGGGGTCGATGGCAAGCCACGCCCCTTGGGTTCCAGCTTCAACAAGGGTTTCGCCGATCTGGCGGCGCGCTACGGTTTCGAGCGCACCTACCGGGTAAGCACCTATTCGACGCGCGGCGTTGAGTCGGAACTGTCCGAGCCGGTCACGGCGCGACCTTCACCGGAGATTCTGCCGGAGGCGCTGTTCGATAACGGTTTCGAGTAGCGCACGCCCTCGGTTGCCGACACTTTCGATGTCGACCGTGTTGCAGCTTGCCGCCGCGCCGATTGCTGTCGGCGCGGCGCTGTGTCACGGTTTGCCCGCGCACACTGCGCGGGGCACTCGTGAACGAACCAGAAGATCTGACCGCACTCATCGGGCTCGCTGGCAAGGGTGACAGCGCGGCGGCCGATCGCCTGTTCGCGGCCGTCTATGCGGAACTGCATCGAATGGCTGCGCGCGTGCTGCGCGGCGGCAATGGCGGCATGCACACGACTTCGCTGGTGCACGACGCCTATCTGAAACTGCGCCGACCCGAAGCGCTGAACCAGCAGGATCGCGAACACTTCTTCGCGGTGGCGGCGCGGGCGATGCGGCAGATCGTGATCGATCACGCGCGCGAGCGCGCCGCGCACAAGCGCGGTGGCGGTCTCGAGACGCGCGCGCTCGACACCGGTGCATTGCAGATCGCCGCAGCCGGTCGCAGCGAGCAGTTGCTCTCGCTCGACGAGTCGCTGCAACGCCTGACAACGCTGGACCCTGCGCTTGCACGCCTGGTGGAGCTGCGCTTCTTCGGCGGCTTCGACCTGGCCGAACTCGAACCGGTACTGGATCGATCCGAGCGCTCGCTCAAGCGTGACTGGCGACGCGCGCGTGCCTTCCTGCTGGCGGATATGCAGGCGTGAATGCCGGCGTGTCCTCGGACGCCGCTGGGCGCTGGCGCCGCGTGGCCGAATTGTTCGACACGCTGGTGGAGCTCGACCCGGAAGCGCGCGAATCGCGTCTGACCTCCCTGGCGAGCACGGATGCGGCGCTCGCCGCCGAGGTCCGGCGTCTGCTCGATTCCGATGCGCGTGAGGAGTCCACACTGGACGGGGACTGGCGCGCTGCCCTCACCGGAGCATCGCCGGCGAGTGCGGAGTCCGAGACGGATCTCCCCGAGCCGGGCGATCGCAGCGGCGAATGCATTGACGCCTATCGCCTGCTGCGGCGCGTGGGTCGTGGCGGCATGGGCGAGGTGTATCTCGCCGAGCGCAGCGGCGGTGACTTTGTGCAAAGGGTCGCGCTCAAGCTGCTGCGGCGCGGTGTCGATACCGAAGACGTGATCCGTCGATTCGTGCGCGAGCGCAGCATCCTGGCGCGCCTCGAACACCCCGGGATCGCCCGACTGATCGACGGCGGCATGTCGGAAGACGGGTTGCCGTGGCTGGTGATGGAATACGTCGAGGGCGAGCCGCTGATGGACTACGTCGGTGCGCATGCGCTCGATCTCGACGCGCGCCTGGAACTCCTCGCATCGGTCTGTGATGCGGTGGACTTCGCGCATCGGCATCTCGTGGTGCATCGCGACCTCAAGCCTTCCAACGTGCTGGTGAACAGCGAGGGTCGAGTCAAGCTGCTCGACTTTGGCATCGCCAAACTGCTGGAGGCGGACGAGAGCGCGGAGATCCTCACGGGAACCGGCATGCGCGTGCTCTCGCCTGCCTATGCTGCACCGGAGCAGTTTCTCGGCGAGTCGATAACCACGGCGACCGACGTTTACGCGCTCGGCGTGCTGATGTTCCAGATGCTGACCGGCGCGCTGCCGCATATACGCGGCGCGCGCTCGCTCGACGCGCTCGCACGCGAAGTGACGGAGGAGACGACCGAGAGACCCAGTGCCGTCATCCGCAGGCAGTCAGGCTCGGGCACCGAACGGCGGGCGACGCATCTCGAAGGCGATCTCGACACCATTGTGTTGACAGCGCTGCAGCGCGAACCGTCGCGTCGGTACGCTTCAGCGGCGGCGTTGGCCCATGACCTGCGGGCGTTTCTCGAAGGTCGACCCATCGCCGCACGTGCGGATTCACTCAGCTATCGCGCGAGCAAGTTCGTGCGCCGCAACCGCCTGGTGGTGGCGAGTGCCGCGCTGGTGCTGGTCGCAATTCTGGCCGGGCTGGGACTTGCGCTCTGGCAGGCGGGGGTCGCAAGAGCCGAGGCCCAGCGCGCCGATCGCGAAGCAGCCATCGCCCGGACGGCGGCCCGACGTGCCGTGGATGAGGCCGAGCTGGCCGAGCGAACTCGCGCATTCGTGGTGCGATTGTTCACGGAGGCCGATCCGCTGAAAACGCGTGCGGGCAGCAAGCTGACAGCAGAGGATTTCATCAAGTCGGGTCTGGCGCGCGTCGATACGGAACTAGCCGATGCCCCGGCTGCAAGATCGGAGTTGCGCGTCGCGTTTGCTTCGGGTCTGCAGGGGCTCGGCAACTACCAGGCCGCGATCGAACCGCTGGAGCGAAGCCGGGCCGAGTTTCGGGAGCGCTATGGCAGAGAGTCCTCCGACGAGGCGAACACGCTCAATCTGCTCGCAGTTGCGCAGATGCGCCTCGATAATGCGACGGAGGCGGCGCGGCTTGCCAATGAGTCCGTAGCAATGTTCCGTCGTCTGCCGGGCGATTATCGGAAGGAGATGATCCAGTCGCGCACGGTCGCCGGCAACGCCGCTCTTTCTCTGGGTGACGCGGAAGGCGCGCTGGCGATACACCGCGCGAATCTGGCCGACCGGCGCGCGCTGTTCGGTGCAAACGCCGTGCAGACCGCGGTTGATCACAACAACATCTCCGCAAGCCTGACCAAGCTCGACCGCTTCGTGGAGTCCGAGCGCGAATCACGCGAAGTGCTCGCGCTGTTGCGCAGCGATCCGGATTCCCCACGGGCGCGCCAGGCGTGGGCGCTGTCGGGCATTGGCTTTGGCCTGTACGGGCAAGGACGCTACGCGGAAGCTGAAGCGGTGTTTCTTGAGGAGCAAGCTCTTCTCGCCGAATTGCTCCCGCCGGAAAACGCCATGCAGGGCAACCCGCTGAGTGGTCTCGCCCGCGTGCGTATCGCGCAAGGTCGTATGGAGGATGCCTACGCCCTGTTCCAGCGGGCGCGGGGACTTTATCGAATGGCCGGCGACATCGATGAACCGCGGGACGCCGTCGCCTGGGGTTTCGGATTGATCGAGGAGGGACGGGATTCTGAAGCGGAGCGCAAACTGGGGGAAGCGACGTCTGCGTTCGCCGCGGCCGGTCGGAAGCCGACGACCGAGTCGCTCAAAGCCGGCGCCGGTCATGGGTTGGCACTGGCTCGCCTGCACCGGGTAAACGAAGGACTGGCCGAATCGCGCGCCTCGATGGCGGGCTTCGATAGCCGCCGCACACTTCATCGTGGTGTTGCGTACGCGGAAGCGTTACTTGCGCATACGCAGACGCTCGATCTTGCTGGCAAGGCCGACGAGGCCGCACAGGGGCGCACGCTGGCTTTCGCTACGCTCGAAAAAACACTCGGTCCGGACCACCCCAGTGTGAAGCGACTTCAAGCCAAGTAGCGGCGGCCACCGGCGCGGCAGCTACACTCTTGCCGATTCCCGGCGCATTTCCCATGAATCGATCGCAGTCGCCCATTCTTGGTTTTGCCGGCGCCGCGCTCGAAGCGGCGCTCAATCGCGCGCTCGCACTCGATCCGGACACTGCAGCGCGACTGCAGGAACTCGATGGCCGCAGCGTGGAGCTCGGCTGGAGCAGCGGTGACCTGGCGCTCCGGCTTAGCGTGCAGAAAGGTGAGTTGCGTGTCGGGCCGCGTGAGGATGCTGCGCCGGATCTCGGCATGGTCGGAAGTCTGCGCGGATGGCTTGGGCTGGCGGGTCTCGCGGCAGCAGATCGCAATGCCCGTGTCGAGGTAACGGGCGACGCCCAGCTGGCACGCGAATTGGAAGGTGTCGCGCGGCGTTTCGCTCCCGACATCGAGGAAGCGCTCGCGCAGCGCCTGGGAAACACCTGGGGACCGATGCTGGCGCGCGCCCTGCGCGGCGGCTGGGACTGGAGTCGAAGCTCCGCGGCCAGCCTGCGCGAGGATGTCGCGGATTTCCTTGTCGAGGAACGCCGGGACGTGATCGGCGAGATCGAGCTTGCAACCTTCAACCGCGAAGTTGACGACCTGCGCGACGCGGTGGAACGTCTGCAGGCGCGCGTTGTGCGCACGCGGCAGGCAACTCGCAGCGTCGCGGCAAGCAAGCCGGCAAGCAAGCCATGATGCAGTCCACGCGACGGGCGTGGCGCATTGGCCGGGTGCTGCTGCGCTACCGGCTTGACGACCTGCTGGACGGCACGCCGGCGGCGCGCTGGCTCGCACTGGCCCGACCTTTCGTGCCGCGCGCGTCGCTCGAGGTTGCAGCCCAGTCGCGCGGCGCGCGACTGCGGCTCGCGCTGCAGGAACTCGGCCCCATCTTCGTCAAGTTCGGACAGATCCTGTCGACGCGGCGGGATCTGGTGCCATTCGACGTCGCCGAGGAACTCGAGCAGCTGCAGGACCGGGTCGCGCCGTTTCCGGGTGATCTCGCGCGTGCCCAGATCGAGAAGTCCTTGGGGCAACCCATCGAAGCCGCATACGCCGAGTTTGATACGCAGCCGCTGGCCTCGGCGTCGGTCGCGCAGGTGCACGCCGCGCGCCTCGCCGATGGCCGCGAAGTCGTGGTCAAGGTGCTGCGCCCGCGCGTCGAGCACCAGATCGGTGATGACATGGCCCTGCTCAAGGCCGTCGCCGCCGTGGTGGAGCGCGCACATCCGGCCGCCGACAAGGTGCGGGCGCGCGAAGTCGTCGCCGAGATCGAGTCGACGCTCGCAGCAGAGCTTGATCTGCAGCGCGAAGGCGCAAACGCCTCGGTGCTGCGCCGCTTCTGGAAGGACTCGGACGATCTCTACGTGCCGGAAGTGATCTGGAGCCACAGCGGCGAGCGCGTGCTCACACTGGAGCGCGTGCGCGGCATTCCGTCCGACGACGTCGCCTCACTCGATGCGGCCGGCATCGACCGGCCGGCGCTGGCCGCGAAGGGTGTGCGCGTGTTCTACACGCAGGTATTCCGCGACAATTTCTTCCATGCCGATGCACATGCCGGCAATATCTGGGTGGATTCGGATCCCGCGCGGCGTGACAACCCGCGCTTCATCGCGCTCGACTTCGGCATCATGGGCCAGCTCTCGAGCGAGGATCAGTACTACCTCGCCGAGAACTTCATGGCGATCTTCAATCGCGACTACCGGCGCATCGCCGAGTTGCACGTGGAGGCCGGCTGGATGCCCTCGCACGTTCGCATCGATGAACTCGAGGCCGCGGCGCGCTCGGTCTGCGAGCCGTATTTCACCCGCCCGCTGTCCGAGATTTCGCTCGCGGAAGTGCTGATCAAGCTGTTCCGCGTCGCGCAGCGCTACGAGCTGACGCTGCAGCCGCAACTGATCCTGCTGCAGAAGACCCTGCTCAACATCGAGGGCGTCGGCCGCCGGCTGGACCCGAAACTCGACATCTGGGCGGTGGCGCGACCAGTGCTAGAGAAGATACTGATCGAGCGCTACAGCCCGCAGCGCCTGGCAGCCGAGTTCCGCAAGCGCCTGCCGGAGCTCATCACGCACGCGCCCGACATGCCGCGACTGATACACAGCTGGCTGCGGCAGCAGGTCGAAGGCAGGCACGCGATGCAGATGCATTCGCCCGACATCGAGGCGCTGGTGCGCGCCGCGCGCGAAGGCCAGCGCAAGACGGTATTCGCAATCGTGGGTGCGGCTCTGCTGGTCGCGGCAGCCGTGGTCTTTGGCATGCCGGTTGCAGGGCCGATATTGTTCGGACTTCCTCTCTTCGTCTGGATCGCAGGGTCCGGCGCACTGGCGGCGTTCATCGCCGCATGGCCCCGCCGACTCTGATACGCGACTCGTAGTATTCCCGCAAAGCGCACTGCCATCCGCGACATTTCCCGGCGCGTTGCGCTTGAATTTTTCGCCCGACCCCATCCACTGGCATTCCCGTGAAAGGGCACTGCGGTCCAGAACGTTTGCGATCGCGCAGGGTTTGGATCTTCACGTCCGCCCCCACACTCGTCATTCCCGCGCAAGCGGGAATCCACGCTTGAGTGGCGAGATCTCACCAAACCGGCGCGACGGCATGGATTCGACGTTCTGTGCGACATGGGCCCTGCGCTTGCGTGGGGACCATGGATTCCCGCTTGCGCTGGAATGACGAGGAGGGTGGTGGGGCACGGTGCGGCGTCGGCGCCGAGAAATTACTGATCAGCGCCACGGCTTGGCTTTTGGTCGTCGGGCCGTGCGCTTGCGTAGGGACCATGGATTCCCGCTTGCGCGGGAATGACGGGGTGGAGGATTGCGAGTGCGCCAGGCGCATGGCGCAGTCACGCGAACCGTATCGGATGCCCTCGAACGGGGTCTGCCCTCGAACGGGGTCAGAGTGCCTTATGGTCCTCGAACGGGGTCAGAGTGCCTTATCGCGCAGGGGCAACCTGCGTAGTCTCGAGGGCACGGCAGCGTTTCGAGCCGGACTGCGATGATCCGCTCGCCATAAGTCGCTCTGACCCCGGTTGTGCTGGCGGAGCATTCCCGATCAGCGCGGCAAGGCGTATCGCCGATGCTGCTTCATCAACTCAACCAGCGCAGCGTGATCGATAGCCTTGGCGTAATGCCCGCCCTGTCCCTGCAGGTCGCGTGCGG